>NZ_JAASRO010000001.1:5749181-6065575 GCF_011761605.1 Kribbella shirazensis | reverse complement strand
TGCTGGTGGGAGCCTTGGTCATACCTCCACGGTAGGCCAGTTCCGCCGTACGGCGAGCCAGTCCAGGAATGTCCACGCGTACAGCCGCTGGTGCTCGCGCAGCGCCGGCGTGCAGCCCGGCGGCGGCGGGAGGTCCGGGTTCTTCAGCATGTACGCGGCGATCACGGCCACGAAGCAGTCCAGGTGATCCTTCGGTACGTCGGCGGTGAGCGGGTTACGCGTGATCGCGGTGAAGGTGTCGATGCCCTGGTGCTGGGCGATCGGCAGCAGGCCGACCCAGTCGATCCAGCGCGGGCCGAGCGTCAGCCAGTTCCAGTCGATTGTCCAGCAGACACCGGCGTTGTCGATCAGGAGGTTGTCCGGGCGCAGGTCCGAATGGGCGGCGGTGTCGCCGACGAGGACTTCCGGCGCCAAGGTCACCAGGTCGGCGAGCTCCGGCAGCACGCGCGGCACCCACTCCTGCAGGCGCGCCGGCAGTTGGCGCTCACCCGCGAGGATCTGCGCCGGCACCTTCACGTCGTCACGGACCAGATCGAAGAAACGGTCCAACCCCTCCAACGGACTCGGCCGCAGCGCCTCGGCCGTCACCTCGCAGACCGCGGTGGCGCGCTCGAAGTCCTCGGCGGTCCACGGCGTCCCCGGCATCCGCCCGTCGATCCACTCCGACACGACCGCGAACCAGTCGTCGGCTCGTGCTGTCGTGACGATGACCGGGGCCCGCACGGCGCTCGGCAGCTGCGGGACGACCTCGGCCTCACGCTGGTACGCGTTGTAGGCGTGCAGGCCCTGCTGAGCCGCCTTGATGAAGACCTGGCGGCCGTCGGTCAGCTCGGCGCGCGCTGCGAAGCCTCCGGTGAAGCCAGTGCTGACGGGTGGCGAGACGGCCGTGATCCGGCTGCCGAGGGCATCGGCGAGTGCCTCGCGCACGGCCTGCGGGAGCGCGCTCCAGTCCGGGCGGGCGGAGGTGGCTGAGTAGTCGACGTCCGGGGCGCGGCTCATGCGCCAACGATAGGAGCGTCAGCCCGCTAGTTGCGACGGGATTATCCAGCCGTTGACCACGGCAACCAGTTCCAGGTAGCGCTGCCATCGCGGTCCGCCCTCGGTACGACGGAGTTCGATCAGCCGGCCGCGCAGTTCCGGATCGGCCCGGAGCGGGTCGTCTCCGGCGAGGGCGTGGTAGCCGGTGACGAGGCGGCGTACCGACGTACGGAAGGTCTCCGAGGAGAGCAGCTCGGTCAGCTCCAGCCAGGCCTCGACCTGGGCCGGGTCCGGGTCGTCGGCCAGGACCGGCGTGAGGTTCTGGCGGATCGCGGGGTCGGTGCCGCCGAGGGTCGTGTCGAGGAAGTCGGCGATCAGCGCACGGCGCTCCTGCTCGGACTGTTCGGTCATGATGTGGAGGTCCTCCAGTTCGGGATGACGGGCGAGGACCGTGAGCAGGGCGTGCTGCCGTTGCAGCGTACGGAGCTGGATCGCCAGCGCCTCGGCGTGTGCCGCCGCGACCTCGGCGAGCGAACGCTCCTCGCGCAGTACGGCGTGGATCGTCGGCAGATCCAGGTCGAGGGCACGCAACGTCCGGATCAGGCGCAGCCGTCCGACGGCCGCGTCGTCGTACCGCCGATGGCCGGCCGCGGTACGGCGCGACGTCAGCAGCCCGAGGTCGGAGTAGTGCCGCACGGTCTTCACCGAGACGCCGGCGAGCCGCGCCACCGCACCGATCGAGTGGTCCATACCCACCACCCTCACACCTCCCCTAACTGGAGAAGCAACCCTAAACGCGCACCACCCGTCACCGCCCCGCTGGTGGGTAGACGTCCGAGATGCTGGGTTGACGACCGAGATCCGGGACGCAAACCCTGAATCTCGGACGCCCACCCACCAAAGGTGGGGCTGTCGGACGCGGCGTTAGTTGTGGGCGAAGCGTTCCTTCGGGCGGGCGAAGGTGATCGAGATCGCGGCGACGATCGCGCACGCGATGCCGACACCGAAGGGCACCCAGTAGGCGTCCGACGGGCCCCAGAGGTCGACCGCGTGGCCGGCCGCCGCGTTGCCCGGTGCGACGCCGAGCAGGATGCCCGTGACGGTCCAGGTGATCGCCTCGGTCAGGCGCTCCGGCGGCACCCACTCCTCGACACACGCGGTGACCGCGACCATCGTCGGGGCGATCGTCATCCCGCAGCAGAACAGCACGACACCGAGCAGCCAGATGCTGTTGACCCAGGGGAGCGGGGCCAGCGTGATGGCCAGCGCGATCGTCCCGAGCAGCAACCGGCGCTCGACCGGCGCCCGCCAATGCACCGAGCCGTACCAGAGCCCCGCCAGCAGACTGCCGAACGCCCAGACTGCCAGGACGACGCCCGCCAGCCCGGCTTTGCCCTTCTCGGTCGTGAACGCCACCGTGATCACCTCGGCGCCGCCCAGCGTCGCCCCGAGGCCGAGACCGATCAGGCTGAGCAGCAGGATCGACAACCACGGGAGTGGCGCCTGCTCGGTGCCGTCCGACTTGCCACGGCCCGGCGGATCGGACGCGCGCAGCATGGCCAGCCAGATACCACCGGCCAGTCCGAGTACGCCGGCCGCGGCGAGCCCGGCGTACGGGCTGACCTCGGTGGCGAGCGCGGTGGCCAGGACCGGGCCGACGATGAAGACGACCTCGTCGCCGACCGCCTCCAGCGCGAAGGCTGTCTGGAGTGCGCGCCCGCGGCCCAGGAGATGCGTCCAGCGCGCCCGGACGAACGACCCGACCTGCGGACGGGTGCCTCCGGCAAGGAACGACAGCAGGTACAGCACCCAGTGCGACGCGTCGGCACGCACCGCGACGAGCAGCGCGGCCAGCGCGACCGTGCAGAGCACCGAGCCGATCAGGATCAGCGACCGCTGGCCGAACCGGTCGACCAGCCGGCCCTGGACCGGACCGGTCAGCGCACCGGCGATCACGGCCACGCCGGAGACCGCGCCGGCCAGACCGTACGAGCCGCTCTCCTGGGCGATCAGGATGACGATGCCGAGACCGATCATCGAGATCGGCATCCGCCCGAGGATGCCGGCGCTGAAGAACGCGCCGGCGCCGGGACGGCGCATGAGGTGGTAGTAAGGCTTGAGCATGAGAGACCGGGAGCAGCTTAGCTTCTGTCCGTCTGAGAAGCTTGGAATATGTCGCCTGCTGCACCCCCGTACGACGCTGTGCTCCTGCTCTCCTTCGGTGGCCCCGAGAAGCCCGACGACGTCCTGCCCTTCCTGCAGAACGTGACCCGCGGTCGCGGGATCCCGGACGAGCGGCTGAAGGAGGTCGGCGAGCACTACTACGCGTTCGGCGGCAGAAGCCCGATCAACGACCAGAACCGTGAGCTGCTGAAGGCGCTGCGGGAGTCGTTCGACGAGATCGGGCTGGACCTGCCGATCTACTGGGGCAACCGCAACTGGGCGCCGTACCTGACCGACACGATGCGCGAGATGGCCGCCGACGGGGTACGTCGTGCCGTGGTGATCGTCACGTCCGCGTACCCGTCGTACTCCGGCTGCCGGCAGTACCGGGAGAACCTCGAGGACGCCGCCCGCGAGATCCCCGGCGCGCCACGGATCGACAAGCTCCGCCACTACGCGAACCACCCCGGCTTCGTCGGCTCGTTCGTGGAGTCGACCGCCGAGGCACTGAGCAAGCTCCCGGACGGTTCCGCGATCGCCTACGTGACGCACTCCATCCCGACCGCGATGAACGCCACCAGCGGTCCGGACGGCAACGGGTACGTCGACTGGCACCTGGACGTCGCCGCGTCGATCACCGCGGAGCTCGAGCGCCGTACCGGGCAGACGAGGCGTACCGACCTCGTCTACTGCTCGCGGTCGGGTCCGCCGCAGGTGCCGTGGCTGGAGCCGGACGTGAACGAGCACCTCGAGGTGCTGGCCGCGGACGGTGTGCCCGGCGTGGCCGTCGTACCGATCGGGTTCGTGAGCGACCACATGGAGGTCATCTACGACCTCGACACCGAGGCCGCGAAGACCGCCGAGAAGCTCCGGCTGCCGATGGCCCGTGCCGCGACGCCGGGAACCGACGAGAAGTTCGTCACGATGCTCCGCGACCTGGTGGTCGAGC
The DNA here is from genome assembly GCF_011761605.1 of Kribbella shirazensis. Taxonomy (GTDB): domain Bacteria; phylum Actinomycetota; class Actinomycetes; order Propionibacteriales; family Kribbellaceae; genus Kribbella; species Kribbella shirazensis. The sequence continues at coordinate 6,061,485 of NZ_JAASRO010000001.1, read as the reverse complement.
GGGCCGCGGCCGAGCGCGGCGAGCAGCCTGCCCGGCCGTGCGTCGGCAAGCTCGGCCCGGCCTGGGACGACTGCCGCCACGACTGCTGCCCACCGCTGCGCCGACCCACTCCTCAGAAGGAAGCCGTATGACCTCCTCCCCGGAAAGCCCGCAGGACCTGCTCAAGCTGGCCGTCGAGGTGGCGGAGGAGGCGGCGCACCTGATCGTCGAACGCCGCCGCGGCACGATCACGGTCGCCGACACCAAGAGCACGCTCACCGACGTCGTGACCGCGGTCGACCGCGAGTCCGAGGAGCTGATCCGGGCGCGCGTGCTGCAGGCCCGGCCGGACGACTCGTTCCTCGGTGAGGAGGGCGACGACGTGGTCGGCACCAGCGGGGTGCGCTGGGTCGTCGACCCGATCGACGGCACGGTCAACTATCTCTACGACCTCCCGACGTACGCCGTCTCGATCGCGGTCGAGTACGGCGGGGAGACCGTCGCGGGCGTGGTGGTGGACGCGCCGAAGGGCGAGGTGTTCACCGCGACGCTGGGCGGTGGCGCGTTCGCCGACGGCAAGCCGATCCAGGTGTCGGGGGCGACCGACCTGAGCCAGGCCCTGGTCGGGACCGGGTTCGGGTACGACCCGGTGCGCCGGCAGGTGCAGGCCGAGGTGATCCAGCACCTGATCACCAAGGTCCGCGACATCCGCCGGATCGGGGTCGGCGCGATCGACCTGTGCTACGTGGCCTGCGGCCGGCTGGACGCGGTCTTCGAGCGCGGGCTGAACCCGTGGGACTACGGCGCGGGCGCCCTGATCGCGGCCGAGGCCGGGGCCCGGGTCGGCGGGCTGAACGGGGCGCCGGTGTCGCCGGAGATGTCGATCGCGGCGAGTCCGGAGCTGTTCGGGCCGTTCCACGACCTGTTGGCCGCGGCGAACCCTTTGCGCGCGTAAGTGTCGTTGAATGCTCATTTCTGCGCAGTAGCGCGCACTCACGAGCATTCTGATGTTCGCTGCTGACATTTGTGGCGACACGCTGGTCACAGCATGGACCCAGTCGTGCATTGCGGACCTTTATAGGGCACAATCCCGTCCTCGGGAACGGTGATTGCCGATCCCGGCCTGGCTGTCAAGGGTTTCGGGGGACGAAGATTCAGCGCGGTGCTCCGACGCGGAATTTCTCGGCCGCTCTACCCGTTCAAGGGCTCAGCAGGCAACACCACGGGTACGAAGAGGGCAGGGAAACACCATGGCGACTGATTACGACGCCCCGCGCAAGACCGACGAGGACGCTTCCGAGGAGTCGATCGAGGAGCTGAAGACTCGCCGTCACGACAAGAACTCCGGCAAGGTCGACGAGGACGAGGCCGAGGCCGCGGAGAGCTTCGAGCTGCCCGGCGCCGACCTGAGCCACGAGGAGCTGGCGGTCCGGGTCCTCCCGCGCCAGGCCGACGAGTTCACCTGTTCGAGCTGCTTCCTGGTTCACCACCGCAGCCAGCTCGCCGAAACGAAGAACGGGCAGCTGATCTGCCGCGACTGCGCAGCCTGACGCCCGCGCCCTCGTGAACGAGCGCAGCGAGTTCACAATCCAACACCTCGTCACACAGCAGCAGCGGGACCTTCCCACGTCGTGGGCCGGTCCCGCTGTCGCATGTCCGCCTCAGTCCGGCTTCTTCACCAACCCGGTGTCGGTGCCCTTGACGAGGCGCTCGGTGGCGTCCTGCGCCCAGCCCGGCGGCGGGTGGCCGGTGGACTTCAGGTAGTACGCCGCCGCCTGTCGCTCGGCGAACAGCTTCGCCACCGCGGCTGCCGCGCCGCTGGCGGCCGCCCAGGCGATCACCTCGACGTAACCGCCTTCGCCGTCCTTCGGCGGCTTCCCGCCCCGGCCGAGTTTCCAGGCCGTGCTGACCGCCTTGCTCGCGGCCAGACCGACCACCAGCGTGAACGCGGCCTGCACCAGCTTCCAGCCGATCTTCGCTCCGACCACTGCGCCCTCCTAACGCGACTCCTGACAGACAGTCAGGATCTTCCCACGCTGTGCCCGCTGAGAGCGGCAGCCAATCGATCGGGGTGCCGCGTGGCGATCACCCAGTACGGCGCCGGGTCGCCTGGATCGGTGATCTGCACCCGCACGGCCCCGGGCAGGTAGCTGCGCAGGACGAGGTACGCCTTGGGGTCGCAGTCGCGCCCGAAGGCCCGCCGGGCGTCCTCGCCGGTCAGCGCCTCGACAGTGCCCAGGTGTTGCCGGTCGATCGCCGCGCGCCCGGCCCGCAGTTGCCGCTCGTCGACCTCGACGCGCGCACCGCCGTACCGCAGGAACATCGCCAGCAGCAGCACCGCGGCGAGCCCGCCGACGACGGCGCCGGCGATCTCCCCGGCCGGGACGGCGACGATGACGAACAGCGTGGCCACCGCGGCGGCGGCGATGATCCACCACGACACCGGAACCCGCAGACTCTCGCGATACGTACCCACGGACCCAGCCTGGCACGTGGGCCGTCCGGGCCGCTCGATAGGGTCGCCTCTCGTGACCGAGGTACTGATCCAGCGACTCGACCCCGACCTCCCGCTGCCGACGTACGCGCATCCCGGCGACGCCGGCGCGGACCTCGTGGCGGCCGCCGACCTGACCCTGAAGCCGGGGGAGCGCGGCCTGGTCGGCACCGGCATCGCGATCGCCCTGCAGAACGGGTACGCCGCCTTCGTGCATCCGCGCTCCGGGCTGGCCGCCAAGCACGGCGTCTCGATCGTCAACGCGCCGGGGACCGTCGACGCCGGGTACCGCGGGGAGATCAAGGTCTGCCTGATCAACCTCGACCCGCACGCCGAGGTGACGGTGCGCCGCGGCGACCGGATCGCGCAGCTGGTGATCCAGCAGGTGGAGAACGCCGGCTTCGTCGAGGTGACCTCGCTGCCCGGCTCCGCTAGGGGTGACGGAGGACACGGGTCGACGGGTGGCTTCGGGGATGTGACACGCTGAGCAGGTGCACCCGTTGACCTGCCGGATGCGCGAGACTACGGCGCTGTATGAGGCGCTGCACGACGTACAAAGACCAAGGAAGTAGGCAACAGCTGTGATCTTCCGCCGCAAGGGCAAGAACGACGAGCCCGAGACGAGCGAGACCGTCGAGGAGACCGCCGCGGACGTCCGCGCCGAGGGTCCGTTCGACTCGACGGAGGTCGACGCCGCCGATCTGGAGGCGGAGGAGCGGATCGACCTGGGCGCGCTGGTCGTGACCGGCCTGCCGGGGATGGAGCTGGGCCTGCAGGTCGACGAGCAGAGCGGGGTGGTGCAGGCGGTGCTGCTGATGCTGGACGACTCCGCGCTCGAGCTGCGGGCGTTCGCGGCGCCGAAGACCACCGGCATCTGGGACGAAGTACGCCAGGAGATCATGGACGAGGCCGCCAAGATGGGCGGTACGGCGTCCGAGACCGACGGACCGTTCGGCACCGAGCTGGTGCTGGTCGTCCCGGTCGAGGACCCGGAGGGCCAGGTCTTCAGCCAGACCTCCCGGGTGATCGGCGTGGACGGTCCGCGCTGGCTGCTCCGCGCGACGGTCCTCGGCCGCGCCGCGGTCGAGCCGGACGCCGCCGAGCCGATGGAGGCCACGCTGCGCAACGTCGTCGTGGTGCGCGGGAGCGAGCCGATGGCGGTCCGCGAGTCGCTGCCGCTGCGGCTGCCGCCGGGTGCCCAGCCGAACGCGCCCGAAGAGGCCTGAGCGGACTACACTCGAAGTCATGGGTAGCAACAAACCCGCGGGGCTGTGGAAGCGTGCCTTCCGCGGCCTGGCCGGGGACCGCGACCAGCAGGACGCGGAGGTCCTCCAGGACTTCGCGCACGACTGCGGCGCGCGCTCCATCACCGGCTGCCACGACCGGGAGCTCGTCACGTTGTACGGCACGCTGCGCACCATCACGTTCAGCCCACGCGGCGGCGTACCGGCACTGGAGGGTGAGTTGTACGACGGGACCGGCACGGTCAAGCTGATCTGGCTCGGCCGCCGCAAGATCGGCGGCATCCACGCCGGCTCGGAGTTGATCGCCTCCGGCCGGATCGGCGTCGTCGACGGCGACCGGGTGATGTTCAACCCCCGCTACGAACTGCGTCCGCAGGCAGCCCATGGCTGAGCCCGGGCGCGAGACGACCGAGGACGCGCCGGCCGCGGACCGACCGGCATCGAAGACCACTTCCCAGGGGATCGGCAGCTGGGTCGGCATGCTGGTCGACGTCGGCCTGCCGTGGATCGCGTTCACCATGGTGTACGGGTTCAGCGACCACAACCTGAAGCTCGCGCTGATCGTCGCGCTGTCCGCGGCCGGAGTGGTGGCGCTGTTCCGGCTGGTCCGGCGCAAACCCATCGCAAGCGTCATCGCCGGCTTCATCGGCGTCGGGATCTCCGCCTGGACCGCCAACAAGACCGGCCAGGCGCAGGACGCCTTCCTGCCCGGCATCCTGCTGAACGCCGGCTACGGCCTGCTGTACTTCGTGACCATCGTGACCCGGTACCCGCTGTTCGGCCTGCTGTACGGCGTGATCACCCAGACCTGGCTCGCCTGGCGTCAGGACGCGGACCTGTTCCGCGGCCTCAACCGGGTGACGATCGTGTTCGCCGCCCAGGTCGCGATCCGCCTGTCCGTCATGGTGCCGCTGTACCTGGCCCACAACGTGAACGCGCTCGGCATCGCGAAGATCGCGCTCGGCCTGCCGTTCTACGCCCTCACGCTCTGGGTGGCCTACAAGGTCCTGCGCGGCTCGATGCCGCCCGAGAAGTGGGACGAGGTCAAGGACACCTTCGCCCACATGCTCCGCGGCACCCAACCCGAGAAAAAGCGCGAAGAAGAAAAGGCCTGAACCCACCTTCGCCCCACCAAAAGGTCACCGCTTCGCGGGGCTGTCTTGTCGGCCGCCTTCGGCGGCGCGCGGACTGGAGTGCGGTGGACGGCTCCGGCGGAGCTGGAGGTGCTGGGGGGGGTGGGCGCCTGCGGGCGGTCACCGCTTCGCGGAGGCTGTCCTGTTGGCCGCCTTCGGCGGCGCGCGGACTGGAGTGCGGTGGACGGCTCCGGCGGAGCTGGAGGTGCTGGGGGGGGTGGGCGCCTGCGGGCGGTCACCGCTTCGCGGAGGCTGTCCTGTTGGCCGCCTTCGGCGGCGCGCGGACTGGAGTGCGGCGGACGGCCCCGGCGGAGCTGGAGGTACTGGGGGTGTCGGCGCCCCAGCGGGCGGTCACCGCTTCGCGGCGGCTTGTCCTGTTGGCCGCCTTCGGCGGAGCGCGAGCTGCACTGCGACGCACGGCCCTGGCGCAGCTGGAGCCACCGGGGGCACGAGCGGCAGGGGCGGGTCACCGCTTCGCGGTGGCTGTCGTGCTGGCCGCCTTCGGCGGGGCGCGGACTGGAGTGCGGTGAACGGCTCTGGCGGAGCTGGAGGTGCTGGGGGGGTGGGCGCCTGCGGGCGGTCACCGCTTCGCGGCGGCTGTCTTGTTGGCCGCCTCCGGCGGGGCGCGGACCGCAGTGCGGCGGACGGCCCCGGCGGAGCTGGAGCCGCTGCGGGGGAACGTCAGGAGACTGGAGCCGCTGCGGATGTGAAGGGCAGTCAGACGTGCCGCGCCGGCCGTCTCCACCTCGTCGGGCGACCCATTGCACTTGGCTCCACACCCACATCGCCCTCCGGCACTGCCACCACCTGGCTCCTCACCCTGCCCCGTCCGCCGAGTCGTGTAATTCGGCGCCCGCCCCTCACGCCGAGCCGTGGATCAAGGCTCTGAAACACAACCAATCCCCACGACTCGACGGACGACCGGAAGCGGGTCGGTCGTCAGCGGGTTGAACGATCGGTCGGCGGTTGTGTATTTCGCGGCTAATCTCTTGGCGCCACCGACATCACATTGACCCTCGCTCGACCGTGCACGCGCCGGAGGCGGCAGAGGGAAGCCGTCGAGTAGAGGCGTCCCCTTGGTGCGAGTGCCAATACCGGGATCGCCGCAGCACTCGGCGCCGTCGGCGTTTGCCCGCTGGCGCCTGACGCGCACCGCCGAAGGCGGCGAGAAGGCGGCCGCCGAGGAGCGGCGTCACTTTGGTGCGAGTGCTACTACCCGAATCGCGACAGCACTCGGCGCCGCTGGGGTCGGCCCGGTGGTGCCTGGCGCGCATACCGCCGGAGGCGGCGAAAGGCAGTCGCCGCGTAGCGGCGTCCTTTGGTGCGAGTACTGCTACCCGAATAGCCACAGCACTCGCGCGCCGCCTGGCGCGCGCACCGCCGGAGGCGGCCGCCGCTGAGCGGTGTCTGGTTGGCGGCTGCCAGTTCTGTTGTCTTACTGCGCCTCCGGCGCCTTGCGGTGGTGCGGGGACAGCATGTCCTCGAGTTGTTCCTCGGTCTCGTCGGCTGCCACGAACAGCAGTTCGTCGTTGAGTTCGAGCGTGCCTTCGAGGTCGGGGCGCAGTACGCGGCCCTCGCGGAGGATGACGACCAGGGCGGTGTCCAGCGGCCAGTCGATGTCGCCGACGCGCTGGCCAATCATCGGGGAGTCCTCGGGCAGCGTCAGTTCGACCAGGTTCGCGTCGCCCTGGCGGAAGGTGAACAGCCGGACCAGGTCGCCGACCGACACCGCTTCCTCGACCAGCGCCGACATGATCCGCGGTGTGGACACCGACACGTCGACACCCCAGGCCTCGTTGAACATCCACTCGTTGCGCGGATGGTTGACCCGGGCAACGGTCCGCGGGACGCCGAACTCGGTCTTGGCGAGCAGTGAGACCACCAGGTTGACCTTGTCGTCACCGGTGCTGGCGATCGCCACCTGGCAGCGCTGCAGCGCTGCCTCTTCGAGCGAGGACAGCTCGCACGCGTCGGCGAGCAGCCACTCGGCGCGCGGTACCGACTCGGCCTTGATCGCCCGCGGGTCCTTGTCGATCAGCAGCACCTCGTGGCCGTTCTCCAGCAGTTCGGCGGCGATCGAACGACCGACGTTCCCGGCTCCGGCGATGGCTACCCGCATCACAGCTCCTCAGGTTTCGCGCCGAGCTGGGCCTCGACCGCCGCGGCGTTGCGCTCCAGCATCACGACGTGCACCAGGTCACCTTCCTGGATGACGGTGTCGGCCCGGGGCAGCAGGCCCTCGCCGAGCCGGGTCAGGAACGCGACCCGGGCGCCGGTGGCCTTCTCGATGTCGAACGCCGGGCGGCCGATCCACTCCGCGTGGACGTGCACCTCGGCCAGCCGGACGCTGCCGGACGGGTCCCGCCACTCCGGCTCGGAGCCTTCGGGGAGCAGCCGACGCATCATCTGGTCGACGGTCCAGCGAACGGTGCCGACGGTGGGGATGCCGAGCCGCTGGTACACCTCGGCCCGACCCGGGTCGTAGATCCGGGCGACCACGTTCCCGATCCCGAACGTCTCCCGGGCCACGCGGGCGGCCAGGATGTTCGAGTTGTCGCCGTTCGAGACTGCGGCGAACGCCTCGGCGTCCTCGATGCCGGCCTCGATCAGCACCTCGCGGTCGAATCCCATCCCGACGATGGTCCGGCCGGTGAAGTTCGGACTCAGCCGGCGGAACGCGTCGGCCGCCTGGTCGATGATCGCGACCGTGTGGCTGCGCTTCTCCAGACCGCGTGCCAGCGTCGATCCGACGCGGCCGCAGCCCATGATGACGACGTGCACTCGCTGATCACTCCTCGCCCCGTACGGGCCTGCTGCTCGGTTCGGCAGGGATAGACGCTACACCGACCTCAGGGGCCCTCTAACATCACCGGTGTGACTCCTGCTCTAGGCGACATCAGCAAGCGGCTGCTGCTCGGTCGGAAACTGCGCAGCACCCAGCTCGGCGAGACGCTGCTGCCGAAGCGGATCGCCCTGCCCGTGTTCGCCAGCGACGCTCTGTCTTCGGTCGCCTACGCCCCGGACGAGATCTTCCTGACCCTGTCGCTGGCCGGTCTGACCGCGCTGACGATCTCCTGGAAGGTCGCCATCGTCGTCGCGCTGGTGATGCTCGTGGTCGTCGCGTCGTACCGGCAGAACGTGCACGCCTATCCGTCCGGTGGCGGCGACTACGAGGTCGCCAACGTCAACCTGGGGCCGACCGCCGGGCTGACGGTCGCGAGTGCGCTGCTGGTCGACTACGTCCTCACCGTGGCGGTGTCGATCTCGTCGGCCGCGCAGTACGCCGCGTCCGCGATCCCGGCGCTGGAGGACAACAAGGTCACCGCCGCGGTGATCGCAGTGCTCTTCCTGACCACGATGAACCTGCGCGGTGTCCGCGAGTCCGGGGCCGCGTTCGCCGTTCCGACGTACATCTTCATGCTCGCCATCCTCGGGATGGCCGCGTTCGGGTTCGGCCGGATGCTGTTCGGGACCCTGCCGAACGCCGAGACGGCGGCCCTCGACCTCGCCCCGGAGGATGCGTTCGCGCAAGGAGCGGGCGGCCTGGCGATGGCGTTCCTGGTACTGCGGGCGTTCTCGTCCGGCTCCGCGGCGCTCACCGGTGTCGAGGCGATCAGCAACGGTGTGCCCGCGTTCAAGAAGCCGAAGAGCAGGAACGCGGCGACGACGCTGCTCCTGCTGGGCTGCATCTCGATCACGATGATGATGAGCGTGGTCGCACTGGCGAACGTGATGAAGGTGCGGTTCGCGGAGGATCCCTCGCATCAGTTGCTGCGTGACGGCGTACCGGTCGGGGACGGCTACCACCAGGACCCGGTCATCGGCCAGCTGGCGAAAGGCATCTTCGACCACTTCTCGCCGGGCTTCTACCTGGTCGCCGCGGCCACCGGGGTGATCCTCGTGCTGGCCGCGAACACCGCGTTCAACGGCTTCCCGGTGCTCGGCTCGATCCTCGCCCGCGACGGCTACCTGCCGCGGCAGCTGCACACCCGCGGTGACCGGCTCGCGTTCAGCAACGGCATCGTCATCCTGGCCGCGTTCGCGATCTTCCTGATCGTCGCCTTCGACGCCGAGGTCACGCGGCTGATCCAGCTCTACATCGTCGGCGTCTTCGTGTCCTTCACGATCAGTCAGACCGGTATGGTCCGGCACTGGACGCGGTTGCTGAAGGACGAGCAGGACCCGGGGAAGCGGGCCCGGATGATGCGGTCCCGGGTCATCAACGCGATCGGGCTGACAATGACCGGCGTCGTGCTGATCATCGTGCTGATCACCAAGTTCCTGCTCGGGGCGTACATCGCGATCATCGCGATGGCGGTGCTGTTCCTGCTGATGAAGGGCATCCGCCGGCACTACGAGACGGTCCGCAAGCAGATGGCGGCCGAAGGCGACGAGCCGCTGATGCTGCCGTCCCGGGTGCACTCGATCGTGCTGGTCTCCAAGCTGCACAAGCCGACCCTGCGGGCGCTGGCGTTCGCCAAGGCGGCCCGCCCGTACCAACTGGAGGCCGTCACGGTCGACGTCGACCGCGACGAGTCGGACGCGCTGCAGGCCGACTGGGAGGCGCGCGGTATCCCGATCCCGCTGAAGCGGCTCGCCTCGCCGTACCGCGAGATCACCCGGCCGATCCTGCAGTACGTCCGCGACATCCGGCGGCAGTCGCCGCGGGACGTCGTGATGGTCTACATCCCGGAGTACGTCGTCGGGCACTGGTGGGAGCACTTCCTGCACAACCAGAGCGCGCTGCGGCTCAAGGGGCGGCTCTTGTTCACACCTGGTGTGATGGTTACGTCCGTTCCTTATCAGTTGCTCTCGTCGCAGGGAGCCGAGGAGCGGCAGGACCGGGTGGAACGGGTGGCCGGCCAGGTACGGCGCGGCGCCCGCAAGACGACAGGAGATCGGTGACGGACAACGGGGACAGTCTGGTCGGCACGGTTGTCGAGCTGGAGGTGGGGCCGGTCGCCCACGGGGGACATTGTGTGGCACGGCACGAGGGCCAGGTGGTCTTCGTGCGGCACGCGCTGCCGGGCGAGCTGGTGCACGCCCGGATCACGGAGCAGACGGCGAAGTACCTGCGCGCGGACGCGGTTCAGGTGCTCACGCCGTCCCCGCAGCGGATCGAGCCGCCGTGCCCGTACGCCGGACCGGGGCTGTGCGGAGGCTGTGACTTCCAGCACGCCAACATCGTCGAGCAGCGGCGGCTGAAGGCGACGGTCGTGTCGGACACGCTGCGGCGGATCGGCGGGATCGAGCGGACCGTGGTGATGGAGTCGCCCGGTGACGACGGGCTCGGCTGGCGGACCCGGATGCGGTACGCCGTCGTGGACGGGCGGCCCGGGATGTACGCCCACCGCTCGCACGATCTGGTGCCGATCGAGGAGTGCCTGATCGCGCATCCGGGGACTCCCGACGTACTGAGTTCGCGGTGGCCGGACGTGTCGTCGGTGCAGGCGGTGGTGTCGTCGGAGGGCAAGACCGCCGTACTGACCGACAAGGACGCGGGGGAGCGGCTCGTCGAGGTGGTGCGGGGCCGACGGTTCCTGGTGGAGGCCGGTGGGTTCTGGCAGGTGCACCCGGCGGCGCCGGAGACGCTGGTGGACGCCGTACTGAGTGGGCTGGAGCCGGTGGCCGGTGAGGCTGCGCTCGACCTGTACTCCGGGGTCGGGCTGTTCGCCGCGTTCCTGGCCGAGGCCGGGTGTGCCGTGCTGGCGATCGAGGGCGACAAGGACGCGGTCCGGAACGCCCGTCGGAACCTGCACGACCTGGACGGCGTGACGCTGGAGAACGGTGACGTCGACCGGGTCCTGAACACGGCGGCCGGCCAGGGCCTCGAACATGTCGATCTCGTGGTCCTGGACCCGCCGCGGACCGGCGCCGGGAAGGACGTCGTACGGCGGATCGCCGCGCTCGGGCCGCGACGGGTGGCGTACGTGGCGTGCGACCCGGCGGCGCTGGCACGGGACCTGAAGACGTTCGGGCAGTTCGGCTACGGGATCGCGTCGCTGCGGGCCTTCGACCTGTTCGGGATGACACATCACATCGAGTGCGTCGCCATCCTGGAGCCTGTGGACTCTACTGATGCCACGCCTCCGGCGCGGCGGGTCATGGGGCTGTAACTCCCGTCCTTCCCTCGTCGCTCCGCTCCTCAGTCCAGGACGGGAGGCCCCATGACCGGTGAGTGGTAAGGCGAGGAGCGCTCGGGTAGCGTCGGGGGCCTGGATTCCGCGTGTGCTTGGAGACCTGATGCCGCTCGTTGACCTGGACGACCCGGAGGAGTTGCGCGCTCGCTGGAGCGCCCTCGCCGCGGTCGCCCATGCCACCGGGTTCGACCGGCGCTGGTACGCCGACGCGGACGGGTACCACCACCAGGACGAGACCGCGTCGGTGCTGCGGATGGCCCGGCTCGCCGACGGGCGGGCTGTGCTGTGGGGGTTCCACACGCAGCACAGCCGGACCGGGGGCGAGGACCTGCTCGCCGGTTCACCGGAGTGGATCGGGCAGCCGGAGGTCCGGCAGCGGCAGGCGGCGGGCGAGCTCGGGTTCGTGTACGGCGCGTTCAACGGGACGTGGGCGCGCGCGTCGTACCCCGGCGACCCGTGGCAGCCGGCCGACGACGGATTCGCCCCGATCGGTCAGTGGATCACGTCGGACGAGGCCGCCGCCGACGAGATGATCGAGTGGGTCGCGGGGTGGGCCGACTACGCCGGCGGCCGCGACGAGCTCCGTCCGTACGGTGTCGCCCTGATCCGCAGCGCGCTCGGCCCCGGGATCACCGCGGAGACGCTCGGGGCGTTCTTCGCGCCCTTCCGGATCGACCCGCGCTCACCGCTGCAGCCCGATCTCGCGGCGGGCGTCGCCGCGGCCGACGACTTCACCCGGAACGTTGCAGAACAGGCAAGTTTCCCCGAAGACCCTGACACTGCCGAGGTCTCGGTCGTTGAAGCTCCCGTGATCGGAGACAACCTGCCGGCGGAGGACGAGGAGTCGTACGTCGTCCCACCCGGTATCAGCCCCTTCACCGGCCAGCCCATCGACAGCCCGCCCACCGAGCAGCCGGCGCATCCGGCGGACGAGTACGGCATCACCACCAAGAAACAAGGCTGGCTACGCCGCCGCAAACCCGACACCCCCGAACCTGCCGCCGAGCCCACGCTCGACCCCAACGCCGGACCCCCTGCCGCTTCCGGCCCTGGGGCACCCACCTACGGCGCACCCACATACGGCGCACCCGGGACCGGTGTGCCTGGGGCTGGTGGATCTGGGATCGGTCCCGGCGGACCTGCCCCCGGCACCTACCTTCCCGACAACGTCCCCACCAGCGGCCTCCCCACCGCACACCCGACGTACGACCCCACCCTCCCGTCCTCCGAACCCCCGCGCGTAGGCGGCGGCCGCTACGAAGGCGAAGACTTCTACAACAGCCTCTTCGCCGACGCCCCCGCCACCACCGCGCCCACCGCCGACCAGGACTGGGAAACGGCTGAACAACCCGCCTGGACCGCCGACGAAGCCACCAGCGAATACAACCCCTTCGCCGAAGACACCGCCCCCCACCCCTCCACCGAGTGGACCGGCCCCTCCTGGATCAACGGCCAATGGGTAGAGGACCCCACGACCCACCAGGCCCCGCCCAACTCACCCTTCGCGCCAGCGCCCGGCGCAGCGGGCGCAGCCGATTCGCCCTTCGCGTCAGCGGCCCCCGCCGGTACCGCCGACTCACCGTCTGCGCCTACCTCGAACGACGCGCCTCCCACCGACCGACCCTTCACTCCGCCCACCCACCCCGCGTCGGCCCCCACCTCGCCGCTCACCCCGCTCGATCAACAGGCCCCGGCTGCGGCGGATTCGCCGTCCGTACCTGGGTCGGTGACAGCCGATTCGCCGTTCGCACCCGGCGGGGCGAGCACAGCGGAGCCGCCGTTCGCGTCTGGCGGGACGGGTGCGGCCGACTCCCCGTTCGCGTCCGTAGGTGCGGAGCAGGCGGACGCGTCGTTCGGGACGGCTGACGGGCTGGACGACGACGCGCCGACGGCCGAGATCCCCGCAGTACCCGACCCGGAACTTGCAACCGGTGACGAAGAGCCGGCGTCCTTCACCGGCCCGTCCCCGTTCGCCCCAGTCGCCCACGCCGACCCCACGCCCCCTGACCACCACCCCGCGCCCTCCGACCACGACCCCGCGCCGGCACAACCAAGCACCGCACACCAGGCGCTCCCAGAACCCCACGCCGCGCATCCGTCGGACCCGCCCACGGCATACCCGGCCGCCTCGGCTCCGCAGGCGACGCACCCGGCCGCCTCGGCAGCGCAGGCGACCTACCCAGCCGCCTCGGCACCGGATACGACCAACCCGGATGCCGAGACACCGCATACGGCGCACTCGGGTGCGGATACATCAGGTACGGCGTACGTGGGTCCGACGGCATCGCATACGGCGTACGCGGGTGCCACCGAGCTACAACCGACGTACCCGGGGTCCTCGGATGCTGGTGCGACGGACTCGGAGGCGGGGGAGCCGCATGCGGCACACCCGGCGGCCGTACAGGCCGACGGCGCGCGCACGGACGAGTACCGGACCGCGGATGAGCCTGACGCGTACTCCGTCGGGTCCCAGTCGCGTGAGGTCGCGGCCGGAGGGGAAGGCTTTCGCGCGGACCCGCGGTCGGAGCAGTCGGCGGCCGATCTCGGGAGCGCAGGTGCACGGGCCGGTACGACCGCGTCGCCGGAGGACTCCGCAGATCTGCGTACGGACGTGGCCGCAGAGGCCGACGTCGACGCAGACGACCAGACCGCCGAAATCCCGGCAATCCTCGACGACCCAGCCACCGAGCAGTCGTCTGACGTACCCGGCGCAGGGCAAACCTCCACTGCACCTGGTGTCGGGCAGGCGCCCGGCATTCCTGGGACCGGGCAGACGTCCAGCGGACCTGGGGTCGAACAGGCATCCGGCATTCCAGGGGTCGGGGAAGCCTCCAGCGCTCCTGGGGCCGGGCAGGCGTCCGGCATTCCTGGGGTCGGGCAAGCGTCCAGCGCTCCTGGGGCCGGGCAGGTCTCCGGTGCGCCTGGGAGCGAGCAGGCGGTTGGGTGGGGGACCGGCGGGCGTGGGGTGTCTGCGGATGCGGCTGCGTATGCGGCGGAGATTGCTGCCCGTGGGGATGGGCGGATGGAGCCGCCTGAGGTTCAAGCTCAAGTAGAGCCTCACCCTGAACCGTGGCCGCAGCCTCAACCCCAACCGGGACCCTGGCCGGAACCAGAACCGCACCCGGCGCCTTGGCCTGAGCCCAACCCGCCTCACCCGGAACCAACCCCTCGACCCGTCCCAGGCCCCGAGCCGACGCCCGGTCCTGAGCCGACCCCCGGGCCTGGTCCGAGTCCCGTGCCTGGGCCGATTCCTGGGCCTGGGCCCGAGCCGTTCCCTGGGCCTGAGCCGACGCCGCGGCCGGTTCCGGACCCGGAGCCGGAGCCCGGGCCTGAGCCGTTGCCTGAGCCGGAACCTCAGCCGTTCCCGCAGCCAGAGCCCGAGCCGATGCCGGAGCCTGAGCCGCAGCCGGCTCCCGAGCCCGAGCCGGAACCGTTGCCGGACCCACACCCCGATCCGGAACGCATGCCCAAGCCGGAGCCCGGGGTCGATCAGGACCCGGAGCCGGCGCCCGCGCGTACCCTCGAGCCGCAGCTCCACTCCACCCGCACACCGGCCGGCGATCTGCAGGCTGAGCATCCGGGAGCCGTCGGGGAAGCGCGCTGGAACGGTGAGTCCGACGCGGCGGAGCTCGACGACGACACGCCCACCGGCGTCGTCCCCGTGATCGAGGACGACGAGCCGACCGGCTTGATCGAGGCAGTCGGCTTCGCTGACGCACAGGACGAGGCACGGTTCGCCCCGGCGCCGGACACGGATGGCAGCTGGGGGAACAACGCGCCCGCCAGCACCGGCTACTCCCACAGCGCGCGTGAGGTAAACGGCGCGGAAGCTGCGGCTGGTGTGGGTCGTGGGTCAGGGGAGTACGGCGACTCCGGCTACGGGCGCGGTGCGCGTGAGGTGAATGGTGCGGGGGCGGGGGCTGGCGCGGGTCGTGGGTCGGGGGAGTACGGCGACGGTGACTTGGGCTATGGGCGCGGTGCGCGTGAGGTAAACGGGGCGGGAGCTGGCGCGGGTCGTGGGTCGGGGGAGTACGGCGACGGCGACTCGGGCTACGGGCACAGTGCGAGTGAGGTGAATGGGGCGGGGGCTGCCGCTGGTGTGGGGCGAGGGGCGGATGAGTACGGCGACGGGCGCTCCGGCTACGAGGACGGTCTCGGTGAGGCGGATGGTGTTGGGTCTGCCGATGGCCTGGGGCGGGACCGTGTGGGCGGCGGGGAGCGTGGGCGCGAGGGGGGCGCGGCGCAGGTTGGTGGGGAGCCTTCGGGTGAGTCGGCGGCTGGTGGGTTAGGGGCTGCGGCTGCTGGGCTGGGTGCTGTGTTGGGCGGGGGAGCTGCAGCCGGGATGGTTGTGGCTGGGCTTGGGTTGGTGGGGACTGGGGGGCCTCGGGTTGTGCCGGAGCCGGGGTCGCTCGAGGAGGCTATGCGGGCGGAGGTGGAGCGGCCGCGGCCTCGGCCGGAGGAGTCGGAGGCGGTGCGGGCGTTGGGGGCCTGGTGCAGGGCGCGGACGGCGATCGTGCCGTCGGGGTTCACGATCCAGGTGCAGGTGCTGGATCCGAATGCGCCGTCGTACCGGTTCGATCTCGAGCCGCCGGAGGTGGACGACCCGGAGTTCGCCGCGGACAAGTTGAGCGATCTGCTCGCGGACCTGTGGCTGACGGAGGCGCAGGGCGAGCAGGGCGGCTGGCTGTTCGCGCGGATCGACGCCGCGGGCAGGACGGTCCGGATCGACCGGTGGTACGACCAGGTGCCGGACTGGTGGGACAACCCGGTCGAGGAGCGGCTCGACGTGGACGGTCTGGTACGCCGGCTGTACGACCGCGGTCCCGAATGGCAGCCGTCGTACCTGGAGAAGCTGTACACCAGCGCGAGATAGCGTTGGCGGCATGCTTCTCAGGATCTTCACCGAACCTCAGCAAGGCGCGACGTACGACGACCTGCTCGCCGTCGCGCGCAAGACGGAGGAGAACGGGTTCGACGCGTTCTTCCGTTCCGACCACTACCTCGTGATGGGTCCGAACGACGGGCTCCCGGGCCCGACGGACTCGTGGATCACGCTCGCCGGCCTGGCCCGCGAGACCAAGCGGATCAAGCTCGGCACGCTGGTCAGCTCCGCCACGTTCCGGAACCCGGGTGTGCTCGCGATCTCGGTCGCGCAGGTTGACCACATGAGCGGCGGCCGCGCCGAACTCGGACTCGGCGCCGGGTGGTACGAGGCCGAGCACAAGGCGTACGGCCTGGACTTCCCCGACACCCCCGGCCGCTTCGACATCTTCACCGAGCAGCTCGAGCTGATCACCGGACTGTGGAACACGCCGGTGGGGGAGAAGTACGAGTTCCAGGGCGAGCACTACCAGATCAGCGATTCGCCGGCGCTGCCGAAGCCGGTGCAGCAGCCGCATCCCCCGATCATCATCGGCGGCGCGGGCAAGAAGCGGACGCCGGCGCTCGCCGCGCAGTACGCGGCCGAGTTCAACGCCGGGTTCCGCGACGTCGAGGGGACCGAGACGCTGTTCAAGCGGGTCCAGGCGGCCTGCGAGGCCCGTGGCCGCGACCCGAAGACGCTCGCACTGTCCACGGCGCACACGGTCGTGGTCGGCAAGGACGACGCCGAGGTGAAGCAGCGGGCCGAGGCGATCGGCCGCGACCTCGAGGACCTCAAGGCGAACGCCATCGCGGGCACGCCGGCCGAGGTCGTCGACCGGCTGGGGCAGTTCGCCGCCGCCGGATCGCAGCGCCAGTACGTCCAGATCATGGATCTGCAGGACCTCGACCACCTCGACCTGATCGCGGCGGACGTTCTTCCACAGGTTTCCTGAGCACGCGAAAAGTTGGCTCGATGTCGTGTATCTTGATGTCGAGAGAGTTTGCGGCGCGAGGTTAGGGGAACCTGACCTCGCGACCGGCCGCAGCGCTCGGCAGGATGGGCGTAGACACGGACTGGACAGAGGAGCAGGTTGATGGCGAGCGTCGACAGCTTCGGTGCCAAAGGTGCACTCGAGGTCAACGGGCAGTCGTACGAGATCTTCAGGTTGGCGGGCATCGAGGGTGCGGACACGCTGCCGTACTCGCTGAAGGTCCTGCTGGAGAACCTGCTGCGCACCGAGGACGGCGCGAACATCACCGCGGACCACATCCGCAAGCTCGGCAGCTGGGACCAGAACGCGGCTCCCGACACCGAGATCCAATTCACCCCGGCGCGGGTGATCATGCAGGACTTCACCGGCGTGCCGTGCGTGGTCGACCTGGCCACGATGCGCGAGGCGGTCGGTGAGCTGGGCGGCGACCCGACCAAGATCAACCCGCTGGCGCCGGCCGAGCTGGTCATCGACCACTCCGTCATCATCGACGTCTTCGGCCGCCAGGACGCGTTCGAGCGCAACGTCGAGCTGGAGTACGAGCGGAACCGCGAGCGCTACCAGTTCCTCCGCTGGGGCCAGACCGCGTTCGACGAGTTCAAGGTCGTCCCGCCGGGCACCGGCATCGTGCACCAGGTGAACATCGAGCACCTGGCCCGGACGGTGATGGTCCGCAACGGCCAGGCGTACCCCGACACCTGCGTCGGCACCGACAGCCACACCACGATGGTGAACGGTCTGGGCGTGCTCGGCTGGGGCGTCGGCGGTATCGAGGCCGAGGCCGCGATGCTCGGCCAGCCGGTGTCTATGCTGATCCCGAAGGTCGTCGGCTTCAAGCTGACCGGGTCGGTGCCGGCCGGCGCGACCGCGACCGACGTCGTGCTGACGATCACCCAGATGCTGCGCAAGCACGGTGTGGTCGGCAAGTTCGTCGAGTTCTACGGCGACGGCGTCGCGGCGGTCCCGCTGGCGAACCGCGCCACCATCGGCAACATGAGCCCGGAGTTCGGCTCCACCTGCGCGATCTTCCCGATCGACGACGTCACGCTCGACTACCTGCGGCTCACCGGCCGCTCGGACGAGGACGTCGCGCTGGTCGAGGCGTACACCAAGGAGCAGGGCCTCTGGCACGACCCGGCCGTCGAGCCGCGGTACTCCGAGTACCTCGAGCTGGACCTGTCCACCGTCGTGCCGTCCATCGCCGGCCCGAAGCGGCCGCAGGACCGCGTCGAGCTGAGCGAGGCGAAGGAAGCCTTCCGCGGCGCGCTGACGGACTACGCGACCGAGGAGCTGGACGTCGACCCGTCGGAGCTCGGCAGCTTCCCGGCCAGCGACGCGCCCAACGGTCACGGCAACGTGAACGACGAGCCGCACGTCCCGCACGGCGGTCCCGGCCGTCCGTCGAAGAAGACCACGGTCAGCCTGGACGGCCAGGAGATCGAGCTCGACCACGGCCACGTCGTGATCGCGTCGATCACCTCCTGCACCAACACCTCGAACCCGTCGGTCATGCTCGCCGCCGCGCTGCTCGCGAAGAACGCGGTCGACAAGGGCCTGGCGTCGAAGCCGTGGGTGAAGACGTCGCTCGCGCCGGGGTCGAAGGTCGTCACCGACTACTACGAGAAGGCCGGCGTCACGCCGTACCTGGAGAAGCTCGGCTTCCACCTGGTCGGGTACGGCTGCACCACCTGCATCGGCAACTCCGGCCCGCTGCCGGAGCCGGTCTCGGCCGGGGTCCAGGAGGCCGACCTGGCCGTCGTCTCGGTGCTGTCGGGCAACCGGAACTTCGAGGGCCGGATCAACCCGGACGTGAAGATGAACTACCTGGCCAGCCCGCCGCTGGTGATCGCGTACGCGCTCGCCGGGACGATGGACTTCGACTTCGAGACCGATGCCCTGGGCAAGGACCAGGACGGGAACGACGTGTTCCTGCGCGACATCTGGCCGACCGCCGAGGAGGTCGAGGCCACGATCGCGAGCTCGATCAACAAGGAGATGTTCACCAAGGACTACGCCGACGTGTTCGCCGGTGACGAGCGCTGGAAGTCGCTGCCGACGCCGGAGGGCAAGACGTTCGCGTGGGACGCCGAGTCGACGTACGTCCGGAAGCCTCCGTACTTCGAGGGTATGGCGAAGGACCCGGCTCCGGTCACCGACATCGCCGGTGCCCGCGTGCTGGCCAAGCTGGGCGACTCGGTCACCACCGACCACATCTCCCCGGCCGGCTCGATCAAGGCGGACAGCCCGGCGGGCAAGTACCTCGCCGAGCACGGTGTCGACCGCAAGGACTTCAACTCGTACGGCTCCCGCCGGGGCAACCACGAGGTGATGATCCGCGGCACGTTCGCCAACATCCGCCTGCGCAACCAGATCGCGCCGGGTACCGAGGGCGGCTTCACCCGCGACTTCACCAAGGACGACGCGCCGGTCACCACGATTTACGACGCCGCCCAGGCGTACGCCGAGCAGGGCACGCCGCTGGTGATCCTGGCCGGCAAGGAGTACGGCTCGGGCTCGTCGCGTGACTGGGCCGCCAAGGGTACGGCGCTGCTCGGTGCGAAGGCCGTCATCACCGAGTCCTTCGAGCGCATCCACCGGTCGAACCTGATCGGCATGGGCGTCCTCCCGCTGCAGTACCCGGAGGGTGAGACCGCGGAGTCGCTCGGCCTGACCGGCGAGGAGACCTTCGACATCTCCGGTGTCACGGCGCTGAACGACGGCGACGTCCCGCGCACGGTGCACGTCAAGGCCACGTCGCCCGACGGTGCGGTCACGGAGTTCGACGCGGTCGTCCGCATCGACACCCCGGGCGAGGCCGACTACTACCGCAACGGCGGCATCCTGCAGTACGTGCTGCGTTCGCTGATCGCGGGCTGATGGAGCCTCGTACCGGCGAGGACGACGGCGTCGTCCGCGTCTGGTACGACGAGGAGGGCTGGGGCGTCGTGGACTGCCTCAGCACTCCCGGCGGGTGCTGGACCCACTTCTCGGTCATCGAGGCCGACGGGTTCCGGTCGCTGACGCCGGGCGCCCAGGTCCGCGTGCGCTGGGAGTCGCCAGGCCAGGACGGCTATGACTACCGCGCCGAGTGGGCCAGGGCCGTCTGACAACGTGGTCCAGGAAACCTGTCGGTGGCTCGCGGTTTACTGACCTCATGACCGAGCCGCGCGCCGTCGTACGGGCAGCCTGTGCCGAGTACGGCGAGGACACCGTGATCGACTGGTGCGTCGAGTTCCTGACCGGGGCGATCCCGGGCGAAGCGGCGTACGGCGAAGAACTGCCGAAGCTGATCGCGATCACCGGGTCGGACAACCCGGGCGGCTGGAAGTCGCCGGTCGATCCGGTCAACTATTACTGGATCCGGGTCTGGGCCGCCCGGGTGTTCCTGTATGTCTGGCGGGACGACGTGGTCGAGGCGCTCCAGGTCGCGGCGACCGATCCAGCCTGGCGCGTCCGCGAGCACGTCGCGCGGATCACGGCGCAGCGTGAGCTCGGCCAACTCGTCGACGCCCTCCTCCCGATGCTCGACCACGAGTTGCCACGGGTGCGTGCGGCGGCTGTCCGCGCGGTCGGCGCCGCGGGAGAGTACGAGCACGCCGACGCGATCCGCCCGCTGGCCGACGACCCCGACCGGACCGTCCGCGCCGCCGTCGAACGCGCGCTCGTGAAACTGGAGGAACGCCTTGACCGAGCTGTCCGGTGACCGCGGCTACCCGGCCGCTGCGGCTGGGCCCAGCGGGACGATCTCTGCGCGCCGTGCGACGGTGAGCGATGGTGCTGCAGTGGGGGAGGTGCATGCCGCGTCCTGGGCAGCGGCGTATGCGCCGTTCTTCCCCGACGACGTGGCGCAGGAAGGCATCGCGAGCCGGCTGACCAGATGGCACGAGCGGCTCGCGACCGGCGACGGGGTCGTCATGCTCGGGTTCGTCGGCGAGCAACCGCTGGCGATGTCCTGGTCGAGCCAGTCGCACGCGCGCGCCGGGTTCGCGGAGATCCACAGCTTCTACACCCATCCGGACGGCTGGGGGAGCGGCGTCTCCGCGGCGCTGATGACGGCCACTCTGCAACGCCTCAAAGCCGACGGCTTCGACCGCGTCCATCTCTGGACCCTCAGAGACACACCACAGGCCCGCCGCTTCTACACAGGGAGCGGTTTTGTCGAGACCGGCGCCACACAGTCCCGCGACTTCGGCGACGGTACGCCGCTGCCACAGGTCGAGTACGAACGCGCCTGCTGAGACATCAGCGATCGATGTACATGTCATCGAGTGGCCATCTGGGTGTCAGCGCCCGCACATCGTTGGCGGAAACGGTCTGCGTATGGAGACCTCCCGTAGATCCGTCCTGAAAGCCGGTCTGGCTTCCACTGCGGCTGTGGCCGGCCTGACCTCGACCCTGACGACCCCGACCACCGCCGCCGCGGCACCGGTCCGCCAGGACCCGTTCACGCTCGGCATCGCCAGCGGCGACCCGTGGCCGGACGGCTTCGTGCTCTGGACCCGCCTGGCCCTCAACCCGGTCGCCGAGGACGGCCTCGGCGGTATGCCGAACCGCGCGTACGCCGTCCAGTGGCAGGTCGCGACCGACGAGCAGTTCAGCCGCGTCGTGAAGGCCGGTGTCGCGGTCGCCCGCCCCGAGCACGCGCACGCGGTCCACGTCACGATCCAGGGGCTGCAGCCCGGCCGCGAGTACTACTACCGCTTCCGCGCGGAGGGCTATGGCTCGCGCACAGGCCGGACGAGGACCGCGCCGGCGCGTGGGACGATGCCGCGGGAGCTGGCGATGTCGTTCGTGTCCTGCTCGCAGTTCGAGCACGGATGGTTCACGGCGTACCGCCGGCTCGCACAGGACCACCCGGACCTCGTGCTGCACCTCGGCGACTACCAGTACGAGTACACCAAGAACACGTACGTCGCTCCGGGCGGCAACGTCCGCGATCACGACGGACCCGAGACGACCGATCTGGCGTCGTACCGGCAGCGGCACGCGCAGTACAAGAGCGACCCCGACCTGCAGGCAGCGCACGCGGTCGCGCCGTGGGTGGTGGTCTGGGACGACCACGAGCTCGACAACAACTGGGCCGACGAGGTGCCGGAGAAGCCGGAGGACGGCTTCCTCGCCCGCCGGGCGGCGGCGTTCCAGGCGTACTACGAGAACATGCCGCTCCGCGCGTCCTCGAAGCCGCGCGGGATCGACCTGCAGCTGTTCCGGCGGGTGCACTGGGGTGAGCTGGCGACGTTCCACATGCTCGACACCCGGCAGTACCGCGACGACCAGGGCTGCGGCGACGGGTACAAGGACTGCCCGGCCGCGGTCGACCCGAAGCGCTCGATCACCGGTGCGCGGCAGGAGGAGTGGCTGCTCGACGGCTTCCGCCGGTCCGAGGCGCGATGGGACATCCTCGGTCAGCAGGTGTTCTTCGCGCAGCGCGACAACAACCAGGGTCCGTTGAAGGTGACGTCGATGGACTCCTGGGACGGGTACGTCGCCTCGCGCGATCGGATCACCCGCGGCTGGGTCGACGCCGGCGTCCGGAACCCCGTCGTACTCACCGGCGACGTCCACGCGCACTGGGCGTCGGACCTGAAGCTCGACTACGACGACCCGACGTCGGCCACGGTCGGCGCTGAGCTCGTCTGCTCCTCGATCACCAGCGGCGGTGACGGCGCCGACTCCGGCACGACGGCGCATCCGTGGCTCGCCTGGAACCCGCACCTGCGCTTCCAGAACAACCTGCGCGGGTACGTGAACACCACCATCACGGCCGAGTCCTTGGTCGCCGACTTCCGGACCGTCCGTTCGGTGAAGACCAAGGACGCCGAGGTCTTCACCCGGGCCCAGTTCACCATCGAGGACGGGAAGCCCGGTCTGAACCTGACCGGCGACAACCCACCCGCCGCCGCGCGCACGCTCGCGGCGTCTGCGCCGGCACCCACGCTCGACACCGTCGCCTGGGAGACCGCGCGACCGTAGACAGGACCCGGTGACCTCGGACAGCTGATGACCTGTCCGAGGTCACCGCACCCTGTCCGAGGTCAGTCGCCGAGGGCGGCGCGGAGCTTGCCGGCGTACTCCTCGGCCTCGGCGGTGTCGGCGTACTTCGTGCGCGGCCAGAAGAACCCGCGCAAACCGTCGCCCTTGGTCCGCGGCACCACGTGGACGTGCAGGTGCGGCACCGACTGCGACACGACATTGTTCACGGCGACGAACGACCCCTGCGCGTCGAACGCGGTCCGTACGGCGTCCGCGACCGAGCGGGCCGCTCCGAACAGCGGCACCACCAGCTCGTCGGACAGCTCGACCATCGTCGCGACGTGTGTCCGCGGCACGATCAGCGTGTGCCCCTTGAACACCGGCCGGATGTCCAGGAACCCCACGACCTCCGGCGTCTCCAGCACGAGCTGCGCCGGCGTCGTACCGGCGATGATGGAGCAGAAGAGACAGTCCGCCATGGGTTTCTCCTATGTCAAGCCGCGGCCGCGAGTCCGGTTGCGGTCGCGGTTGACGGGTTGTTCTTGAGGGTGTTGAACACGACTCGTGCGAGTCGTCGCTTGAGGCAGCGCAGGGCCTCGGTGGTGGAGTCGCCGGCCGCGAGGCGTTTGTCGTAGTAGGCCTTGCCGAGGCCGCCGAGACGGATCTGGGTGACCGCGATTCTGTGGAGAGCGGCGTTGAGTTGGCGGTTGCCGGATCTGTTCACCCGGACCCGGCCGGCGGTGCGGCCGGACCAGACAGGGATGGGAGCGACACCGGCGTGCATGGCGTACTTGGCCTCGTGGGGGAAGCGGGTGATGCCGGCGGTCTCGCCGACGATCTTGGCCGCGGTCAGGGTCCCGCAGCCCTCGAGTTCGAGCAGGGCCGGGGCCTGGACGGCCACCAGCGCGGCGATCTCGGTCTTGAGCGTGTTCACCCGTGCGGTGAGGGTCTCGATATCGGTGAGAAGTTCCCGGGCAAGCCGGGCGTCGATCCCGGACCGGTCTGCGAGCAACTCGGCCATGCATCGCCGGGTCTTGGCCCGGTTCAGCGATGCGGGCGCCGGATCGACGGTGGGGTCGATGCGGTGCAGGTGCCAGCGGAACCGGTTGACCACCTGGGTCCGCTGTGCGACCAGGTCGTCGCGGTGATCGACCAGCAGTTTCAGCTCCCGCGACGCCTCGTCATGCGCCGCGACCGGCAGATCCGGTTCGCGCAGCACTGCCCGCGCGACCGCGAGCGCGTCGATCGGGTCCGACTTTCCCCGGGTCCTGGCCGTGCGTCGCTGTTCAGCCATCAGCTTCGGCGGCACCCGCACCACATGCTGCCCGGCTTCGAGCAGATCGATCTCCAGCCGCGCCGAGAGATGCCGGCAGTCCTCGATTCCCCACCTGATCCCGGCCCCGCAACCATCCCCGCAACCATCCCCGCAACCATCCCCGGAATCCCCGGCGGCACCGAACTGGGCCTGGGCCCACCGCACCGCCTTGTCGTGCCCTGTGCTGTCGGCCCGCACCGTGAGCTGACCCAGCTTCTTGCCGGTCTCGTCGACCGCGACAAACGTGTGGCTGTGCTTGTGCACGTCGGCCCCAACAACCACCTGCGACGCCTGTGACAGCTGTGACACCATGGTGGTTGCCTCCTTTCACCCTGATCAGTGACTGGACGGTCGGACCGGCCGGCGGACACATCTCAGTGGGGGCGATGCCACGCTCCTATCAAGTCACGCCGGTCGGTCCCTTCACACCCGGCGCCGGCAAAACCCGTGGACGCCAACCCGCAGGCGGCAGCCAACCTAAGAGCCAGACACCGGATGCTCAGGATCCAACCACCGCGTGAGCGGCAGCATCACCCTGACACTGATGTCAACCTAGCTTCTCGTCGAGGAAGCACCAGCGCCACGTCTCGCCCGGCTCGAAGCTGCGCATCACCGCGTGCTTGGTCTGGTGGTGGTGCTTGCTGGCGTGCTTCATCACCGACGAGTCGCAGCACCCGACGTGACCGCACCCGAGACACAGCCGCAGGTGGACCCACGAGCCGCCTTCGGCGAGGCACTCCTCGCAGCCGTCCGGCGTGTTCGGCGCGACCACGACCGGAGCCTGCTCCAGGTGCTCGCAGGCACCACCCGGCGACACCTTCGGCCGCAGGTCCTCGGAGCGCCCGCCGACGTCGTCGTCCTCGTCGCGGTCGAGGATCGACTCCTCGATGTCGAGCGCGTTCTGCGCCCGCTGCAGTACTTCGTCCGCGACCATCCCCGCGTCGCGCACCTTCAGGATGTGCGCACGCTCCGCCTCCAGCATCGCGATCCGCAACCGCCGGTACGCCTCGCTGGGCGTCTCGTACTCGGTCTCGGGCCGCCCGAGCCGCTCCCACGCCGCCTGCGCTCTCGCCTCACCACGCTGGCGCAGGATGTCGAGAACGGCGGGCGGATCCGACGGCGTCGCGATCTCGTCGAGCTTCTCGATCGCGGCCCGATGAGCTCCCTGCAGTACGGCGGCCTCCTGCAGCGCGTCCTCGGCCGGGTCGGGACCCGGCAGCCGCAACCGCCGTACCAGCCAGGGCAGGGTCGACCCCTGCACGAGCAGCGTGCCCGCGGTGACGGCCAGCGCGATGAACACGAGAACCTCGCGATGCGGCGTGTCCTCGGGCAACGTGAAGACCGCCGCCAGCGTGACGACACCACGCATACCGGCCCACGACACGACGATCAGCGCCCGCCGCGAGACCGGTCCGGGACGCGACGGGCCCAGGAAGCGCCGGGACAGCAGGGTCGTCGGGATGACCCAGATCGGCCGCAGCAGCACCACCGCGACGAACACCGCGAGCGTCGTCGTCGCGATCAGCCAGGTCGGCAGCGGGCTCTCGGTGAGGTCGTCGAGGATCCACCGGGTCTGCAGGCCGATCAGCAGGAAGACCGTGTTCTCCAGCAGGAACTGGAACGTCCGCCAGTTCGTCCGTTCCGACACCCGCGACTTCGCCGACTGGATGATCGGCGCCTTGTGCCCGAGCAGCAGGCCGGTGACGACGACCGCGACGACGCCGGACGCGTGCACGTAGTGGTTCTCGGCCGCGATGTAGGCGACGAACGGCGCGGTGAGACTGAGGGTGGTGTCCAGCACCGGATCGGTGAACCGCCGGCGCATCTTCGCCAGCACGAACGTGACGACGACGCCGACCAGCACACCACCGCCTGCCGCGCGCAGGAAGTCCAGGCCGACGTGCAGCACGGTCGGGGCGACCACGGCGGCCGCGATCGCCGTCCGGAGGCAGACCAGCGCGGTCGCGTCGTTCAGCAGGCTCTCGCCCTCGAGGATCGTGACCACGCGGCGTGGAAGACCGACGCGCCTGGCGATCGCGGTCGCGGCGACCGCGTCGGGCGGCGCGACGACGGCGCCGATCGCGAACGCGGCCCAGAACGGCAACGGCTCCTGGCCGATCGACTCCGCGACCCGGCCGAGCAGCCACCACGTCACGACTCCGACGCCCAGTGCGGTGAACGCGACGAGGCCGACAGAGAGCTGCCCGATCGACCGCCGGTGCGTGGTGAAGTCGACGAGGCTGGTCTTGATCGCGGCCGAGTAGAGCAGCGGGGGCAGGAAGCCGACCAGCACGACCTCGGGCTCGAGCTCGACGCGGGGGACGAACGGCAGGTACGACGCGGCGATCCCGAGGACCACCAGCAGCAGGGGAGCCGAGATTCCTATCCGCCGCGCCAGCGCGGCACCGGCCGCGACGACAGCGACGAGGGCCACGACCTCGATCGCGATATGCACGCGCACAGTGTCGCAGCGAGCGTGCGGTTTCGGTCCATCGGTTCGCCGAAGGCTGACTCCGGGGTCTGGTCAGGTGCGGGCCGGTCCAATAGCGTGTGCGCAGCGGGATCCGTTGATCACCTGGAGTGACTGATGCGTCGTCGTGTGCTGGCTCTGTCCGCTGTGGTCGCTCTGTTGCTGTCGCCGGTCGTCCCGGCCGCCGCGGCGACGACCGTGACCAACGGCTGCGTCGCGTCGGTGCCCGAGCCGGGAACGACGACGCCTGTCCGGATCTGCTACTCGCTCTTCAAACCCGCTGCCGCGTCACCGCAGCAGACCGTGCCGCTGATCTTCCACAGCCACGGATGGGCCGGGAGCCGGACCACGGACCCGGCCGCGTTCAAGGTCTGGCTCGACGCCGGGTTCGGTGTGCTGAGCTTCGACCAGCGCAGCTTCGGCCAGAGCACCGGCGTCGCGCACGTGATGAACCCGGACTACGAAGGCCGCGACGTGGTGAAGCTCGTCGACCTCGTCGCGGGCCTGGACTGGGTGACGAAGCAGGGCCCCGGCGACCCGTTGATCGGCGCCACCGGCGGGTCGTACGGCGGCGGGTACCAGTTCGCCGGCGCGTTCACCGAGCTTCGCGACAGCGGCCGGACCCGCTTCGACGCACTCGCTCCGGAGATCACCTGGTGGGATCTCAAGGAGAGCCTCGCGCCGCAGGAGGCCGCCCGGACCATGTGGCTGTCGATCCTGTTCGCGGGCGGTGGCACGCACCTGCCGCCGGCCGTGTCGAAGTCGTTCGTGACACTGATCGCGACCGGCGCGTGGCCGCCCGGGAAGGAGGGACGTGACCTCGACGCGTTCTTCGCGAAGAACGGACCCGCCTGGCACGTGCGGCAAGGGCGCAAGCTCGACATCCCCGTGCTGATCGGTCAGGGCATCTCGGACAACCTGTTCAACCTCAACCAGGGCCTCGCGAACTTCGACCACGCGCTCACGTCCCGAGCGCGGTCCAAGTCGATCTTCGTCGGGTACAACGCCGGTCACACCCTGCCGAGCGTCGTACCGCCCGGCTACGCGACCGCGGGGGACCCGTGCTCGATCGCCCTCGGCTCGCCGTCGTTCTCCGACCTGTCGATCCGGTTCATGCGGCTGCGGCTCCTGAACCAGTCGACCGGCCTGTCCGGCTTCGGCGCGTACCACCTGTCGACCGCTGCCGGTCGTTGCCTCACACAACGGAGCCTGACGCCGAACAAGCGCTACCAGCTCGGCAAGATCGTCGCCTCGACCGGCGTCGGGCTGCCCGTCAACCTGCCGCTCGCCAAGGGCCCGATCACCGTCGCCGGCACGCCCACCCTGACCGCGAACGTCTACACCGTCATCCCGCGATCGGTCGCGTACTTCGCCCTCAGCGTCGGCAAGACCCCGCTGACCGCAAAGGTCGTGCAGAACAACACCATGCCGCTGCGCGAGCAGCAGACAGCACGCGGCGTACGGCGAACCATCGAGCTGCCCGCGATCGCTGTCGACGTCCCGGCCGGCCAGAACCTGTACCTGACCGTCACTCCCGTTGCCGACATGTACGCCGGCCAACGCGGCCCGCTCCCAGGAATGATGATGCTCAAGAACGGGGTGCTGAGGGTCCACTCAGCTCCGTAGCCTCCCGTGACGGCACCGCGTCAGGCAGGTGACGGGGCCGTGTCAGGACGGGACGCGAATCTTCTGGGCATGAACGAAGCCACTCTCACCACGTCCCGCCCGAAGTTCGTCGAGGTGCTCCTCGCCGACAAGCATTCGATCCCCTTGTCCATCGCGCTGCATCTGGTCCCTGGCGCGCTGATCGTCGCGGTCTACGCCTTCGTCGCGGCACCGCTCGTCCGGGCGATTGACTACCCGCCCTTCCTGGCCTGGGCGATCGCCTTGGCGGTGGTCCTCTTCCCACTCCTGCTGGGCATGTCCTGGCTGGGGAAGCAGGTCACCGGCCGCTACTGCCTGCGGGGCGGCGCCTTGAGGTACATGGACCGACCGGTCCCGCGAGGCAAGGTCAGCGCACTGATCGTCGGCTGCCTCGTGTGGATGACCGTCGTGTCGCTCTCGCTGATTCCGCTGGACAACCTGCTCTACGACACCGTCTTCTCGTGGATCAACTACGAGGGCACCGGCGACAGCGCCACGTCGTACCTGAACGGCTACTCGCAGCAGAAGCTCCTGACCACCCTGCTGATCTGCGGCCCGTTCACCGGCTGGTTCCTGCCGCTCATCGAGGAGTACTACTTCCGCGGATTCCTGCTGCCCCGCCTGCCGCAGCTGCGCGGATGGGCGCCGATCTTCAACGTGTTCTTCTTCTCGGTGTACCACTTCTGGGCGCCGTGGACGGTCCTGTCCAAACTCGTCTTCCTCTACCCGGGCGTCCACCTGGCCTGGAAGAAGCAGGACATCCGGATCTCGATCGGCATGCACCCCGGCTCCGCACTGCTGATGACCGTCGTCGGCGTCGTCGCCGTGGCGATGGGGCGGACCTCGCTGTAGCTATCTGACCCTGTCCAGATACGTCTTGTAGACGGTCAGGAACGGCTCGTCCGTGGCGACCGCGCCGACCAGCCAGTCGCAGGTCTCGCGCGCGGTCGCGATCACGTCGGCCGGGTAGCTGTACTTCACCTGGTGCTCGGCGAACTCGTCCTCGTCGTCGATGAACACCGTGCCGTCGCGGCGCTTGATCACGTCCAGGTCGAGATCGATCATCGTCACCACGTCGTCGGAGAACTCGACCGGCGTGGTGATGTCCGCGTAGATCAGCGTGTACCGCGGCTCGTCGTTGAAGATCGCCGTGAACCACTTGTCCCGCGGGAACAACTGCACGTGCGCCTGATCCTGCGTCACGACCGGCTCGTCACCCCGCTGCGCCACCGCCCCGGCCGGCGCCCCCAGCCAGACGCCGTACTCGTCCTCGCCCAGATAGCGCATCCACTGATGCCAATGCAGCTTCTCGTCGTACTTGCGGTACACCACCCGGACATCACGCATAACCCTCAACCTATCGGCCATCGGGTCAGCGGCGGTTGATCTGGGCCGTGATCGTGGGGTCCTCGATCGCGGTGTCGTTCGCGAGCAGGAACGCCTTGCTGAGGACCAGGCTCAGGACGGGGTCGTCGTCGAACGGGAGGAACAGCTTCTGCGCCTGGCCGTCGCGGGCGGCCACGATACAGAGGTACTGGTCGTTCGGTGACATGAGGATGTTCCCGCTGCCCAGGTGGATGCGGTACGTCCGCAGATCGCCGCGCACCGTGAGGTACCGGTCCTCGAACTCGCACCGGTCGGCGATGGCCAGCCGCGGGACGAGCTGTTGGAGCACCTCGCGGCGGATCTCGCCGGCCGCGGACAGCTCGCCGAACCCGAACGTGTGCCAGTACGCCTCGAAGCGGCGCTCGGTGCCGCGGTCGAGCCACTCTGGATCGGCACCGATCGACGTGACGCCGACGAACAGGTCGACGTCACGCAGCGCTTCGGTCAGCACGAGCGGTGGTACCGCGGTGAGCTCGAGAGTGTCATCGGTCCGTACGTCGACGAACCGCACCTGGTCGCTGGTGCAGTACGGGTAGAGATCGGTCGTGGTCGGCTCCTGGTCGTGGATCGGGTCGAAGTAGAACTCGGCGCGGATCCCGGCCCAGTCGAAGGTACGCCGGGCCACGCCGTTGTCGACGCCGTCGTCCCACCACGCGACAGCGACCGGGGACCATCCACGCCCCTTCATCAACGCGCGTGCCTGGACCTGTCCGAAGACGTGGCCGGCGAAGCGGTTCGAGTACACGCGGGTCTGTTCCTCCGCGGGCGTGAGTACGTAGAGCTCGCGGAACGCCTGCTTGAACGGCTGAACGAGCTGGTGCTCGAGCAGGTACCGTCGCCAGGCGCGTACGTCGTCCGCCGTGGCATGGATCGGGTGCCAGAGGCGCACGTCCGCGTCCGGTGGAAGCTCGACCTGCTCACCCGAACTCGTGACGGCGGTCCTGGCGTCGAGCGGAATGCCGACGACGTCCGGTCCTTCCGGCGTACTGAAGACCCAGACGAGTGTGCGCGTCATCCGGCCGGTGATCGGATGGTCCAGGTACCAGGTACGCCAGTCGTCGAGCGGCCAGCGGCGGTCCGTGGCCATCAGACCGTCCAGCCGCACCCGCTCGCCCGCGATCGTCTTGCGGATCGCCTTGAGCTCGTCGCGGATCGCCGCGAGCCCTTCGGCGTCGGCCTGCTTCACGTCGGGCGGTACCGATTTGCGCCGCGTCTGCTTCTCGTCGACGTACAACAACGCCGCTGTTCGTCCGTCCACGACGACCTCGGCCGATCCCCGCGACAGCGGTGCCCGGCGCGTGCCGTCAGCGTCGAGGTCATGGGTCTCGACGGCGCGTTCGAGCAGTTCGTCGCGGGTCATGCCCTGGGCGGAGGCCAGCGCTTCGATCGCCTTGCGGATCTGCTTCAGCAATGTCCCGTGGCGAACCGAACGCTCGAGCGCGAGCAGTTCGGTGATCGACGCCGGGGCACCGACGTCGGCCATCGCCTGCGCGGAGGAGTTGGCGAGGCGGAGGCTGCGGGGATTTCCGAACTGGCCCCCGATCACGGTCACCGTCTTCACCGCGAGCCGCCGGAGCTGCGGCAACAGCGAGGGGTCCCGCAACAACCCCGCGACAGCGACAACTCCACACAGGAAGGCCTCGTTGCCCGCGCCGGCGTAGCGGGGGACCGTGTAGGTGCGACCGTTGTGCGTGTACTCCGGGTTGGTGTCGGCCGCGTCGAGTGCTGCATCGAGGAGCCGACCGATCAGCGCCACAGGCTCGGACAAGTGGCCGGTCACGCGCCCGGCCTCGGTAAGCCACTTCTTCGACGGCCGCCCCTGGGTAGGGAACGCCGCCAGGAGATCGAGAACCGCAGCGCGCGTCTCCGTCGGTTCGCCGGCCGACTCGAACGCCTTGCGCAGGCGGAGGCCGATGTCGTCGCTCTCGTCGATCAGATCGAAGCGGATGCCCTCCCCGGGGCCCACGAGCTTCCGTAGTCTGGTCGCCGTCGCCGTGTCCCGAATCTCCTCGGCCGCGCGCTCGAGCAGGGGCTTCAACCGTTCCTGCTCCGCCTCCGGCAGCCCGGCGTAGGCGTGCTCGACCTGGCGGCTCACCGCCCGGAGAGCCTCGCTGCTCCACCATGCTTCGGGCTGTTCGAGGTTCCCGAGCCGTAGGCGCAGCAGTCGCTCGATGTGCTCCGCCGACAGCTGCAGGCGCTTCCGCGCGATGACCGACAGCAGTTGCACGCAGTAGTAGCTGTCGACCCGCTCGGACACGGTCAGGATGCATTCGCGTCGCAGCGCGTCCGGGGCCTGCAGGATCGCTTGGAGCTGCGGCAGCGCGCGAGCGTCCCCGTCGGCTGTCCACGACCGGCTGCCCAATGCCTTGAGTGCGGCGGCCACCAGTGCGGCGGCGTCGGCATCGCCTGGCTGCGTCATGTTCAGCCACCCACCAGCTGAACCAGGCGGACGAAGCGGATGTCGGAGTCCGCGGTCAGCTCGAGTTGCTCGTCGAGCTCGGTCACCTGCCGGTCGTCGACGAGCACGAAGAACCCGTTGCGCCCGAACGCCTCGATCGCCCGATCCGCCTGCCGCTCCCAGTCGAGCCGCCGCTGCTCCAGCAACCGGAACCCCTCTGCGGTCGGCAACCCGCCCTCGGGCATCACCAGGCCCCTGAAGACCGGCTGCGGAGCGGCGTTGAACCGCGCGACTTCCTCCCGGACACGCGTCCGCACGAGGTCGCGCAGCGTGATCCTGCTCGAAACACCTTCCAGGAGCGTCGTCGTACCGACCCGCCCTGCCCCCGACACATCGACGATCTTCACCGTGATCCCCACCGCGGCAGCATAGTCAGCCGACCGCCCGCCATGGGGCCGGAGGTTCTGCAACTTCATGCAACTTTGCTGTGAGGAGTGGACCAGTCGCCGCGGGCGACGGAGCATGGTGGGGTGCCGGCCCCATGGTCGTCATTGTGATCGGCCCTCGTCGGCTCAGGGGGGCTCCTAGCCGACGGGGGTCGTTCACGTCTCAGCTGCTCAGGGAGCGGATGAGTTCCAGATAGGGCTTGTACGCCGTCACGAACGGTTCCGTGGTGGTGATGGTGGCGGCGAGGTGGTCGCAGACCGCTCGCGCGGTGGCCACGACCTGGGGCGGGTAGTCGTAGCGGACCTGGTGCTCGTGGAACTCGTCCTCGTCCATCACGCGGACCGTTCCGTCGCGGAGCAGGCGGATGTCGAGGTCCAGGTCGACCGCGGTGACCGAGTCGACGCCGAACTCGGCCGGCATGGTGATGTCGCAGTAGATCGCGGTCTGGTGCGGCTCGTCGTTGAACAGGGCGCTCCACCACTGCCCGTGCGGGAACAGCCGGACCCGGTGGTGGTCGATCGTCCGCCAGCTGCCGTCGGCGACCTGTCCGCGCGTCCCGGGGACGGAGCCGACCCACAGGCCGTGCTCGTCCTCGCCGAGACGGACAGCCTCGACCAGGCGATGCGGTTGCCCGTCGTACTTGCGGAACAGGGTCCTCACCATGTCCATGCCGATCACCCTAAGTGAGACCGGCCACACGTCCGAACCAGCCACACCCGGCCGGCGTCTTGGAGTGTGAGATTGCCCAACCCCGGCCCGGCACGATCCCGCCGAGTTCGGAATCCGGGCAAGCCGTGCATAGACTCAAGCATTCGAGGACGACTGAGCCGTGACAGCGGGAGGAGCTCGATGCGCGTGCTGGAGACGGTAGGAGGGCCGGCGGACCTCAAGAAGCTGACCGATCAGCAGCTCGCCGATCTCGCGGCGGAGATCCGGGACGTTCTGGTGGAGACCGTGTCCCGGACCGGCGGTCACCTCGGCCCGAATCTCGGCATGGTCGAGATCACGCTGGCGATGCACCGCGTGTTCGACTCGCCGCGCGACCGCCTGGTGTTCGACACCGGCCACCAGACGTACGTGCACAAGCTGCTCACCGGCCGCGCCGGGCAGTTCGACTCGCTGCGCCAGCAGGGCGGCCTGTCCGGCTACCCGAGCCAGGCCGAGTCCGAGCACGACCTGGTGGAGAACAGCCACGCCTCCACCGCGCTCTCGTACGCCGACGGTCTCGCCAAGGCGTACCGCCTGCGCAAGGAGGACCGGTACGTCGTCGCGCTGATCGGCGACGGCGGCCTCACCGGCGGCATGGCCTGGGAGGCGCTGAACAACATCGCCGCGGCCAAGGACCTCAAGCTGGTCATCATCGTCAACGACAACGGCCGCTCGTACAGCCCGACCGTCGGCGGTCTCGCCACGCACCTGACCAGCCTGCGCACCAACCCGCGGTACGAGAAGATCCTCGACCTGATCAAGAAGAACCTCGGCCGGACGCCGTACGTCGGACCGCCGATGTACGAGGTGCTGCACGGCGTGAAGAAGGGTCTGAAGGACATGCTCGCCCCGCAGGGCATGTTCGAGGACCTCGGGCTGAAGTACGTCGGCCCGGTCGACGGGCACGACCGGCAGGCGCTCGAGGACGCGCTGCGCAACGCGAAGTCCTTCGGCGGCCCGGTGATCGTGCACGCGGTCACCCAGAAGGGCTTCGGCTACCCGGCCGCCGAGCAGGACGAGGAGGACAACTTCCACCAGATCCGCCCGGCCAACAAGCCGCGCGGCTGGACCGACGTGTTCTCCGACGAGCTGGTGAAGATCGGCCACCGCCGCCCGGACGTGGTCGCGATCACCGCCGCGATGCTGCACCCGACCGGCCTGGCCGCGTTCGCCGACGAGTTCCCGGACCGGACCTTCGACGTCGGCATCGCCGAGCAGCACGCGGTGACCAGCGCGGCCGGCCTGGCGATGGGCGGCATGCACCCGGTCGTCGGCCTGTACGCCACCTTCCTGAACCGAGCGTTCGACCAGCTGCTGCTGGACGTCGCCCTGCACAAGTGCGGCGTGACCTTCGTCCTCGACCGGGCCGGCGTGACCGGTGACGACGGCGCCAGCCACAACGGCATGTGGGACATGTCCATTCTCCAGGTCGTCCCGGGCCTCCGTCTCGCCGCGCCGCGGGACGGCAAGCGCGTTCAGGAGCTCCTCAACGAAGCGGTCGAGGTCGACGACGCCCCGACGGTACTGCGCTTCGCGAAGGGCGAGGTCTTCGAGGACATCGAGGCCGTCGACCGCATCGGGCAGCTCGACGTACTGAAGCGCCCCGCATCCGACGCGGCCAAGGATGTGCTGCTGGTCGGCATCGGTTCGATGGCGGCCACCGCGATGGACGTCGCGCAGCGCCTCGAGGCGCACGGCTTCGGCGTCACGGTGGTGGACCCGCGCTGGGTCAAGCCGGTGGACCCGAAGCTGGTCGAGCTGGCCGCGGACTTCACGCTGGTCGTCACGATCGAGGACAACGGTCGCGCAGGTGGCTGCGGCACGATGATCGCGCAGGCCCTGCGCGACGCCGGTGTTCGGACCCCGCTCCGCGATTTCGGCATCCCGCAGCAGTTCCTCGAGCACGCCAAGCGTGCCGCCGTACTGCAGGAGATCGGGCTGACCGGCCAGGAGGTTGCCCGCGAGATCACCGAGCAGCTCACCCGGCACGACAGCGACGCGCTGAACCAGCCGGACCCGGCCGGCGACCGCCCGAGTACCTAGCAGGGCATCATGGCGGAGGCAGGACGGCCGGCGCGTCACAGTAGGCACGCGGCCGCGCGGAAGCGATCTCGCGTCTGGCCGGTCCTGTTGTCGCTCGTGCTGGTCGCGGCAGCCGTCGGCGGTGGTCTCGCCCTGCACCGCTCGATTCAGGGCGCGGACGGTTCCGCCGACGCCGGCGTCAGCACGCCGGCGATCGATCTGGCCGCGCGGTCCGCGGCCGTGGACCAGGTGCTGAAGCGCCGCTCGCAGGCCGTGCTCACCGGCAACGAGCAGCAGTTCCTCGCCGACGTCGACCCCGGCAACACCAAGCTCCTCGCCGCCCAGCGCACGCTGTTCTCGAACCTTCGCCAGTTCGGTTTCGCCAACCTCGCCTACCAGCAGCTGGCCCAGCAGTACGACGACGCGATCGCGAAGAAGCACGGGCCGTCGACGTACCTGGTCGCGATCGCGATGACGTACCAGCTCCGGGCGATCGACACCGTGCCGGTGCGGGCGATGCTCGGCTACACCTTCACCCAGCGGCCGAACGGCTCCTGGATGCTCGTCTCCGACTCGGATCTCGACAAGCGCCTGCCTCGCGGCTCGCACGAGGAGGCCTGGGACACCGGGCCGGTCCTGGTGAAGCGGGCGCCGCGCGTGCTCGTGGTCGTCGAGCAGGGCCAGGAAGCGCTGGCGAACAAGCTCGTCACGATGTCGCGCAGCGCCGTGAACGCCGTGACGAAGCGCTGGCCCGGCGCGTGGAAGGGCGCCGGTGTGGTGATCGCGCTCGACGACAAGACCGTCCGCGGAGCCGACTACAGCCAGCCGAAGAACGCCGAGGACGCGCTGGCGATGGCGACCTGGGTCTACCGCACCCTGCCCGGCGAGGCCACCGGCGAGGGGGAGCGGGCCGACTCGTACGTCGTGATCAACCCGAACAACCGGGACAAGGTCGACGCCCGCACCCTCGCCCACGAGTTCACCCACGTCGCCACCGCGCCGTACGGACCGTATGCCCCGCGATGGCTCGTCGAGGGTGCGGCGACGTACGTCGAGTTCCTGCCGATGGACGGGCAGAAGGACCTGGCGATCCCGCAGTACCGGCTGGACGTGCGGACGAAGTACCTCGCGAAGGCGACGGGTCTGCCGGCCGACGCCACGTTCTTCGACCAGGCCGACAGCTCGTACCCGTTGTCCTGGCTGGCGCTCGACTACCTGTTCACCCGGTTCGGCGGGACCGAGGTCGGCACGCTGTACCGCGAGCTCGCCGCGCTCGGCTCGACCCAGAAGGAGCGTGACCGGATCATGCTCGAACACGTCGGGATGACCGAGGCGGGACTTTTCCGCGCCCTCAAGGCGGCAGCGGCAGCGTAGAGCGGCGGGTGTCGAGTAGGGTAGCCCGGCTGCGACCATCGGGTACTCGGAGGGAACGACCCGAAGTGAGCGAAACGACGCCCCGCCCCGCGCCCAGCGCCGGGTCCGGTCATGGGCCGGCCACCGGGCCCCGGCGCGTGCTGGGACTCCTGGTGGCGGTCGCGCTCGTGGCGGGCGGCGTCGCCTACACCGTTGAACAGCGCGAGCAGGACGCCCGCGCCCGCGCCGCCGCCACGCAGGTCACCACCCCGGCGCCTCCGCCGCCGAAGTCGACCAAGCAGACCCGGGCCGCCGCCGCGATCGCCGCGCGCCGGGTCGCCATCGACACCATCCTGATCCGCCGCGCGCAGGCCGTGCAGGCCGGCAACGAAGCGCTGTTCCTGACCGACGTCGACCCGGCCAACAAGCAGCTGCGCGCCGAGCAGAAGATCCTGTTCGCGAACCTCGTCGAGATCGGCTTCAGCGAGATCGGCTTCAGCCAGGCCGAGGAGCGCTTCAACCCGGCGGTCCTGCAGGCCCACGGAAGTACGACGTACCTGGTCCGGATCCTGATGCGGTACCAGATCCCCGCGGTCGACTTCACACCGGTCACGACCGAGCTCGGCTACACGTTCGTCGCCCGCGGCGGCCGGTGGCTGCTGACCGCCGACGACGAGCTGGACGAGGACCTCGGGCCGGGCGCGCACCGCGAGGCCTGGGACCTCGGCCGGATCGAGGTGCAGCGCGGGCCGCGGGTGCTGGTCGTCGTCGAGAAGGGCGACACCCGGCGCGGCCGCGCGATCGTCCGCGAGACGACCGAGGGTCTCGAGCAGGTGCTGGCGTACTGGCCGCGGAAGTGGACCGGTTCGGTGTTCGTGATCGCGCTCGACGAGACCGAGGTCCGCGACGCCCGGTTCGCCGACGAGGACATCGAGTCGGCGGCCAGCACCGGCACGACGTTCTCCTCGCTGCCCGGTCAGGACACCGCCGACGGAACCGTGGCCGGCGGGTACGTCGTGATCAACCCGAACGAACGCGACCGCGTCGACGAGATCCTGCTGTCGCACGAGCTCACCCACGTGGCGACCGCGGACCTCGGCGGGTACGAACCGCTCTGGCTGGCCGAGGGTGTCGCGGAGTACGTGTCCTGGAGCGGAATCGAGGCGATCGGCGGAGGGAGCGAAGTCGCCAAGTGGGAGCAGGAGGTCATCGACGACGCCGTACCGCAGATGACCTCGCTGCCGAGCGACGCCGGCTTCTACCAGAACTCCGCCGACGTGTACGGCGTGAGCTGGCTGGCGGTGCGCTACCTGGCGCAGCGGATCGGACTCGCCAAGGTCGAGGAACTGTACGCGGACATGGCGATGAACGGCATCGACCAGGCCGCGCGCGATCGCATCCTGCTGAGCCGTACCGGTCTCACCGAGGCGACGCTCTGGACGTCGCTGACAACATACGAGCCGCAACGTTGAGTGGCGGTTTGACCTCGCGCTGTCAGGCAGGCAGTCTCGAATGGATCCGTCCATTGCGAGGAGGCGCAGATGAGTCTTGTGCGGAAGAAGACGATCGAGCAGTCGATCGCCGACACGGACGAGCCGGAGTACCAGCTCAAGAAACGCCTCACAGCGGTCGACCTGACGGTCTTCGGCATCGGCGTCATCATCGGTGCCGGCATCTTCACCCTGACCGGCCGCGCGGCCAAGCTGTACGCCGGTCCGGGTATCGCGCTGTCCTTCGTACTGGCCGCCGTCTGCTGCGGGCTGGCCGCGTTGTGCTACGCCGAGTTCTCGTCGACCGTGCCGGTGTCCGGTTCGGCGTACACGTTCTCGTATTTCTCCCTCGGTGAGATCTTCGCCTGGATCATCGGCTGGGACCTGCTGCTCGAGTTGATGCTCGGGGCAAGCGTCGTGGCGCAGGGCTGGTCGACGTACGCCGCCCTGTTCCTGGAGCAGATCGGGCTCGGCTGGCCGTCCTCGATCGGGCCGGACAGCAGCGTCAACGTGCTCGCGATGCTGCTGGTCCTGGTGCTCGCGACGCTGGCGACCATCGGCATCAAGGAGTCGCTGCGGGTCAACCTGGTGCTCGTCGCGATCAAGCTGTTCGTGGTGCTGTTCGTGATCGTCGCCGGCCTGTTCTACATCAAGGGCTCGAACCTGACGCCGTTCATCCCGCCGAGCGTGCCGACACCGGATCCGGAGGTCACCGTCACCACGCCGCTGTTCCAGGCGCTGTTCGGGTTCGCCCCGTCGCACTTCGGCGTGATGGGCCTCGTCGCGGGCGCCTCGCTGGTGTTCTTCGCGTTCATCGGGTTCGACGTGGTCGCCACCACCGCCGAGGAGGCGCGCAACCCGCAGCGCGACCTGCCCCGCGGCATCATCGGCTCGCTGGCGATCTGCACCGTGCTGTACGTGCTGGTCTGCATCGTGATCACCGGGATGATCAAGTACACCGACATCAACAGCGAGGCGGCGCTGGCCGAGGCGTTCCGGTCGGTCGGCAGGCCGGGCTTCGCGACGCTGATCTCCGCCGGCGCGGTCGCCGGTCTGACCACCGTCGTACTGACGCTGATGATCGGCGCGGCCCGGGTCGTGTTCGCGATGAGCCGCGACCACCTGATGCCGCGACAGCTGGGCAAGACACATCCGAAGTGGGGTACGCCGTACCGCCTGACCATCGCGATCGGCGTGGTCGTGGCGATCGTCGCCGGGGTCACCCCGATCGGGAAGCTCGAGGAGATGGTGAACATCGGCACGCTGGCCGCGTTCACCATGGTCTCGATCGCCGTACCGCTGCTGCGCAAGAGCCGGCCGGACATCCAGCGCTCGTTCCGGGTCCCGCTGAACCCGGTCATCCCGATCCTGTCGGCACTCATCTGCCTGTACCTGATGCTGAACCTCTCGCTGGAGACCTGGCTGCGGTTCGCGATCTGGATGGTGCTCGGCTTCCTCATCTACGCCGCCTACGGCTACCACAAGAGCCGCGTCGGGCTGGAACAACGCACCGGGCAGGTCCAAAAAGCCTGATCCGCTCCATCGGGCGGTCGGCGGGTTGTAGGATCAGCCGACCGTCCGAGGGGGGCGCCAATGAACCACCAGAAACGCCTGTTCGCAGGCGTTGCCGCGCTGGCGCTTGCCGCCTCCACCGCGGTCGTCGCCGTGCGGATCCGGCAGGGCGACGCGGTACCGGGCGGCAACGCGATCGCCGCGCAGACGTCGCCCGGTGCGACGCCGAGTACGACACCCGGGCAGCTGTCCAGCTCGCAGGACGCGGCGCGGAAGAAGGCGATCGACGTACTGCTCGCCCGCCGGACCGCCGCGGTGCTGAAGGGTGATCTGAAGGGGTTCCTGGCCGCGGTCGACCCCAAGCAGGCCGCGCTGGTCGCGCGGCAGCGGGTGCTGTTCACGAACCTGCGGAAGTTCGGGTTCAGCTCGCTGAAGTACTACACCGCCGACGCGTTCCGGCCGGTGCCGGGGCTGGTCGACAAGTTCGGCCCGACGGCGTTCTCGACCCGGGTGATGATGCAGTACCAGATCAGCGGGCTCGACCCGCGGCCGGTACAGACCGACCTGGGGTACACGTTCGTGCACCGGTCCGGCGCCTGGGTGCTCGTCGACGACACCGGGACCGACGAGAACCTGAGCCCGGACGGGCACCGCCAGGCGTGGGACTTCGACGAGGTCCAGGTCGTGCGCCGGGGCAAGCTCGTCGTGGTCGTGGACAAACGCGAGGCCGCGCTCGGGACGAAGGTCGCGCAGGTCGCGGAGAAGGCCGCGAAGTCGGTCCGCAAGCACTGGGAGCAGCCCTGGAACGGCGCGGTGCTGGTTGTCGCGATGCCGCAGCAGAGCGTGATGTCGCTGCTCTGGACCACGGGTACCGGGGAAGGGTGGACGATCGCGGCGAAGGCCGTGACGCTGTTCGAGGGGGAGCAGCTGGGCAAGCCGGTCGGCCGCCCGATCGGCAGCCGGATCGTGGTGAACCCGGCCCTGCGCAAGAAGCTCGACAAGGACCTGCTGGTGCACGAGATGACCCATGTGGCGACGTCGACGCTGGGCGTCAACGCGCCGATCTGGGCGGTCGAGGGCCTGGCCGAGTACATCCGCTGCCGGTCGATCGAGGACGACCCGCACTGGACCGTCGACCCGTACCGCAAACGGGTCAAGTCGAAGTACCTGCCGAAGCTGAAATCCCTCCCCACCAGGGCAACGTTCGACGCCGACGCCGACCTCGCCTACGGCACCAGTTGGTGGATCGTCGAATACCTGGCCGACACCCTGGGCGAGAAAAAACTCGCCGCCCTCTACACCGACCTCGCCCAACACGGCGAGCCAGTCCTCAAGAAGCACACCGGCCTGACCCCCACCCAACTAACCAAAGCCGCCAAGACCTTCAAAGGCTGACGGGCTTGCTGGGGGCCGGAGCGGGCTTCCGGCTCTGCACCGACCCCCAGCGGACTAGGACAGGCTTGCTGCGCCCTTGGGGAGGAAGCGGGTGCCGTTGACCTTCTCGGAGATGCCGGTGCGGTCCAGGTACGGCGTGATGCCGCCGAGGTGGAACGGCCAGCCGGCTCCGAGCAGGAGGCACAGGTCAATGTCCTGGGCCTCGGCGACGACGCCCTCGTCGAGCATGATCTTGATCTCCTCGGCGAGCGCGGTGAGCACCCGGGCGCGGAGCTCGTCGGCGGTGGACGGCTTGTCGCCGACCGTCACCAGGGCCTCGACCTCCGGGTCCACGACCGGCTTGCCCTCCGGCCAGACGTAGAACGAGCTCTTGCCCGCGGCAACAACCTTCGCCAGGTTCTCCGAGACCGCGAACCGCTCCGGGTACGCCCGGTTCATCGTCTCCGCGACGTGCAGCGCGACCGGCAGTCCGACCAGCTGCAGCAGCACGAACGGCGGCATCGGAAGGCCGAGCGCGGCGAGGGCGCGATCGGCGTCCGGGATCGGCGTACCCTCGTCCACCGCCGCGCTGACCTCGCCGAGGAAGCGGGTCAGCAGCCGGTTCACCACGAACGCCGGCGCGTCCTTGACCAGCACGCACGACTTCTTCAGCGTCTTGCCGACCGCGAACGCGGTGGCCAGCGACGCGTCGTCGGTCCGGTCCGCGCGGATGATCTCCAGCAGCGGCAGCACG
This sequence comes from Kribbella shirazensis, assembly GCF_011761605.1. GTDB lineage: Bacteria > Actinomycetota > Actinomycetes > Propionibacteriales > Kribbellaceae > Kribbella > Kribbella shirazensis. The sequence continues at coordinate 6,019,794 of NZ_JAASRO010000001.1, read as the reverse complement.
GCGACCGGGTTGAAGAAGTGGAACCCGACGACCCGCTCCGGGTGCTCCAGGTCCGCGGCCATCTCGGTGACCGACAGCGACGACGTGTTGGTCGCCAGGATCGCGTCCGGCCGGATGATCTTCTCCAGGTCGGCGAAGATCGTCTTCTTCAGCTGCAGCTCCTCGAACACGGCCTCGATCACGAAGTCCGCGTCCGCGAACACGCCCTTGTCCACCGAGCCGGTGACGAGCGCCTTCAGCTGGTTCGCCTTGTCGGAGCGCAGGCGGCCCTTCGCGAGCAGCTTGTCGATCTCACCGTGCACGTACCCGACCCCGCGGTCCACGCGCTCCTGGTCGAGGTCGGTCAGTACGACGGGAACCTCGAGCCGCCGCGCGAACAGCAGTGCCAGTTGCCCCGCCATCAGCCCCGCACCGACGACCCCGACCTTCGTCACCGGCCGCGCCAGCGACTTGTCCGGCGCACCGGCCGGCCGCTTGGCCCGCTTGTTCACCAGATCGAACGCGTAGAGACCGCTGCGCAGCTCCTCGCTCATGATCAGGTCCGCGAGCGCCTCGTCCTCGGCCGCGAACCCACGGTCGCGGTCGTTGTCCTTGGCCGCCGCGATCAGCTCCAGTGCCCGGTACGGCGCGGGCGCCGCACCGCTGACCTTGACGTCGGCAAACCCCTTGCCCCGGGCAACAGCAGCGTCCCACGCCTCGCCGCGGTCGATCTCGGCGCGCTCGACCGTGATCTCGCCCGTCAGCACCTTCGAAGCCCACAGCAGCGACTGCTCGAGGAAGTCGGCCGACTCCAGCAGTACGTCGCCGATGCCGAGCTTCACCGCCTCCGGCCCGCTGAGCATCTTGTTCTGGTTGAGGGCGTTCTCGACGACGACCTTGACCGCGTTGTCGGCGCCGATCAGGTTCGGCAGCAGGAAGTTGCCGCCCCAGCCCGGGATCAGGCCGAGGAAGACCTCCGGCGTCGAGAGCATGCCCGCGGCGACCGAGACGGTCCGGTACGTCGCGTGCAGCGCGACCTCGAGCCCGCCGCCGAGCGCGACACCGTTCACGAACGCGAACGACGGCTTCCCGCCGTCGACGAGCTTCCGCATCACGCCGTGCCCGATCTTCCCGAGCGTGAGCGCCTGCTCCCGGTCGGTCAGCTTCGGTACGCCGGTCAGGTCGGCGCCCGCGGCGAGGATGAACGGCTTGCCGGTGACCCCGATCGCGACGATCTCGTCACGGGCCAGCGCCGCGTCGATCGCGGCGTTCAGCGAGCCCAGGCCCTTCGGACCGAAGGTGTTCGGCTTCGTGTGGTCGTGCCCGTTGTCCAGCGTGATGAGCGCCATCGTGCCGGCCTTGTTCGGCAGTACGACGTCCCGCGAGTGGGCGAGCGTGACAACCTCGTCGGTGGAAAGCGCCGACGCCGAGTCGATCAGTTCCTGCAACCTCACTTGCCCTCCCAGTGGGGGTTCTCCCAGATGACCGTGCCGCCCATGCCGAGGCCGACGCACATGGTGGTGAGGCCGTAGCGGACCTCGGGGCGCTGCTCGAACTGCTTGGCCAGCTGGTTCATCAGCCGGACCCCGGACGACGCCAGCGGGTGACCGAAGGCGATCGCGCCGCCGTACGGGTTGACCCGCGGGTCGTCGTCGGCGATGCCGTAGTGCTCCAGGAACGCCAGCACCTGCACCGCGAACGCCTCGTTCACCTCGAAGGCCTGGATGTCGTCGATCGTCAGCCCGGCCAGCTTGAGCGCCTTCTCGGTCGCCGGGATCGGGCCGACGCCCATCACCTCCGGCTCGACGCCGGCGAAGGCGTACGAGACCAGCTTCATCTTCGGGGTCAGCCCGAGCTCCTCGGCGGTCTCGGCCGACGTCAGCACGCACGCGGTGGCGCCGTCGTTGATCCCGGCGGAGTTGCCCGCGGTCACCCGGCCGTGCGGACGGAACGGCGTCTTCAGCCCGGCCAGGTCCTCGGTCGTGGTCCCCGGGCGCATCGGCTCGTCGGTGGCGGCGTAGCCCCAGCCCTGCTCGGCGGACCGGGTCGCGACCGGCACCAGGTCCGGCTGGATCAGGTCGTTCGCGTAGGCCTTCGCCGCCTTCTCCTGGGACGCCACGGCGTACGCGTCGGCACGCTCCTTGGTGATCCCCGGGTAGCGGTCGTGCAGGTTCTCCGCGGTGGAGCCCATCACCAGCGCGGAGGTGTCGACGAGCTTCTCGGCGATGATCCGCGGGTTCGGGTCGACGCCCTCGCCCATCGGGTGCCGGCCCATGTGCTCGACACCGCCGGCCACGACAACGTCGTACGCACCGAACGCGATCCCGGCGGCGGTGGTGGTGACGGCGGTCATCGCGCCGGCGCACATCCGGTCGATGGCGTAACCGGGCGTGGTGTTCGGCAGGCCGGCCAGCAGGGCCGCGGTCCGGCCGATGGTCAGGCCCTGGTCGCCGATCTGGGTGGTGGCCGCGATCGCGACCTCGTCCACCCGCTGCGGCGGGAGGCCCGGGTTCCGCCGCAGCAGCTCCCGGATGCACTTGATCACCAGGTCGTCGGCGCGCGTCTCGGCGTACTGGCCCTTGGCCTTGCCGAACGGGGTGCGAACGCCGTCGACGTACACGACATCGCGGATCTCACGGGGCACGAGGGCCCTCCTCTGGGGGTCGGGAAAGCTACCCCGATGCTACCCGTCGGTAACAGAACTCCCCAAGCACCCCAGCCTGTGCGTCGGCTCACAAGTCTGTAACCCGTGGCATTGCGGCGCGAATGGGCGCATGCTGGTGTTCAAGGTCCGCGTTACTGGAGTTGTTCCATGAACAATCTTGATCTGGCCGTACCGGTCCTCAGCCGGGGGAAACACCGCAATCCGCGCAAGGGCGCCTGCTTCATGGAGTTCGCGTCGTACCTGGCCGGCGAGCCGTGGTCCGACCATCCGTCCTGCACGCATGCGCTGCTGGCCGGCGTCGCCCGCGACGTCAACGACTGCACCACGGACGCCGGCCGCTCGCGGCTGGCGCCGCTGATCCCGTCGGTGATCGGGCTGGTCCCCGACGACCCGCACGTCGTGCCGCGGGTCACCGCGCGCTGCATCCAGCACGCGCTGCCGGTGGTCTCGCAGGAGCGTCAGTACATCCTGGCCGTCGCGCTGCTGGTGGGGGAGAGGCAGCTGGCCGTGCTCGACGGACGGTCGCCGGACGACATCGAGCCGGCGTCGCTCGCCGTCCTGCAGTCGGTCCCGGCCGCAACCAAGTGGGCGCGCTCGTTCACCTCGCGCTCGCGCCGGGCCACGCCGGACTTCGCCCGCCGCACGGCGCCACGCGCGGTCTCGTGCGCGGTCGAGGGCATCTCGCAGGCGTGCGTCCCGGACCCTGACGACCGGCTGTACGACCTGCTGGTCGACGCGATCGCCGAGACCAAGGCCTGGATGCCCGCACCTGCCCCGAAGCCGGCGCCCGCGGAGGTCGTACGCTTCACTGTGTGACCCCGACCAATCACACGGAGATCGACACCGGTTCAGGTTCGCTACCAGTCCACGCGTGGGGATCCGCCGAGGCGGACGCGCCCGGCATCCTGCTCCTGCAGGAGATCTTCGGGGTCTCCGGCTACATCAAGCAGCGTGCGGCGGATCTGCACGCGCTCGGGTACTACGTGATCGCGCCGGAGATCTACTGGCGGCTGGACGACACCGAGCTGGACGAGTCCTCGCCGGAGCTGCTGCCACGCGCGATGGGGATCGTCGGGCGTCTCGACTGGGACCAGGCCGTCAAGGACGCTGTCGCCGCGCTGGAGTACCTCCGAGCGCGCGGCCAGGGCACCGGTGTGGTCGGCTTCTGCTTCGGCGGCGGGCTCGGCTTCAACGTGGCCGCGGTGTCGTCACCAGATGTCCTGGTGAGCTACTACGGCTCCGCGCTCCCCGGACTGCTCGAGCTCGCGCCGCGGGTCACCGCGACCAGCCTGCACCACTTCGGCAACGACGACGCGTATCTGGACGTCGACGCGATCGTCCCGGCGCTGGACGGTGCGGAGATTCACCGGTACGACGGTGCGGGTCACGCGTTCGACAACCCGCTGCCGATGTTCCACGACGCGGAGGCGTCCGCCCTGGCGTGGCGCCGTACCGCGGACTTTCTTGCCCATCACCTCCCAACCTCCCAAGGATGAAGATGAGCCTGTACGACATTCCGCTGACCACCCTGTCCGGTGCGCCGACCTCGCTCGGTGAGTACAAGGGGAAGGCCGTCCTCGTCGTGAACGTGGCGTCGAAGTGCGGGCTGACGCCGCAGTACGAGGGCCTGGAGAACCTGCAGAAGAAGTACGCGTCCCGCGGCTTCACCGTGCTCGGCGCACCGTGCAATCAGTTCGGCGGGCAGGAGCCCGGGTCGGCCGAGGAGATCGACACCTTCTGCTCCACGACGTACGGCGTCACGTTCCCGATGCTGGACAAGCTCGAGGTGAACGGCGAGCGCCGGCACCCGCTGTACGCCGAGCTCACCCTGACCCCGGACGCCGACGGCGAGGCCGGCGACATCCAGTGGAACTTCGAGAAGTTCCTGATCACCCCCGAGGGCACCGTCGCCGCCCGCTTCCGCCCCCGCACCGAGCCGGAGTCCAACGAGATCGTCACCGCCATCGAGGCCCAGCTCCCCGCCTAGTTGTGATGTCCAGGGAGGTTGTCCCGCGTTTCGGCGGTGAGTCGGCCTGACAGGTGAAGGCCTCCGGTTGTGAAGTGGAGCTGTCTAGTTCACCGCTTCACCTGACCGGAGGCCTTCGTGTCCCACGTTAACGCGACTCTGACTCCACGCACCCGGCTGCGGCTGGCGCGTCTGATTGTTGAGCAGGGCTGGACGCCTGCTGCGGCGGCGAAGATGTTCATGGTCGCGGCCAAGACAGCCCGCAAGTGGGCCGAGCGGTACCGGGCCGAAGGGGCCGCCGGGATGGCAGATCGCAGCTCCCGGCCGCGTCGCAGCCCGGCCAAGACCCTGCCGGGGGTGGTGCGGCGGATCGTGCGGTTGCGGTGGCGCCAGCGGCTCGGCCCGGTCCAGATCGCCGGCCGGCTCGGTGTCGCGGCCTCGACCGTGCACGCCGTGCTGGTCCGCTGCCGGATCAACCGGCTGTCCCGCATCGACCGGGTCACCGGTGAACCGTTGCGCCGCTACGAACACCCCCACCCCGGCGCGCTCCTGCACGTCGACGTCACCAAGTTCGGCAACATCCCCGACGGCGGAGGACACAAGTTCCTCAGCCGACAGCAGAGCAAGACCAACAGCCAAGCCACGGCACGTCGCACCGGGGAGCGTGGCAACAAGTACCGGCCGCGGATCGGGACCGCGTTCGTGCACACCGTCATCGACGACCACTCCCGACTGGCCTACGCCGAGATCCACACCGACGAGAAAGCCGCCACCGCCATCGCTGTCCTCCAACGCGCCGTGGCCTGGTTCGCCGACCACGGCATCACCGTCGAACGCGTCCTGTCCGACAACGGGTCCTGCTACCGCTCGTATGCCTGGCGCGATGCCTGCACCGAACTCGGCATCATCCCGAAACGGACCCGGCCCTACCGCCCGCAGACCAACGGCAAAATCGAGCGCTTCCACCGCACGCTGGCCGACGGCTGGGCCTACGCCCGCTTCTACGAAGCCACCGACCATCGCAACGCGGCCCTACCCCGCTGGCTCCAGTTCTACAATCACCACCGACCCCACAGCTCAATCGGCGGCCAACCACCCATCACCCGACTGACCAACGTCCCTGGACATCACACCTAGTCGAGCCGGTCCCACGGATCCCCGCCGTGTGTCCGCGGCGGGGATTTTCTTGTGTTCCGGTGCATTGCAACAACTCTTTCGAAAGAGTACTTTCGACCCATGTCGATCCCTCACCGCCGGCTCAACGACCCGCGGGAACTCAACGCCCTCGCTCATCCGGTGCGGATGGCGATCGTCGAGCTGCTGTCGATCAGCGGGCCGCTGACCGCGACCGAGCTGGCCGATCGGCTGGACGAGACGCCGGCGAACTGCTCATGGCACCTGCGGAAACTGGCGCAGTACGGGTTCGTGGAGGAGGCCGAGGGCGGGAAGGGCAGGCAACGGCCGTGGCAGGTGCCCGGGCTCGGCTTCCGCTGGGACACCGAGCACGGGACGGCGTCGATCGAGGAGAGGCGTGCGGCGCAGGCGCTGTCCGACGTGATGATGGGCCGCGCGATGGAGCGGCTGCGGGAGGCCAACCGCCGCGCGCCGAAGGAGCCCGAGGAGTGGCGTGAAGCACAGACCGGCAGCGAGATGGTGGCCTGGCTGACCGCGGACGAGCTCAAGGAGATGAACGAGGCGGTCGGCGCGGTGCTCCGCCGGTACATCGAGCGCCTGACTGATCCGGCGCAGCGGCCGCCAGGCGCGCGGCTGTGTGAGTTCGTCGCCTGGGGTGTACCGACGTACTTCCCGGGGGTCGAACCGACATGAGGAAGCTCTTCGCGCAACCCGGGTTCCCGCGACTTTTCGGCGGGCTGAGTACGTCGATGCTCGGCGACTCGGTGATGCTGCTGGTACTGAGCATGTGGGTGAAGACGCTCACCGGCTCCAACGCGCTCGCGGGACTGACGTTCTTCTTCATGGTGCTGCCCGCGCTCGGGGCGCCGCTGCTCGGCGTCTGGGTCGACCGGCTGCCCCGCAAGGCGATCCTGGTCTGGGGCAACTTCGCCAGCGCGCTCGCGGTGCTGCCGCTCGTGCTCGTGCGCGACGAGGACGAGGTGTGGCTGATCTGGGTGGTCGCTTTCCTGTATGGCGTGTCGTTCGTCGTCCTGCCCGCGGCGGTCAACGGCCTGCTGAAGGAGATTCTTCCGGACGAGCTGCTCGTCGACGCCAACTCCAGCCTGGCCACGATCAAGGAGGGTTATCGGCTGTTCGGGCCGCTGGTCGGCGCCGCGGTCTTCGCGACCGCAGGCGGCTGGGTGGTGGCAGTCATCGACGCGGCGACGTTCGCCGTGGCCGGGCTGCTGATCGCGACCATCAAGGTCACCGAGCGCCCGGTTCCGGCCAAGAGCACCTTTCGGGAGGATCTGCTCGGCGGCATTCGATTCCTGGTTGGCGACCGGGTGCTCCGCCACGTGCTCCTGGGGCTCGCGATCTCGATTCTCGTCATCGGCTTCTTCGAGTCGTCGATCTACGCGCTGATGGACGCGTTCGGCAAGCCGCCGACGTTCTCCGGCGTCTTCGTGACGTGTCAGGGCGTCGGCGCCGTTCTCGGCGGTCTGACCGCCGGCCGCGCCGTACGTCGCCTCGGTGAGATCGCCACCTGTGCGCTCGGCCTGACCGTGCTCGCCGTGGCGACCGTCGTCTGTGTAGTCGCGCCGACGATCGTGGTGGTGCTGGTCGGCGCGGCGATCTGCGGTGTCGGCCTGCCGTGGACCTTCGTGTCGTTCACGACGCTGATGCAGCGCCGCTCGCCGGGCCATCTCATCGGTCGCGTTTCCACAGCCGTCGAGGTGCTCGTGTCCACCCCGCAAGCCGTCTCGCTCGCGCTCGGCAGTCTGCTCGTCAGCCTGCTCAGCTACCGCCAGATCTTCGTCATCATCGCGACCGTGATCCTGCTCGGCGCGGTGCAGATCGTCCTCACCCTCCGCGATCAGATCCGCCAGGATCTGGGCAGCCGTGACCAGCAGTCTCCGGCCGCGGTCGAGGATCTGGAGGCGCACACCCGCCTGCGCCGCTGACGTGAGCTAGATTCCACGACCTCGTCCGAGGGCGAGTTGGTTGCTCATGGCATCCTCTCGCGTGTGGACAGACTGGCACGAACATGCCAACTGTGAGATCCCTTGTCAATAAGGGATCTGTGACTCGAGAACTGTCGGTGGCTGTGTCTACGGTCTTGGGTATGGCGATCTTGGACGAGCGGCCTGTGTGGTCGATGACCGGCAGTGAGAAGCTGTCCGCTCTCGACGCGGCACACGCCGAGATCGCCCGCCTCCAGGCGCGCTGTCTCCACCTATCGGCGGGACTTGATGCCGACGGTTATGCCCAGGAGATGGGCGCCCGCGACACCGTGCAGCTCCTCTCGGTGCGTTACCGCCTGGATCCCGCTGACGTACGCCGAGACCTCCGCCTGGCTCGTGCCTTGCACAAGTACCCCGCTGTGACTGCGGCACTGGGCACGGGCCGATCGGCCGACTCCGACAGTTCCGCACCGCTGGTAACGGTGAACCCGGGACAGGCCGAAGTAATCGTCTCCGCGCTCGAGAAGGTGCCATCCTCGGCCGGTGTGCCGGTCGAGGATCTGCGGGTCGCCGAGGAAGCGATGGTCGAGGCAGCCGCCCTGCTCCCGCTGGCCGACTTGCGCAAACTCGGCCAGGAGATGCGCGAACGGCTCGACACCGACGGCCCCGAACCCCGCAACGAGGATGACGCGTCCTCCCGCGAGGCTCTGTGGATCAAGAAGGCCGATCGCGGCGTCACCTTCGGCGGTTACCTCGCCGGCGAGAACGCCGAGCTCTTCGAGACCCTGATCTTCGCCGGCGCCAAACCGCACAAGACCCCCGATGGTCGGCGAGACCCGCGTCCGCGAAGCAAGCGCCAGGCCGACGCCCTCAGCGCCGTCCTCACCACTGCGGCCGGCAACGGATCCGCCGTGCCCGGCCACGGCGACATCAAGCCACACATCACCGTGACGATCGACCTCGAAGACCTCAAGGACGCCACCGGCACCCGCGGCCGCGGCTACCTCGTCCACGGCGACACCCTCTCGGCGGCCGCCGTACGACGACTCGCCTGCGACGCCGGCGTCATCCCCCTGGTTCTCGGCTCGAACTCTGAACCCCTCGATGTCGGGGCGGAACACCGTTTCGTCACCCGCGCTATCCGCCAAGCGCTCAACGCCCGCGACAAGGGTTGCATCGCCTGTGGTGCGCCGCCAAGCATGTCCGAGGCCCACCACATCACCCATTGGGCCGACGGCGGGCCTACCTCACTCGAGAACCTCGCCCTGCTCTGCAAACGCGACCACATCAACGTCCACCGCGGACACCTCACCGTCCACATGAAGAACGGCCACCCGGTCATCAACCGCCCCACCTGGTCCGACCCCGACCCGCCACCAGTCCTCGGCAACACGGCCTAACACCCCACGCCGCGAACTGGCCACCGGGTTTACACCGTGCGTCCAGGCGACTCTGCCATGGACGTTGGACGCCTCCGCGCGCCACGGCGATCTGCCGTCAGTCGAGCGGCGCGACCTGGCCAAGGACGAGGAGTTGGTCAGTCGAGCGGCTTGACCTTGGCTTCGGAGGTCATGGCTTCGGTGAGGGCCTCGGCGGTGAGGGCTATCTGCCATTGGCGGGCGTGGTGGTCGCGGAGGAACGTCATGACCACGTCGAGGTCGACGTCCTTGGGCGGGGACCAGGCGAGGCGGCGGATGGTGTCGGGGGCCAGGAGGTTCTCGGTCGGTAGGCGGTGGGCCTCGGCGATCTCGGCGACCGCGGCGCGGGCGGCCGACAGGCGGGCGGCGGCGTCGGGGTCGCGGTCGGCCCAGGCGCGGGCCGGCGGCGGGCCGTCGTACCGCGGTCCCTGTTTGGGGAGCTCGGAGTCGGGCAGGCGGCGCGCGTGGTCGACCGCCTCCCACCAGCTCCGCATGTGCCGGTGCGCTCCGCGGCCCTTGAAGGCGGTGAGGCGCTGGAGCGTGTCGCGGTCGGTGGGCATCGCGGACGCGGCCTCGACGATCGCCGCGTCCGGCAGGATCCGGCCGGGGGAGATGTCCGCGGACTCCGCGATCTGGTCGCGGGCCTCCCACAGCGCCCGGACGACGGCCAGGCTGCGGCGGTTCCGGACCCGGTGCATCCCCGACGTACGGCGCCACGGGTCCGGCTTCGGCTCCCGCGGGGGAGCGTCCAGGATCGCGGCGAACTCCTGCTGCGCCCAGTCCCACTTTCCCTCGCGGCGCAGCTCCTGCTCGATCGCGTCGCGCAGCTCGATCAGCATCTCGACGTCCAGCGCGGCGTACACCAGCCACGGCGCCGGGAGCGGCCGGGTCGACCAGTCGGCGGCCGAGTGCTCCTTGCGCATCCGGTAGCCGAGTACTTCGCTCACGAGCGAGGCGAGGCCGACCTTCGGGTACCCGAGCAGGCGGCCGGCGAGCTCGGTGTCGAACACCTTCCGCGGCACCATGCCGACCTCGGCCAGGCAGGCCAGGTCCTGGTTGGCGGCGTGGATGATCCACTCGGCGTCGACGATCGCGTCGCCCAGCGCGGACAGGTCGCCGAAGGGGATCGGGTCGACGAGTGCGGAGCCGGCGCCCTCACGGCGCAGCTGGACCAGGTAGGCGCGGTGCGAGTAGCGGTAGCCGGACGCGCGCTCGGCGTCGACGGCCACCGGGCCGGTGCCGGAGCGGAACGCCTCGACGGTCTCGGTGAGGGCGGAATCGGTGTCGACGACGTCGGACAGCCCGTCCCTCAGTTCGAGGAGGGGAAGGTGTGCGGTCGGGTCGTCCGGGGTGGACGGCGGCTGGGTGTCGGCTGGGCTCATCGGCCCCGCTGCCCGCGCCGGGTCGGCATCGCGACCACCCCCGGCGGCACCGGAGGCAGTCCGGCCGCAGTGCACAGCACCTCGCCCCACGCCTCGGCGTGCCGGGTCACGTCCACGGCGCCGCCGGGTCCGGGCACGGGGCTCCACGACGCGCGGATCTCGATCTCCGCGGTCGCGTCGTCGTCGGCCATGCCGCCGAAGCTCTCCGATACCACCCTGGTCACGGTACCGCTCGGTGCCAGGAAGTCGGCGCCGCGGTCCGCCAGGGCCTCCATCAGCCAGGTCCAGCCCACGCCGCCGAGCAGCGCGTCGGTCACCATCTCCGGTTCGACGGCGGCACGCACGTACGCGACACAGCGGAAGGTCGACTGCCAGGCGTCGTTCCCGGCCGGGTCGTAGAGGACGACCAGACGGCCGGTGGCGACATCGTCACCGTCGACCGTCACGTCGGCGCTGACCGCGGCCGCATGCGGTGCGATCCGCTGCGGTGCGGGCATCTCCTCGACGAAAACCTCGGGCCGGAACCGGGCACCTCGTAACTGCGAGACTGCCTCGGCGAACTCCGCGGGTGGCGCGTCGACCTGCTTGCGGGCACCCATATCGGCAGCCTACGACCGATTACTCACCGCCGCCCGGTTAGACGCGCCGGTAGCTGAGTGTGTATGGACGCGACCAGCCTGCGGGGCGCCGATCACAGCGTGGGATCATCGCTGTGTGCCCCCGACGGAACACCCATCGCTCGCCCGTTCGCCGTACCTGCTCGCCGCCCGCGGGGAGCAGCCGCCGCACACACCGGTGTGGTTCATGCGGCAGGCGGGACGCGCGCTGCCCGAATACCGCGCGGTGCGGGAGGGCACCACGATGCTCGAGTCATGTACGCGTCCCGACCTCGTCGTCGAGATAACGCTGCAGCCGGTCCGCCGTTACGGCGTCGACGCGGCGATCTACTACTCCGACATCGTGTTCCCGCTCAAGGCGGCCGGATTCGACATCGAGATCAAGCCGGGGATCGGCCCGGTGGTCGCGGACCCGATCCGCGACGCCGCGGGTCTCGCCGCGCTGCGGCCGGTGACACCGGCCGATGTGCCCTTCACCACGGAATCGGTGCAGCAACTGGTCGCCGAGCTCGGTGGTACGCCGTTGATCGGGTTCGCAGGCGCTCCGTTCACCGTCGCGTCGTACCTGGTCGAGGGCGGGCCGAGCAAGGACTACGCCCGGACGAAGGCGATGATGCACGCCGCTCCGGAGCTGTGGCACGCGCTGGCCGACCGGCTGGCCGACGTCGCGATCGCGTTCCTGTCGGTGCAGGTCGAGGCCGGCGCGTCGGCGATCCAGCTGTTCGACTCGTGGGCGGGCGGGTTGTCGCCGCGCGACTACGAGCGGTTCGTCCTGCCGCACTCCGCGAAGGTCTTCGAGGCGCTCGCGCCGTACGGCGTACCCCGGGTGCACTTCGGTGTGAACACCGGCGAGCTGCTCGGCCTGATGAGCTCGGCCGGCGCGGACGTCGTCGGCGTCGACTGGCGCGTCCCGCTGGACGAGGCGGTACGCCGGATCACGGCCGCCGGCGGCGCTCCGAAGCCGGTCCAGGGCAACCTCGACCCGGCGCTGCTCTTCGCCGGCTGGGAGGCGATCGAGCCCGAGATCGACCGCATCCTCGCCGAGGGCCAGGCCGCACCGGGGCACATCTTCAACCTCGGTCACGGGGTCCCGCCGGACGCGGACCCGGACGTGCTGGAGCGGATCGTGAAGTACGTGCAGACCCGGAGCGCGCGGTGATCCGTCTGCCCGATCACACGGTGACGCTGGAGCCGATGCGTGCCGACCATGAGGACGCCCTCCTCGCCTTCGAGTTGGAGAATCGGGCGTACTTCGCCTCGTGGATCTGGGACCGCGGTGACGACTACTTCGCACAGTTCGCGACCCGGCACGCCGCCCTGCTCGCCGAGCAGGAGGCCGGCATCTGCCGCTTCCACGTCCTGGTCGACAGCACCGGGGCCGTGGCCGGCCGGGTGAACCTGATCGATCTCGAGAACGTCGAGGCCGAGCTCGGCTACCGGATCGCGGAGAAGTGGACCGGGAAGGGGCTCGCGACGGCCGCGGTGCGGGCGACCATCGAGATCGCGGCCACGGAGTACGGCTTGACGTCGCTCCGGGCCGGGGCGTCGGACCGCAACCCCGCGTCGCAGGCGGTGCTCACGCGCGCCGGTTTCCGGCCGGTCGGAACCAGCACGACCGATCTCGGGCCGGGGAAGAAGTACCAGCTGAAGCTGGCGGACGCGTGAACCGGGTGGTCGTGGTCGGCGGCGGGATCAGCGGGCTGGCGGCGGCGCACGCGCTGGCCACCGGGCCGAATCCGCCGCGGATCACGGTGCTCGAGGGATCGCCGCGGCTCGGCGGGAAGCTGGCCGGGGACGCGATCGAGGGTGTTCCGGTCGACCTCGGCGCCGAGTCGGTGCTGGCGCGGCGGCCGGAAGCGGTGGAGCTGATCCGGGCGGTCGGGCTCGGGGACGACCTGGTGCATCCGGCCACCACTTCGGCCGGGTTGTGGATCGGCGACCGGATCCGGGCGATCCCGCCGACCGTGATGGGCGTCCCGGTGGATCCGTCCGCGACGGCTGACGTACTCGGACCGACGGCTGCGGAGCAGGTCGCGCACGAGGCCGAGCTGCCCGCACCCGCGTTGACCGAGGACGTCGCGATCGGGCGGTTCGTCGCCGAGCGCATGGGGTCCGCGGTCACCGACAAGCTGATCGATCCGCTGCTCGGCGGGGTGTACGCCGGGAAGGCCGAGGAGATCTCGCTCGCCGCCGCCGTACCGGACCTGTACGCCCGGCTGCGCACCGCCCCGAGCCTGCTCGCCGCCGCGGCCGAGCTGCGCGCGCTCGGTCAGCAGCGCGCCGGCCAGCCGGTGTTCGCGGGCGTCGTGGGCGGGATCAACCGCATCGTCACCGCCCTCGAACAGGACCTGACCGCCCGCGGTGTGGAGATCCGGACCAAGCTCGCCGTACGACGGATCACGCGGACCGCGGACGGCTACCAGTTGGAGGCCGGACCGGTGCCCGCGCCGACGTACCTGACCGCCGACGCGGTCGTGGTCGCCGTGCCCGCGGCGCCCGCCGCCCGGATGCTCGCGGAGCTGGCGCCGGCCGCGTCGACCGAGCTGGCGACGATCGAGTACGCGAGCATGGCGATCGTCACACTCACCGTCCGGAAGCGTGACTGGCCCGCGGACGCCACCGGCTCGGGCTTCCTCGTCCCGTCCGTGGAGGACCGCACGATCAAGGCGTCGACGTACTCGCATGCCAAGTGGGCCTGGTCCGCGGAGGCCGGGGGAGAGCTCGCCGTACTGCGTGCCTCGGTCGGCCGGCTCGGTGAGGAGTTCGTGCTGCAGCGCTCTGACGAGGAGCTCGTGGCGCTCGCGGTGGCCGATCTCCGCAACGCGATCGGCCTGCAGGCGGAGGTCGTGGGGTCCCTGGTCACGCGGTGGGGCGGCGGACTTCCGCAGTACGCCGTCGGGCACCTGGATCGCGTGGACCGGGTGGAGTCCGCGGTGGCCGGCGTACCGGGGCTGGCGGTGTGCGGAGCGGCGTACCGGGGGGTCGGGATCGCCGCGTGTGTGGCCTCGGGCGGCAAGGCGGCCACCCGGGTGCGGGAGCACCTGAACGCATTGGAGACAATGAAGTCGTGACTGAGAAGCCGAAGGCCCGTGAGCTCAACAACGTGATCCGCTACACCCTGTGGTCGGTCTTCAAGGTCGAGACGCCGCTCGGGGACGCGGACCGCGACGAGCTGACGGCGGAGCTGACCGAGCTGGTCGGCAAGCTCGCCGCCGACGACGTGGTGATCCGCGGGATCTACGACGTCGAGGGGTTCCGGGCCGACGCGGACTTCATGGTCTGGTGGCACGCGCCGACGTCGGACGCGCTGCAGCAGGCGTACCACGCGCTGCGCCGCTCGCGGCTCGGGCGGCACCTGGTGCCGGTGTGGTCGCAGTTCGCGCTGCACCGGCCGGCGGAGTTCAACAAGAGCCACATCCCGGCGTTCCTGGCCGACGAGGAGCCGCGGCCCTACGTCTGCGTGTACCCGTTCGTCCGGTCCTACGAGTGGTACCTGCTGCCGGACGAGGAGCGCCGGTTCATGCTCGCCGAGCACGGCAAGATGGCGCGCACCTACCCGGACGTCCGGGCGAACACGGTGGCGTCGTTCGCGCTCGGCGACTACGAGTGGATCCTGGCCTTCGAGGCGGACGAGCTGCACCGGATGGTCGACCTGATGCGTGACCTGCGCGCGTCCACGGCCCGGCGGCACGTCCGCGAGGAGGTCCCGTTCTACACCGGGAAGCGCACTGGCCTCGGCGAGCTGATCGCCAACCTGGTCTGATGCGGCGCAAGGCCTTCCCGGTGCTGTACGTCGCCGACGTGCGCCGGTCCGTCGAGTTCTACACGCTCCTCGGCTACGAGGCGACGTACCAGTTCCCGCTGGAGGGCGACCCGCACTACGTCGGCCTGGAGCGCGGCGACTCGTCCCTCGGCCTGTCCGACGCCAACTGGCCCGAGGCGCAGCTCGGCATCACGGTCGGTACGGCGCCACGCTTCGAGCTGTTCGTGTACGTCGACGACGTCGAGGCCGAGGTGGAACGCTTCCGCGCGGCCGGTCACACCATCCTCCAGGAGCCCGCCACCATGCCCTGGGGCGAACGCCAGGCCTACCTGACCGACCCCGAAGGCAACC
The DNA here is from genome assembly GCF_011761605.1 of Kribbella shirazensis. Classification (GTDB taxonomy): domain Bacteria; phylum Actinomycetota; class Actinomycetes; order Propionibacteriales; family Kribbellaceae; genus Kribbella; species Kribbella shirazensis. The sequence goes on along the minus strand of NZ_JAASRO010000001.1, from coordinate 6,004,576 downwards.
CGGTAGCGCTGGCGACCCCGGTTTAGGTGCCGGGCTTCTGCAGGAGGTAGTCCTCGGCGCGCATGGACGTCGGGGGACGGACGTCGGCGGGGATGAGTTCGCGGAGATCCCGTTCGGTCAGCTTGTCGGGGTCCATGGAGGACAGCCGGGTCGCCTGGTTGGAGACGGCTTCCTCGAGGACGTTCCGGATGAAACGACCGTTACCGAAGCTGTGACCGCGCGGCGCGGGCGGGATGACGCTGCGGACCTTGTCCAGCACTTCCTCGCCGTAGATCATGCCCTTCTGCCGCGCCTGCAGCTCGAAGATCGCGACCAGCTGGTCGGTGTCGTACTCGCTGAACGACAGCAGCTTCGGGAACCGGGACGCCAGACCGGTGTTCGACTCCATGAACCGCTGCATCTCGCGGTGGTACCCGGCGACGATCACGATGCAGTCGTTGCGGTGGTCCTCCATCAGCTTCAGGATCGTCGCGACCGCCTCCAGGCCGTAGTCACCCGGCGTGTTCTCCGGCGTCAGGCTGTACGCCTCGTCGATGAACAGCACGCCGCCGAGCGCCTCGCGGAACTTGGCCGCGGTCATCGGCGCCGTCGAGCCGACGCCGGCGCCGACCAGGTCGGAACGGTCGACCTCGACCACGTGCCCCTTCTCCAGGACGCCGAGCTGGTGGTAGATCCGGCTGAGCAGCCGGGCGATCGTCGTCTTCGCCGTACCGGGCTTGCCGACGAACACCATGTGCCGGGCCCGCTCGTGGCTGGGCAGCCCGAGCTCGGTGCGGCGCAGGTTCGTCTTCACCTCGGCGACCATCCGGCGGACGGCATCCTTGACCGACTCCAGGCCGATCAGCGAGTCGAGCTCGGCCAGCGGGTCGTCGCTGAAGTCGAGCGGCTTCGGCAACGGCTCGTCGAGAGTGCCGTCGTCGGCCGCCTTCTCGTCGGTGGACTCGTTCTGCACGCCCTTCCAGGCGGCGGAGAGCGAGGCGTCCTTGTCGGCAGCGGCCGCGGTTTCGAGGGCGCTCCAGCGCTCGCGGTCGAGGATCCGGAACAGTGTGGTCAGGTCCGGGATCTCCGGCTCCGGCCACGGCTCTCTGGTGAGCACGCCGGACAGGTGGACGCCGACGCGCGCGGCGGCAGCGCCCCAGGACCGGGCGAGCGGTGCGTGCCCGGTGCGGATGGCGCGGGACATCCACTGGTTGACGTGGCCGTTCCAGGTCTGCTGGTCGAAGTCCTGGTGGATCTCCTGCAGCACCTTGTGCACGTCGCCCGCGGCGTCGCCGAGGATGTTCGCGACCGGCTGCGGGATGCCGCGCAGCCCGCTGGCCAGGATCAGCTCGGCCAGGACGCGGGCGAAGTCCCCGGCGTACTCGTCCGGGATCGTCATCAGGAGCCGGGCGTGTGTGTCGCGGATGGAGTTCAGCGAGTACCGCAGGGCGGCCGTGGGGCCGGCCAGCTCGGGGAGCACGGCGCGCTCGGAGTCCTTGAGGGCGTCGGTACGCCAGTACTTCGCGATCTCGTCGTACTCGCCCGTGACGTGCAGGTGGGTGATGTCGCGGTCGGCGAGGACCCGCTCGAAGGCGGCGGTCAGGGCCTCGGCGCGGGCCGCCATCGGGGGAGCGTCGACGAACAGGCGGACGACGTCGCGGGACAGCTGCAGCGCCTGCTTCCGGCCGTGTTCGCGGAAGCCGCGCGCACCGGCGATCGCCTGCAGGTGCCAGTCCGTCGGCGCCACGTAGATGATGTGACCGTTGCCGCCGACGCGGGACGAGGGCCGGTAGAAGTCGTGCGTGAGCTCCGCGGACAGGTCGGCGTACTCACCGTGCAGCACCGGGATCCACCCGGTCAGCAGCGGCGCCACCTGATGGGTGAACCAGACCGCCGCCGGGGTGCCCTTGACGAAGTCCGGGAAGGCCTCGGGACGCAACGGCCGCAACGCGTCCGGGTCGTCGCCCCAGGCCTTCAGCCGGCCCCGGACCCGGGCCACCCACGCGCCCGGAACCTCCCACGGCTCCTCTGCCGCCAGCACATCCAGAACCCGCGGACTACGGAAGTCGTCAGCCACCAATTTCCTTCCAGAGGAACCGCCACCAGCCGCCCCAGTCTAGGACCACAGCGGGTGACCGGCGGCCAACCGTCAGGCCGGGGTGAGGGTGAGGCTGATGCTGTTGATGCAGTAGCGCAGGTCGGTGGGGGTGCCGTAGCCCTCGCCCTCGAAGACGTGGCCGAGGTGGGAGCCGCAGTTCGCGCAGCGGACCTCGACGCGCTTCATGCCGAGGGTGGAGTCTTCGATGTACTCGACCCGGTCCTCGGCGAGCGGGGCGAAGAACGACGGCCAGCCGCAGTGTGAGTCGAACTTGGTCTCGCTGCGGAACAGCTCCGCCTCACACGCCCGGCACTTGTACACCCCGACCGTCTTGGTGTCGGTGTACTCACCGACGAACGGCCGCTCGGTGCCGGCCTGGCGCAGCACGTGGAACTCGGCGGGGGACAGCTGCGCCTTCCACTCCGCCTCGGACTTCTGTACGGCGTACTCCTTGGTCGAATCAGTCACATCACAAGTATCGGCGACCGGGCAAGGCCGTGTCTCTTTCCTGGCCCCGCCCGGCCGCCGCCACGTAAGACTCCCGCAACCCCCGATGTCACCGCACCCAGGACGGTAGCGGGATCAGCTTGGCCACCTGCGGGTCGTGGTCCGAGATCTGGTCGGGGAACTCCGCGTTCATGTGCACGATGTCGTACGCCGCCGCGGGCCGCAGGTTCTGCGAGATCAGGATCTGGTCCAGGATCTGGCTGTTCCCCTCGAACACGTAGCTGTACCGCTCCTTCACCGGCAGCGTCCGCGGCAGGTCGATCAGCGCGGTCCGCCCCGATCCGACCAGGATGTCCGTGGTCTGCGACCAGTCGAAGTCGTTGATGTCACCGAGAACGACGACGTTCGCGCCCCTGTCCTTCGCCAGGAGCTGGTCGACGAACCCGCGCACCGCGGCTGCCTGCTGGTGGCGCTTCGGCGCGGTGTCCTGCACCGGCGGCTGGAACCGGCCCCACAGCGGGTCGTCGCCGCCCTTGGAGCTGAAGTGGTTCACGACCACGAACACGGTCTGCCCGTGCCACCGGAACTCGCCCGCGAGCGGAACGCGGGCGGCCGCCCAGGCCGGGTTCGCCGGGTCGATCCGGCCCGGCGACGCGCTCAGGTGCGGACGGCCCGCCGAGTCGGTGACGACCGTGGTCGCGACGGTCGAACCGCCGCCGGGCGTGTCGACGAACCTGACCGCCTTGTCGGTCCGGTACAGGAACGCGACCCGGATGTTGCCGCCCGGCTCACCGCCCTCGGCGTTGTTCACCGGGTCGATCTGCCGCCAGGCGTACTGCGGACCGCCCGCCTTCACGATCGCGGCGGTGAGCAGGTTCAGGGTCTTGTCCGCGGCCGTCGTACCGGAGTTGATCGCGCCGTCGTTGTCCTGCACCTCCTCGAGTCCGATGATGTCGGGCGACGCGAGGTTGTGGACGACCGCCTGCGCCAGCCCGTCGAACTTGGCGGCACCGTCGGACGGGTCCAGGTTCTCCACGTTGAACGTCGCCACCGAGAGTTGCGCCGGCGACGAGGCGCTGGTGCGCTCACGCGTCACCCCGCCGTCGATCACGGTCGGCGTGGTGGTCGGCAGGAACTTGAAGTTCCCGAACGAGTAGTCGAGAACGCCCGTGACCACACCGTCCAGCTTGTCGCCCGTCTTCGCGGTCGGGATCGGCGACAGTGCGTCGTCCAGCAGCACCCGCTCCGGGTTGCTGTCGGTCTCCTGCAACACGATCCCGCCGCGCACCGAGCGGACGCTCGCGCCCGCCGGCACGACCGACAGCTCACGGAACGAACTCGTCGGCCCTGTGACCTGCGGCTGGTCGATGCCCAGCCACATGCCCTCCAGCGACTCCCAGAAGTCGAGGCCGTCGCTGGCCGGGTCGAACGCCGTACTCGTCGTCTCGACGTCACCGGACGCGTCGTCCTCGATCACGGTCGACGGCGGCACCCGCCCGCCCGGTCCGACGACGGTCGGCGCCGGTACCGCGGCGGTGCCGGTAACGGTGACGACGGGGTTGGTCAGCTCGGTGGTGGTGAGGTTCGTCGTACCGCCCGATCCGCCCGGGCGGAACTCGGCGACCGACCCCTCGACCGTCACGGCCTGCCCGACGGTGACCGTCGGCGCGGAGCTGGTGAATACCAGCAGGCCCTCGCTCGTGGCCGGGTTGTCGTCCGCCTGGGGGTCCTGGAACCAGAAGCCGTTGCCGCTCTTCGCGGTCACCACGCCGGTGACGTTGCGGACCCGCTTGCCCTCGAGCGGGGACCGGTGCGCGGTGCCCTGGATGTCGTGGATCTTCGCGTCCACGGGCGGCTCGGTCGGCGTCGAGGTCAGCGTGCCCGGCGACGGGTTGCCCGCGGCGAAGTCGGCACCGTTGTTGTCGGTGTCCTTCGTCGGGTCGATCCGGGCCGCCGAGGTGGTGTTCGACAGGCCCGGCGCGGGCGCGGTCTCGGAGTCGTTCGCGGTGCCGTAGCCCACGAAGTCGCGGACGGCGGCGTCGGCGGAACAGGTGGCTCCGCAGGCCAGCGCGGTCTGGTTCGTGACCAGGGCGACCTTGCCGGCCGACGCGGACATCGGGATGGTCCCGGTGACGGTCGGCGTCGGCATCGGCTGGCCGTTCCCAGCGCCGGCGGCCTCCTGGACGAGGTACGCCGCGCCCGGCGCGATGGTGCCGGTGAGCTTCGTGACCTGCCACGACGTACCGGCCGCCGAGGCGTACTGGATCGACCAGCCACTCACGTCGACCGGGGCCGAGCTGTTGTTCGTCAGCTCGACGAAGTCGTGCGTGTACGGCGCACCGCTGTTGCCTCCTCCGCCGTACACCTCGGTGATGACCACATCGGGCGATGCGGCACCGGCAGGGCCGGCGACCACCACGGCGGCGCCGGCGAAGGCGAGAACGGAGGTGACCACAAGAGCGCCGAGGCGCCGTGATCGGATCAGGGCAGACATGGCCGGATTGTCACACCGCCACGCTGACAGTCCAAGGTCCAACACGTGAACACCCGGGTCCCACCCAAAAGGCACGGGTGATCATGCACCCCACCGAGCGGACGGGGGAGCGGGCGGCGGTCAGGCGAGGTCGAGGAGGTGGTAGACCTCGACGGGCTCGGCCTTTCCTTTCAGGCTGAGCAGTCCGAGCGACTCGGTGCGGGCCTGCGGTAGTAGCGCTTTCGTGGCCGGGCCGATGGCGACGCCTCCGCCGGGCGCCTTGCCCTCGATTCGCGACGCCACGTTGACCGTGTCGCCGATGACGGTGTGCGTCCGCCCGCCCTCCGTCCCGAGCAGGCTCACCGACGCGACCCCGCTGTTGATCCCCACCCGGAACTGCGGCCAGTTCGCGTGCTCCGCCCGTACGGCGCTCGCCGCCTCCTGTAGCGCCAGCCCGGCCGCCGCCACCCGCCGCGCGTGATCCGGCTGGTCCCCGCGCTTGTTGAACGTGACCATCAGCGCATCCCCGATGATCCGGTCGACGTCCCCGCCGTGCCGCCGCACCACGGGCGGTACGACGACCTCGAAGTACGTGTTGAGCATCGCCGTGACCTCGGCCGGATCGTGGTTCTCGGAGAACGTCGTGAACCCCTGGAGGTCGGCGAACAACACGCTCAGCTCACGCCGCCCCGCCACCGTGTCCTCCTGGTACAGGTCCGCGAACCGCTCCTCGTACCACTGGATCCGGACCCCGGTCACGACCAGCACGAACGCCGCCAGCAGCAGCACGTGCCACTCCCACCACGACAGCGCCCAGTTCCGCGCGAACACCAGCGCGACCATCGCCTCTCCGAGCAGCACGAACGCGGAGATCATCGACAGGACCATCAACGACGGCCGCGTCCACCACGTCCGCAGGTACCGTCCCGCCGCCACGCCGTACAGCAAGACAGCCGGTACGGCGAGCCCGGCGAGGATGCCGTCGGCAACTTCCGGCACGGACGTGCCGTGCAGCGGCGGCAGCCGCAGTACGGAGGCCGCAGCCCAGAGACCGATCAGCACCAGCAGACCGATCCGCAGTATGCGCCCCCACCTGACACCCGAGACGGTGAGGCTGGACAGGAACGCGAACACCGACGCCAACGCAACCCCCACCGGGGTAGCGAGCGTGAACCCGGCGTTCGGCGTGTCGAGCAGCACCTTCGGCGTGGCCAGCGCGTGCAGCCCCAAGAACCCCGCCGCGGACAGGAACGCCAGCGACACGAACAGCACCCGCGCGTCACCCCGCCGCAGCGCCGCCGCACCGGTCGTGTACGCCAGTACGGCGCTCAGCGCCGCGGTGATCAGCACGAGCCAGAAGTGCGCCGGATGGTGTTCCCACCGCACGTCGAAGCGCGGCTGGCGGAGCAGCAACAGCATCCCGGCGAGCGGCACCAGCAACACGAGCGCCGTCAGCCCGACCATCGCGGGGGTGTAGACGAACCGCCGCTCAGGCATCCGACGAGACCTTCAGATGCGTGTGGATCTGCGAGACCACCACCGATCCCTCACCGACCGCGGACGCCACCCGTTTGACCGACCCGCAGCGAACGTCGCCGACCGCGAACAGCCCGGCCATCGTCGACTCGTACGGCTGCGGCGGCCGGCTCTCCTGCCACAGCGGACTCACACCGGCATCCGACCCGACGAGCACGAAGCCCCGCTTGTCCCGCCCGACCTCGGCCGGAAGCCAGTTCGTTCCGGGTACGGCGCCGATCATCACGAACAGCCCGTCCGCCGGCACCGTGTCCTCGTCACCGCTCCGCCGGTCCCGCAACGTCACGTGCTCCAGCCTGCCGTCGCCGCCACCCCCGACGACCTCGCTGGACGCCCGGAGGGTCACGTTGTCCGCCGCGTCGATCGCGTCGATGAGGTACTGCGACATGCTCGCCGAGAGGTCCTCGCCGCGGATCACCAGCAGCACGTGGCGGCAGTACCGGGCCAGGTGCAGCACCGCCTGACCGGCCGAGTTCCCGCCGCCGACGACGCACGCGTCCCGATCCTTCAGCCCGTGGGCCTCCGACACACTCGCGCCGTAGTACACGCCGTTCCCGACCAGCTTCTCCAGCGACGGTACGTCGAGACGCCGGTACGCGACGCCCGTCGCCAGGACCACCGCGCGGGCCGTCGCCTCGCCCACGTCACCGATCACCGCATGGAACCGGTTGTCACGCTTCTCCAGGCGCTCGACCGTCCGCATCAAAACGAAATGCGCGCCGAACACCCACGCCTGCTGGTACCCGCGCTGCGCCAGCTCCGACCCCCGGATCCCGCGCGAGAAGCCCAGGTAGTTCCGGATCAGCGAACTGGTCCCCGCCTGCCCGCCGATCGACTCCTGCTCCACGACCAGCGTGCGCAACCCCTCCGACGACGCGTAAACGGCCGCCGCGAGCCCCGCCGGACCGGCCCCGATGACCAGTACGTCGAACTCCGGGTCCTCGGACTCCAGCGTGGTCGGCACGCCCCACGCCTCGGCGATCTCCGCATCGGTCGGATCGTGCAGCACGGCCCCGCCGACCGCAGGCATCCACACCAGTACGCCGGCACCGGGATCCGGCTCGTCGAGGAACTGCAGTACGTCGTTCGCGAGCGCCGAGCCGCTCTCCCGGAACGCGCTCGGGATCCCGTTGCGGGCGAGCAGGCTGCGCACGGCCTGACCGCGGACCGAGTTGCCCGCCGCGATCACGACGACCTCACGCAGGTTCGCGACCTCGTACCGCGACCACTCCTGGACGAACTCGGCCACCGTCCGGTGGAACAGCTCGTCGTGGCCGATCCACGGTTTGAGCACGTAGTAGTTGATGTCGCCGACCGACATCGCGGACAGGATCGCGGACGCGGTGGTGCGATCGGCCCACGCGCCCCACTCGATCAGCAGCGCGCGGCGCGCGTCCGGATGCAGTGTCCGCGACGCCGCCAGGATCTCGGCGCGTTCGTCGTCGGGCAGCGCGTGGTCGACCAGCACCACGGCGACCCGCTGTTCCCACTCGTGGGCCCGTCGCAGGCAGTCGAGCGCCTCGGCGGCCGTCAGTTCGCCCCGGACCCGGAAATCGGCTCCGAAGCCACGGTCCAGCTCTGTCTCGCATCGCTCCAGACGCTCCGGGTCAGCGTCGACGACGAGCAGCAACGGCCGGGCCGCACGCAGCCTCGGCCTTCCCCCGGGTTCCCCACCCATGGTTGTGACGGTAGGTCCGGACCATGACCGCCGCAATGGTCAAAACGTTTGTTCGCCGGGGTCCTGTCCGCCCCAGTGGGACAGGCCCCCGGCGAAACCTCAGTTGTCGGCCTGGGTCAGTTAACGCTGACGGCGGACCAGGCGGCGGCGACCGCGGCCCGCTCCGGGCTCGTCGCGCCGTACAAGTCGGTGGCCGCGTTCAGCGTCGCGGTCCGGGCCTGCGCGTACGTCGTACCGGTCGTCATGTACGTCGTCAGCGCACGGAACCAGATCTTGCCGAGCTTGTCGCGGCCGATGCCGGTGAGCGTCGAGCCGTTGCAGGTCGGCGAGTTGTGCGGCAGACCGCCGATGGTCTTGGCGCCGCTGCCCTCGGCGAGCAGGTACGCGAAGTGGTTCGCGACACCGGAGGAGTAGTGCACGTCCAGGTTGCCGACACCGGAGGACCAGCAGTCGACGGAGTTGCCGTCCTTGCTGGGCTTGTCCATGTAGCGCAGCGCCGGGCGGTCCTTCATGATCTTCTCGCCGATGTAGTAGTCACCGGGGTCGGACGTGTTGTTCGAGTAGAACTCGACCAGGGTGCCGAAGATGTCGCTGGTCGCCTCGTTCAGGCCGCCGGACTCACCGGAGTACGTGAGGTTCGCGGTGTGCTCGGTGACGCCGTGGGACATCTCGTGGCCGGCCACGTCGATCGAGACCAGCGGACCCGCGACGACGTTGTCGCCGTCGCCGTACGTCATCTGCTTGCCGTCCCAGAACGCGTTCACGTAGTTCGAGCCGTAGTGGACGCGGCTCGGGACGCCCTTGCCGTCGCCGAAGATGCCGTTGCGGCCGTGCTGGTTCTTGAAGTAGTCGTACGTCGTCGCGGCGCCGTAGTGCGCGTCGACGGCGGCCGAGGCGCGGTCGGCGTTCGTGCCGTTGCCCCAGTGGTTGTCGGCGTCGACGAACCGGGTCGGCGCCGTACAGCCGATGCCGAAGAGCTGGCACCAGATCGAGTCGATCTTGTTGTTCGCGTCGGCGGTGTAGCCGTTGCCGCGGGCGGCGTCGGTCAGCGTGAAGCCGCCGGTCGCGGTGCTGGTCGTGAGCGGCACGGTCCCGGAGTACAGGCTCCTGCCGTCACCGTCGGCCGTCTGGACGTGCTGCTCGCTGAGGAGCTTCGCGCCGGTCAGGGCGTCGACGGTCGTGGTGATGCGGCTCGGCGTACCGTCGGCCTGGATCCCGGCCGTGGTGACCAGGTAGGCCAGCCGCGGCGCGCCCTTGCGGGCCTCGATCACCAGCGTCGGCTTGCCCTCTGCCTTGGCGCCCTTGGTGAGGGCCTTGGCGGTGGCGGTTGCGACGCTGACCTTCGGCGTGCGGCTGACGTTCGCGCTCCTGGTCAGCGTCAGGCTGGCGCCCTTGAAGGCGCCGTCCTTCGTCTGATGAACGACGATGTCGCCGCCGAGGACCGGGAGGCCGCCGATCGTGCGATCCATCCGGACGTGGCTGGTGCCGTCCCGGTCGACGATCACGTCCTTGACCACGAACGCGTCGGCCGTGGTGGCCCGCACCGTCGTCAGGTTGCTCGTGATCGCGGCCCGGGCGTTGGCCACGGCCGCGGCGGGGGTCGGGACCGGGGACGCCGTCGGCGCGCCGGTCGCGGTGGTGGCGCTGGTCAGTCCGAGGGCGGTGGTGGTCGCCACTGCGGTAGCAGCGGCGAACAGGGCGGATCTGTTCATCCTCGCGCTCCTTGTCAGGTGTCCCGGGGGCCTCACGCCCCAGGAACGAGGTGCACGAACGTTACCGCCCGGTCACCTACCGTGGCCAGAGGTCGGGAAAACTTGCCTTTCCCGCACGGTTCCAGGAAATCGCGCCGCATTGTCCGGGTGACCCGATACGGTCGCGGAATGGCGAAGAGCACAGCGGTGATGCTCACCGTGGGGGAGCGCGAGGTCCGGGTCTCCAGCCCGGACCGGGTGGTGTACGAGACGACGGAATGGGCGCCGGAGGTCACGAAGCTGCAGGTCTGCGAGTACTTCGCCGGTGTGGCCGACGCGTTCATGAAGGCATCCGGTGACCGTCCGGTCGCGCTGGAGCGCTGGCCCGGCGGCTGGCGCGAGGGCATGACACTTTCGGTGGACTCGATCGGCCGCCAGACGGGCGACGGGTTCTACTCGAAGCGTCTTCCGAAGGGCGCGCCGGAGTGGATCGAGACCTGCCGCGTGCTGACGCCGAACGGCCGTCCGATCGACGAGCTGTGCCTCACCGAGCCCGCAGCCGCGGTCTGGGCGGCGCACATGGGCACGCTGACCTTTCACCCGTGGGCCGTCCGCAGGAGCGACCTGGAGCATCCCGACGAGCTGCGCATCGACCTCGATCCGCAGCCGGGTGCGACCTTCGCGGACGCCCGGCGGGTGGCCGGCGTCGCCCGGGAGCTGCTCGAGGAGCTCGGGCTGCGGGGCTATCCGAAGACCAGCGGCAACCGCGGCATCCACATCTATGTCCGGATCCGCCCGGAGTGGTCCTTCGACGAGGTCCGGCACGCCGCGATCGGTCTCGGCCGCGAGCTCGAGCGCCGCGACGACCGGGTGACCACGGCCTGGTGGAAGGAGGAACGCAGCGAGTCGTCGATCTTCCTCGACTTCAACCAGAACCTCCGCGACCGCACGGTCGCCGGCGCGTGGTCCCTGCGGCCGCGGCCGGGCGCGCCGGTCAGTACGCCGATGACGTGGGAGCGGCTCGCGGAGGTCGACGACCCGCGGGCGTTCAACCTGCACACGGTCCCGGAGTACCTCGCCGACGGCGACCCGTGGGCGGACATGGACGACACGGCGTACCCGCTCGACCCGCTGCTGCGCCTCTGGGAGGAGCTGCCCGGCGGCGAGCTGAACTTCCCGCCGGACTACCCGAAGATGCCGGGCGAGCCGCCTCGGGTGCAGCCCAGCAAGAAGGTCGCCGAGCACTGGGACGAACACGGCAACCGGATCGCCACCGACTGACACTTTTCGGGTCTGTCTCGTCGGGGTGGGTGTCAACATCTTCACTCGCTAGGAGAGACACCTGTTATGGATGCACGTCTGGATCTGTTCACCAACCCGGTTCTCGGCAAGTTCATCAAGCACGTGAACGCGGCGGCCGGGGTGGCCACCAGCGCCGGGGTGCCGCTCGGCACGCTCGAGCTGATGGAGCTGCGGATCAGCCAGATCAACGGTTGTGCGGTCTGCGTCGACATGCACGCGAAGGAGCTCGCGCATCACGGCGAGACGACGGTCCGCATCAACCTCGTCGCGACGTGGCGCGAGGCCACCGTCTTCACCGAGGCGGAGCGCGCCGCACTCGCCCTGGCCGAGGCCGGGACCCGGCTTGCCGACGCCGCCGGGGGAGTGCCCGACGAGGTGTGGCTCGAGGCCACCAAGCACTACGACGAGGAGCAGCTGGCCGCTCTGGTCGCGGTGATCGCCGGCATCAACACCTGGAACCGCCTCAACATCATCACGGCGCAGCCCGCCACCGGCGAGTACGTGCCGGGACAGTGGGGCTGAGCTCCCGGCTCAGATGGTTCGCAGCGCCCCGCCGTCGATCGGGATGATGGCACCGGTCAGGTACGACGCGGCGGGGGACAGCACGAACGCGGCGACCCGGCCGAACTCGTCCGGGTCGCCGTAGCGGCGCAGCGGAATGGTCTTCTCGGAGGCGCGACGGGCCGCGTCGGGATCGCCGGACTTGCCGTCCAGCTCCCGGAGCCGGTCGGTCGCGATCCGGCCCGGCATCAGCCCGTTGACCCGGGTGCCGTTCGGGCCGAGCTCGTCGGCGAGCGTCTTCGCGACCATCGCCAGGCCCGGGCGCAGACCGTTCGAGATCGCCAGCCCGTTGATCGGCGACTTCACCGACGATGACAGCACGAACGCGATCGACGTACCCTCCGACCCCGTCCGCGCGACGGCGCGGGCGATCCGCAGACTGCCGAGGAACACGCTGTCGAACGCCGCCCGCCAGTCCTCCTCGTCGGTGTCCAGCGCGGTCCCGGCGCGCGGCCCGCCGACGCTGATCAGGGCGCCGTGCAGCGCACCCCACTTGGCGATCGCGGTCGCGGCCAGCCGCTCGGCGCTGTCCGGCTCGGCGTTGTCGACCGGGATGCCGACGACGTTCTCGCCGAGCTCGGCGGCGGCCCGGCTGATCGACTCCTCGTTACGGCTGGAGATCACCAGCCGCGCGCCTTCGGCGGCAAGAGCCTTCGCGGTGGCGAAGCCGAGTCCGGCGCTGGCGCCGGTGACGATGTAGGTGCGATCGCGCAGTCCGAGGTCCACGGCACCATCCTGCCGCACCGCACCCGGTCGCGCACCTCGACCGTTCGTGGCCAACGGCAAGAGTCGGGTCCGCCGGCGGCTGTCAGTACGCCGACTTGCGCAGCGGCGACTCGGCCGTGTTCAGGTGCCAGGCGGTGTTCACCAGGCCGAGATGCGAGAAAGCCTGCGGGAAATTGCCGAGCATCCGCCCAGAACTCACGTCGTACTCCTCGGCGAGCAGGCCGACGTCGTTGCGTAGAGCAACGAGCTTGTCGTACAGGTCGCGGGCCTCGCCGACCCGCCCGATCATCGCGAGCGCATCGGCCAGCCAGAACGAGCAGATCAGGAACGTGCCCTCGCTGCCGGCCAGTCCGTCGTCGGTCTGCTCGGTCAGGTACCGCCGGACGAACCCGTCCGCGGCCAGCTCGCGCTGCACCGCCTCCACCGTCCCGATCACCCGCGGATCGTCGGCCGGCAGGAAGCCGACCTGCGGGATCAGCAGGACGGCGGCGTCGAGCGCCTTGCTCCCGTACGCCTGCGTGAACGTGTTGCGCTCGGAGTCGAACGCCTGCTCGCAGACCGCCCGATGGATCTCGTCGGCCTTCGCCCGCCATTCCTTGGCCGGCCCGCTCAGCCCGAACCGCTCGACCGCCCGCGCGGCCCGGTCGAACGCGACCCAGGCCATCACCTTCGAGTACGTGAAGTGCTGCCGCCCGCCGCGGACCTCCCAGATCCCCTCGTCGGGCTCGTCCCACACGTCCTCCAGCCGGCGCATCAGGCCGCGCTGCAGCTGCCATGCCTCGTCGCTCGACCCGATCTGCGTCTCCCGGGCCAGCGCGAGAACGTCCATCACCTCGCCGAACACGTCGATCTGCAGCTGTTCCGCGGCCGCGTTCCCGATCCGCACCGGGGCAGATCCACCGAACCCGGGCAGCCAGCCGGCCTCGAACTCGGTCAGCCGGCGTTCACCGGTCACGCCGTACATGATCTGCAGGTCCGACGGCGAACCGGCGATCGCGCGCAGCAACCAGTTCCGCCACGCGTGCGCCTCGTCGGTGTAGCCGGCCCGCAGCATCGCGGACAGCGTCATCGTTGCGTCGCGCAACCAGCAGAACCGGTAGTCCCAGTTCCGCTGACCGCCGAGCTCTTCGGGCAGCGACGTCGTCGGCGCCGCGACGATACCGCCGGACGGCGCGTAGGTGAGCGCCTTGAGCGTCAGCACCGACCGGGTCACCTCGTCGCTGACCTCGGCCGCGGTCTTGCTGCGCGCGATCCATTCGGTCCAGAAGGTCTCGGTCGGCTCGAGCGCCTCGAGCGCGTTCGTGGGCCGCGGCACCGGCGTGTGCGACGGGTGCCAGGTCAGCACGAACCAGGCCCGGTCGTTCGCGGAGACCCGGAAGTCGGCGTACGTCGTGAGATCGCGACCGTACTGGTGGACGTCGGACCGCAGCGACACGGCGTCAGGTCCCGCGATCGCGACGATCTGGCCGTCCGTACGGCGTACCCACGGCACCACGTGTCCGTAGTCGAACCGCAGCCGCAACGCGGAACGCATGTCGACGGACCCGCTGATGCCCTCGACGATCCGCACCACGTCCGGCGCGGTGTCCCGGGGCGGCATGAAGTCGATGACCCGCACCGAGCCGGTCGACGTCGACCACTCGGTCTCCAGCACCAGCGTGTCGCCGCGGTAGTGCCGGCTGCTGACCGCGTCCGCGTTCTGCGGCGCGATCCGCCAGTGCCCGTTGTCGTCGGTGCCGAGCAGAGCGGCGAAGCAGGCGGGGGAGTCGAACCGCGGGAAGCACAACCAGTCGATCGAGCCCTGCCTCGACACCAGAGCGGCGGTCTGCAGGTCACCGATCAGCGCGTAGTCCTCAATCCGGCGCGCCGGCACGGGCCTCCGGCCGATCGGCGACTTCTGGCTGCCGCTGCGCGGATTTGTCACTACGAGCCTCCTGCCGGGAGAAATAGACGAGTCCACCGATCGCCAGCAGCGCGAAGAAGAACCACTGCAGTGCGTAGAAGAAGTGTGGACCGTCGTCGATCTCCGGGCCCGGGAACCCGCCGAGCGCCGGGTCATTGGCCGGTTTCTGCTCGGTCACCATCAGGTAGCCGTCGTACAGGTCGAGCCCGAGGACCTTCGCGTAGTCGGGCCCGTTGATGAGCCGCGCCGTACCGCCCTCCGGCGTGCCGCCGGTCGTCCGGCCGCCGCGCTCGCTGCGCTGCAGGCGGCCGGTGACCGTCACCTCGCCGGTCGGTACGGCGGGGACGTGCTGTGGCATCAGCTCCGAGCTCTGCCGGGCCAGGAAGCCCCGGTCGACCAGGATCGCCTTCCCGTCGGGCAGGATCAGCGGCGTGACGACCTCGAAGCCGGGCTTGTCGCGCACGTTGCGGTACTTCAGGATCACCTGCTTCGAGGCGTCGTACCGCCCGGTGACGACCGCGGTCCGCCAGGCGTGCTGGTCGCCGACGACGCCCTGCGGGCCGACGATCTCGCCGATCGGCGCCGGCGGCGCGGCCAGGTTGGTCCGGGTCACCTCGTTGCGTGTCTTGCGCTCGTCGAGGCGGTGCAGCTGCCAGCGGCCCAGCTGCACGCACGCGCCGGTGAGGACCAGGATCGCCAGCGCGGCGGCGATCCAGCGGACGTTCATCATGCGACCCACGTCTCGAACTTAAGCCATCCCCTGAAACTGCCGGCGCGCGGCACGTACGCTGGGGTGATGACGGTGATCCAGGACACGCAGCTCCAGGACACGCAGGGGACGGGCCTGGCGGACAACTACGGCCGGGTGGCGACCGACCTGCGGGTCTCGCTCACGGACCGTTGCAACCTGCGCTGCACGTACTGCATGCCCGAGGAGGGCCTGGACTGGCTCGCGAAGCCCGAGCTGCTGACCGACGACGAGGTGGTCCGGCTCGTCACGGTCGCCGTCACCCAGCTGGGCGTCCACGAGATCCGCTTCACCGGCGGCGAACCGCTGCTGCGCCGCGGCCTGGTGGACATCGTCGCCCGTACGACGGCCCTCGCGCCTCGGCCGGAGGTGTCGCTGACCACCAACGGCATCGGCCTGGCCCGGCAGGCGCAGGCGCTGAAGGACGCCGGTCTGGACCGCGTGAACGTGAGCCTCGACACCGTCGACCCGGACACGTTCAAGCGGCTGACGCGGCGGGACCGGATGAAGGACGTGCTGGCCGGGCTGACCGCGGCCCAGGAGGCGGGCCTGACCCCGGTGAAGGTGAACGCCGTCCTCATGCGCGGCCTGAACGAGGCCGAAGCGCCGCAACTGCTGGAGTTCTGCCTCGAGCACGGCTACGAACTGCGGTTCATCGAGCAGATGCCGCTGGACGCGCAGCACGGCTGGGACCGGGCGACGATGGTGACCGCGGACGAGATCCTCGCCCAGCTCACCGATCGGTTCCACCTGACGCCGGACGACGCCTCGAAGCGGGGGAGCGCGCCGGCCGAGTCGTTCCTGGTCGACGGCGGTCCGCAGACGGTCGGCATCATCGCGTCCGTCACGCGGCCGTTCTGCGGGGACTGCGACCGGGTCCGGCTGACCGCCGACGGTCAGGTCCGCGACTGCTTGTTCGCGCGCACCGAGTCCGATCTGCGGACGGCGCTGCGGGCCGGTGCCGACGACGCCGAACTGGCCGACCGCTGGCGGCGTGCGATGCGCGGCAAACTGCCGGGTCACGGCATCAACGACCCGAGCTTCCTGCAACCGTCGCGCCCGATGTCCGCGATCGGCGGCTGAAACCGCACAACCGGCCTAATCCGGAAATGTGCTTTTTCCTATCGGTTCTGCGCGTCGCGCTCGACATTCAGTCGGTGAAAGGTTCGACCTCGCGCAGGAATGACCGCCGTCCGAGGAAGTCCGACAGGCTCTCCTTGTGCTCGTCACAGGCGAGCCAGGTCTTCCGCCGGTCGGGGGTGTGGATCTTCGGGTTGTTCCACAGCAACGCCCAGGTGGCGGCGTTGCCGCAGCCCCTGGCGGAGCAGACGGCCGGCGCGGTCGGTGCGGCTTCATCGGTCATCCGCAGGTGCCATTCCTCTGCATTCCTGATGCCTCAATAATCAATAGCTGGACAAAATGAAGCGACGTCGGACAGCCACGGGGGGAGCCGTCCGACGCCGCATCAAGTCTCTGAATTCCACTGCTGAACTTCAGAGCACGCGGGAGATTCTGACACGAATCAGTCCAAGTTTTCCAGTCCCGGCCGAGATCACTTTTCGGTGTCGGCCGGACGGTCGCCGGACGCCCCTTCGTCGTGCGGTACGACGACCGTCGGACGGTCCCCGATCGCGGGCCGTGCGGGCGCCAGGTACGGGTCCGGGGCGGGCTGTGTCGCGGACCGATGAGCATTCGCCAGGACCACCGCGAAGTACGGCAACGCGATCGCGCCGACGACGAACATCCAGCGCCACGGCGACGGCGTCAGCACGGCCAGCACGAAGCACGCGATCCGGATCGACATCATCCACGCGTACCGCACGATCCGGCTGTCCAGATCCTCCGAGCGGCCGGGCTGCGCACTCGTCACCGAAATGACGGTCGCGCCGCTCCGCTCACGGTGCTTCGACATCTATCCTCCTCACCAAGAACAACGGTACGCCGCGCCTGCCGCCTCGGCGCAGCCAGGCTGAAGAGAGGTTCGTCATGACCGATCGCACCTATCGCGTGACCGAGATCGTGGGCACTTCCAAGGAGGGCCTGAACCAGGCGATCACCAACGGGATCACCCGCGCCGGCGAGACGCTGCGGCACCTGGACTGGTTCGAGGTCACGGACATCCGCGGCCACCTCGCGGACAACCAGATCGACCACTATCAGGTGACGATGAAGGTCGGCTTCCGCCTCGAGGACTCCTAAGTCCGGCCTCACCGGCGCGGTGGGATAGCGTTCCTCCGACCGACGACGTGAGGAGGGCTTGTGGGCAGGTCTGTGTTGGTGACCGGTGGCAGCCGGGGCATCGGGCTGGCGATCGCGAACGCGTTCAAGGAGGCGGGCGACCAGGTCGCCGTCACCTACAACACCAGCCCGCCGCCGGAGGGCTTCCTCGGGGTCAAGTGCGACATCACCGACCAGGAGCAGGTCGACGCCGCCTTCGACACGATCGCCGAGCAGCACGGCCCGGTCGAGGTCCTGGTGGCGAACGCCGGCATCACCCGCGACACGCTGCTGCTGCGGATGTCCGACGACGACTGGGACTCGGTGATCGAGACCAACCTCAGCGGCTCGTTCCGGGTCGCCCGCCGCGCCGCGAAGGGCATGCTGCGGCTGCGCAAGGGCCGGATCGTGTTCATCTCCTCGGTGGTCGGCCTGCTCGGCTCACCCGGCCAGGTGAACTATGCGGCCAGCAAGTCCGGCCTGATCGGCATGGCCCGCTCGATCGCCCGTGAGCTGGGCAGCCGCGGCATCACCGCGAACGTGGTCGCGCCCGGTTTCGTCGAGACCGACATGACCGCGGTGCTGCCGGAGGAGACCCAGAAGCAGTACCTGAGCCAGATCCCGCTCGGCCGCTTCGGCCTGACCGAGGAGATCGCGAACGCGGTCCGCTGGCTGTCGTCCGAGGAGGCCGGCTACATCACCGGCGCGGTGATCCCGGTCGACGGCGGCATCGGCATGGGCAACTAACGACCTCATTCATCGAGCTGTGCATTTTCAGGAGGGAGGCATGCCGGTGGGCATCCTCGACGGCAAACGCATCCTCGTCGCGGGCGTCACGCTCGATACGTCGATCGGTTTCGCGACCGCCAAAGTGGCGCAGGAGCAGGGCGCGACCGTCCTGATCTCCAACTTCGGCCGCGCGCTGAGCATCACCAAGCGGATCGCGAAACGCCTGCCGCAGGAGCCGCCCGTCCTCGAGCTGGACGTCACGGACCCGGAGCACCTGGCCGCGCTGCCGGACGCCGTCCGCGAGCACGTCGACGGCCTGGACGGCGTCGTGCACTCGATCGCGTACGGCAACCCGGAGACCATCCTCGGCGGCAAGTTCCTGGACGGGCCGTGGGACGACGTGGCGCAGGCCGTGCACGTGTCGGCGTACAGCCTGAAGTCGCTCGCGGTCACCTGCGCGCCGCTGATGAGCCGTGGCGGCAGCGTGGTCGGGATGACCTTCGACGCGACCGTGGCCTGGCCCGGGTACGACTGGATGGGTGTCGCGAAGGCGGCGCTCGAGTCCACGAACCGGTACCTGGCGCGTGACCTCGGTGCGCAGGGCATCCGGTGCAACCTGGTGTCGGCCGGCCCGCTGAAGACGCTGGCGGCGAAGGCGATCCCGGGCTTCGAGAAGTTCGAGGAGCCGTGGCTCGACCGCGCTCCGCTGGGTTGGGACCCGTCCGACCTGGAGCCGACCGGACGCACCATCGTCGCCCTGCTCAGTGACTTCTTCCCCGCGACCACCGGCGAGATCGTGCACGTCGACGGCGGCTACCACGCGATGGGAGCGTAGTGGCGACTTCTCTGGTAGAGCTCCGCGTTCTCGACGGCGCCAACCTCTACTTCAGTCGTGCCGCGGTCAAGCTGACGCTCGACGTCTCGGCGCTCGCGGACGCCCCCGCACCGGCGGCGAAGGCCTACGCGCAGGCGATCGGCCTCGGCGCCACCCGTCCGGGCCGGATCGGGTCCGGGTTCCGGCAGCGGTTCGCGATCCGCGTTCTCGGACACGTCGTACGGCGGATCGCCCGGGAGGCCGGGATCGGGCGGATCGGCGTCCGGGTCCGCCCGGAGTCCGACGTACGGCGGCTCGTGGTGGCCTTCCCGTGGGCGCACGAAGGCCGGGCGCGAGCGCTCGGCGCGGCCATCGTCGAGGTCCTGGACGCGTTCAGCCCCGACGGCACCGACGATCTGAGTGAGCTGATCGCAGCCGTCGGGGAGCGGGTCCGCGACGAACCGCCGGGCAACCCGCCGCCGACGCTGCGGCCGAAGGTGCCGGTGGTCGCGGTCACCGGGACGAACGGCAAGACCACGACGTCGCGGATGATCGCGCACATCGGCCGCGCCGCCGGCCTGCACGTCGGCTGGTCGAGCACCGACGGCGTGTACTTCGACGGCGAACTGGTGAAGTACGGCGACTTCTCCGGGCCGAGCGGCGCGGGACAGGTGCTGTCGCAGCCCGGCATCCAGCTCGCGGTGACCGAGACCGCCCGCGGCGGGATCCTGCGCCGCGGGATCGGGATCGCGTACAACGACGTCTCGGTCGTCACGAACGTCACCGCCGACCACCTCGGCCTCGGCGGGATCGACACCGTCGACCAGCTGGCCGAGGTGAAGGCGGTCATCACCCAGATCACCCGGCCGCGCGGCTGGTGCGTGGTGAACGGTGACGACCCGCGGACGTTCGCGATGCGGCTCGGCTCGCCGGCCAAGTGCTGGGTGTTCTCGCGCGACCCGGACTCGCCGTCGATCCGCACCGTGCTCGACGAGGGCGGCCGCGCGACGACCGTGCTCGACGGATTCGTGACCGTGCTCGACACCGCCCGCGACCCGGAGCCGTTGCTCAAGGTCGCCGACGTACCGATGACGCTGTCCGGCCTGTCGCACTACAACGTCGAGAACACGCTCGCCGCGGCCTCGGCCGCGCTCGGCCTCGGGCTGCCGCGGGCGGCCGTGATCGAGGGGCTCAGCACGTTCGCGCCGAACGAGAACAACCCCGGCCGGATGAACATGTACTCGCTGCGCGACTTCACCGTCGTGATCGACCTCGCCCACAACGAGGCCGGGCTGGAGGCGCTGCTCGAGATCATGAACGGTGTCCGGCCGGCGGGCGGACGGCTGCTGCTGGCGCTCGGGTCGCCGGGGGACCGGGCCGACGACATGGTCGCGACACTCGGTGCGATGGGCGCGCGGGCGACCGACCGGATCGCGATCGGTCACAAGAGCGACTACCTGCGGGGCAGGCCGCCGGAGGAGCTCGAGGCGGTGTTCCGGGCGGGCGCGGCGTCGGTCGGTGTGGACGACGTACCGGCGTTCCCGACGGAGCTGGCGGCGGCGCAGGCGCTGGTCGCGGAGGCACAGGCGGGCGATGTGGTCGCGGTCATGTCTCTGCAGGATCGGGCGAGTCTTGACAGCTGGTTGCGGTCCGAGGGAGCTACTGTCGACACACCGGAGACCTTGAAGAGCAAGGTCGAGAGAGCCCAGCACTAACCCCGGCGGCCCGCCTGATCGGGGTGGGAACGGGGTTTGTGATGCGCTACCTGTGGTCGATCCCGGCCGCGGTGGTCGCCTGGTTCGTGGGCGGCTTCTCCGCGACGTACCTGAAGGGGCTGCCGGAGGGTACGACGTCCTTCGTGCCGCCGCGGATCGACCTGCTGGTGCTCGGCGGGTTCGCCGGCGGTGTGCTCGCGGGGCTGCTGATCGGGCGGATCCGCGTCGCCGTACCGGTGCTGCTCGTCGTTGCCGGGGGCATGTGGTGGGCCACCGGCAACGCCTTCGGAGAGCGCGATCTGCTCGTCACGTTGCTGGTGGCAAGCGCCCTCGGCGGGCTGTTCGGTGCCCTGGGCACCCGAAGCTCGGTCGTCGCGGCGTTCGCGCTGGCGCTGCCGGTCGCGTGGACCGCGCTGCGACCGGCCGAACAGCTGGCCGACTGGCGCTGGCTGTGGCAGCTGAACGGCCTGCTCGTCGGCGCCGGCCTCGCGCTGCTGCTGTACGTCGCCTGCTGGAAGCGCGGGTGGCGCTCGGCGGCGTCGTGGATCCCGCTGACCGGGTTCTACCTGGCGTGCTTCGGCGTCGTCGAGTCCGTCCGGTTGATCAGCCGCTCCACCGGGAAGCCGACGGACGCGGTCGGTGACGCGTCGACCGACGCGTTCTTCCAGTCCTTCGAGCCGATGCTCCGCGAGTACTGGCCGTGGATGGCCGTCGGCGTCCTGCTGGCGATCCCGATGGTCGCCCTCAAGCTGCGCGCTCTCCCGCCACCACCGCCACCCCCGGACCCGTACGCCGACAAGCCCAACGACGCCGTACTCTCCGACGACCTCGACTGGATCGACCAGGAAGAACCCCGCCGCCGCCTCCTACCCCGCCGCCAACCCGCCTCCTGAACCCCCATTTTTTGGCTGGTTGACCAGGCAAATCGGGGGTTCTACACCCTGAATCGGGGTGCAGAACCCCCAACTTGGTGGGTCTGCCCAGCAGAGGCGGGTGGGTGGGGTCAGCCCAGCAGGCTCTGGCCGAGCCAGCTGCCGGGCTGGAAGCCGGGTGGGAGGGCGAAGGTCGCGGAGCCGATGGTGGTGGTCCACTCGTTGAGGGCGTCGGCGGCGTCCAGGCGGGCGAGGAGGGGAAGGAACTGGCCGGCGACGTCGGCCTGGTGGCTGAGGAAGATCAGGCCTGACTCACGGGTCGCGCCGGTGTCGTGGACGTAGTTGAGGCCCTTGCGGAAGATGCGGCGGCCGTCGTTCTCCGAGTGGTGGGAGAGGCGGGCGTGCGCGTTCGGCGCGATCACGGGGCGGCCGTCTGCGTCGCGGGCCTCGAGGTCGAGCTCGTCGTGCTCGGCGGTGCCGGTGAGCGGTGCGCCGGTGGAGAGCTTGCGGCCGACGGCGCGTTCCTGTTCGGAGCGGGTGAGCTCGTCCCAGGTGTCGAGGTTCATCCGGATCCGGCGGACGACCAGCGTCGTACCTCCGCGGAACCAGTCCGGAGTTTTTGACCAGACGGTCTCGTCGAACTCCGGCGTACCGACGGCTGGGTTGCCGGTTCCGTCGACCTGGCCGAAGAGGTTGCGGCCGGTGACCGGTTTGCCGTCGGCGCCGGTGCTGTCCCAGAAGCCGTTCTGGCGCCAGATCGGTGTTGCGAACGGTTTGGCGTCCGCGATCAGGCGCCGTACGGCGTGAACCACGCTCACCGCGTCGTCTGCGCCGACCATCACCAGCAGGTCCCCGCCAGACCAGGCGGGGTCCAGGCGGTCGTGCTTCATCACCGGAAGATCGTCCAATCCCGACGGCTTCTGACCGGTCAGCTCGAACACGCGCGCGCCGAACCCGACCGTCACCGTCAGGCCTTTGTTGGCCACCGCCAGCTCCGGCGCCGTGTCGCCCGGCGCCGGACGTCCACCCGTCAGCGCGACGATGTCGCTCGTCCACAACCGCATCAACCGCCCGAGCCCGGCCCGGTCCGTGCCCACCTTGAACGCCACCAACTCCGCCGAGGCCGGCGTCCCCAGCGCGATCCCCACCTGATGTTCGCCGTACGGCGAGATAGTCCGCCCTGGACGCTCCGTTGCCTGATGCTCGGTGCCCGAGGCAACAACACCCCCGACTACCGCGCCACCGGTGACAGCCCCAGCCGCTGCCACACCCGCCAACCCGAACAACCGCCGCCGCGAGGGCATGCGCTGGGCCGAGTCCGCCGCTGTCCGCGCCGCCTCCGGCGGGGGTGAGGCGGGCGGGGGAGCGTCTGCGTTGGTCACTTGGTGGTGGGGGTGGGGTGGTAGTGCTCTTCTTCCTCGGTGAAAGCCTTCACCGGGACCTTCAGGTCGTGGGTGGTGTTGTCGGAGAACTTCAGCGTCACCGGGACCTCGTCGCCCGGCTTCAACTGCTGCTTCAGGGACATCAGCATGATGTGGTCGCCGCCGGGGGAGAGGTGGGTGTGGGACCCGGCGGGGACGTTCACGCCGCCCGCCTTCTCGCGCATGACCATCTTCCCGTCCTGCATCGCCATCTCGTGCAGCTGGACCATCCCGGCGACCGGTGACGTCGCCGACGTCAGCTTCACGTCCTTGTCGCCGGGATTCGTCAGCGACAGGAACGCGGCCGTCATGGTGGCGTCCTTCGCCCCGGTCGTCGCCCGCACCCAAGCGTCCTCGATCAGCACGCCCGGCGTGGTCGCCGCCGCCTGCTGGGCAGCCGGCTTCTCCTCCGAACCGCACGACGCCAGCAGGAACGGCACAGCGATCAACGCAACAGTCAGCAACTTCGTCTTCACGGAACGGCCAACGAGACTTGCCCTAGGCAAGTTCCCGTGCCGCCTCTACTGTGACCTCTTCGTCGGGCTGGACGTAGTCCGGATCGCCGCCCTCGTCACCCGACCGCGCCCCGGCCTGCGCGAGATGGGAGACCGTCTCGAGTTCGGCGAGCACCGTCTGGTGCTGGTCGACGCAGAGGACGACCAGATCGCCGGGGTTCGAGCGACCGAGGGCGTGCCGGACCGCGGTCAGCTCGTCCAGCTCGATGTCCACCTGGCGGCAGCGGGCGCCGTTCGCCATCGCGGACCGTACCCCGGATGCCACCAGGTCCGCCGACTCGCCGCGCTTGCGCCCGCGCAGTCGTGCGTCCTCGCGGACGACGACGACGTCGAAGTGCTGGGCCGCGACCTCGCCCAGCTCACGGATGTCGTCGTCGCGCCGGTCGCCCGCGGTCGCGACCACGCCGATCCGCGACGGCCGCCCGACCTCCGACGACGCGCTCAGGCTCTCGCCGATCCGGTCCACGAAGTCGCCGAGCATCCGCATCGCCGGCGCGTTGTGGCAGTAGTCGACGATCACGGTCCGGCCGTCGACGTCGATCTCGTTCAGCCGGCCCGGCGACAGGTAGTACGACGTACTGAACGTCCGCAGCCCCTGCCGGATGTCGTGCAGCGACGCCCCGGCCGCGAACGCCGCCGCGGCCGCCGCCATCGCGTTCTGCACGTTCATCATCGCCCGCCCGCCGAACGTTGCCGGCAGCAAGTGGGTCCACGCGAGCTGCATCGACCGCCGCCCGTGCTTCACCACGATCATGTCGCCCAGGTCGGACCGCTCCAGCACCACGGCCCGGCCGCCGCGCCGGCAGTGTCCCTCGATGTAGTCGCGGATCTCGCTGCCCTGTTCGGCCATGCTGAACCACACGACCTGCCCCGAGCACTTCCGCCGCATCTTCCGCACCAGCGGGTCGTCGGCGTTCAGTACGGCGTACCCCGTCCGCGGCACCGCCTCGACCAGCACGGCCTTCACGTCGGCCAACTGCTCGAGCGTCTCGATCCCGCGCAGACCGAGGTGATCGGGCTGCACGTTCAGTACGACGGCCACGTCGTTGCGCTCGTACCCGAGGCCCTCGCGCAGGATCCCGCCGCGAGCGACCTCGAACACCGCGAAGTCGACCCGCGGGTTCTGCAGCACCATCCGCGCGGACTTCGGACCCGACGCGTCCTGCCGGATCACCAGCCGCTCGTCGATCACGATGCCGTCCGTCGACGTCATCCCGACCTTGCGGCCCAGCCCCTTGAACACGTGGCTGATCATCCGCGCCGTCGTGGTCTTCCCGTTCGTCCCGGTGACCGCGACGATCGGGATCCGGCTGGTCGCGCCGGGCGGGAACAGCATGTCCACCACCGGCTTCGCGATGTACTGCGGCTCGCCGACCGTCGGATTGGTGTGCATCCGGAACCCGGGCGCCGCGTTCACCTCGCAGATCGCGCCACCGGTCTCCCGCACCGGCTGGGTGATGTCGGGACAGATGAAGTCGATGCCGGCGATGTCCAGACCGATCATCCGGGCGGCCTCTTCCGCGATCTCGACGTTCTCCGGGTGCGCCTCCCAGGTCCGGTCGATGGAGATCCCACCCGTGGACATGTTGCCGGTGAGCGTCAGCTTCACCATCACGTCCTCGGGCGGTACGTCGTCCAGCTCGTAGCCCTGGTCGCGGACGAGCTGCCGCGCGGCGTTGTTGATCGTGATCCGGGTGAGGATCTTCTCGTGCCCGACGCCGCGGCGCGGGTCGGCGTTGGTGATGTCGACCAGCTCGGCCACCGTGTGGACGCCGTCGCCGACCACGTGCGCGGGCACGCGTTCGGCGATCGCCTCCATCCGGCCGTTGATGATCAGGCAGCGGTAGTCCTTGCCGGTGACGAAGTTCTCCACGATCACGAACCCGCGCCGGGACTGCTCGGCCGCGATCGGGAACGCCTCCCGGACGGCGTCGGCGTCGGCCAGGTTCAGGCAGACGCCCCGCCCGTGGTTGCCGTCGAGCGGCTTGCACACGACCGGGTACCCGATCTTGTGGGCGACCGAGACGGCCTGGTCGACGGTGCGGACCGATTCCGACCGCGGCACCGGCAGACCGGCGGACGCGAGCAGTCGCGTGGTCAGGTCCTTGTCGCTCGCGACGTCGACCGCGATCGACCCGGTCTCGGACGTCATCGTGGCCCGGATCCGCTTCGCGTGCACGCCCTGCCCGAGCTGCACCAGGCTGGCCTTGTTCAACCGGATCCACGGGATGTCGCGGGACACCGCCTCGTCCACGATCGCCTGCGTGGACGGCCCGAACGCGGTCCGCTCGGCCTGCTTGATGAACTTCTCCAGCTCGGTCGTGAAGTCGAACGCGGGCTGTCCATCCTTCATCTGGGGCTGCACGAGGTTGTTCACGAACCGTACGGCGAGTTCACCCGCCGCGAGC
This sequence comes from Kribbella shirazensis, assembly GCF_011761605.1. Lineage (GTDB taxonomy): Bacteria > Actinomycetota > Actinomycetes > Propionibacteriales > Kribbellaceae > Kribbella > Kribbella shirazensis. The sequence continues at coordinate 5,978,743 of NZ_JAASRO010000001.1, read as the reverse complement.
CCGACCGCTTCGTCGGCGTACGCGTAGGTGATGTTGTAGACGCCCGGCGTGCCCTTCACCTGCCGGGTCTTGCCGCGGCGCATGTCGTGGCCGGCCTCCTGCTGGAGCTGCAGCGCGACGTGCTCGGCGATGTGGCCGAGCCAGGTGCCTTCGTACAGCCGCTCGATGAAGCCGCCCTTGCGGCCGCGCGAGCAGTGGTGCTGGTCGAGCCGCGGGAGGTCGGCGAGCAGCTGCTCGGTGAAGCCGGGGATGGTGTTCGACGGGAACTGCTCCAGCGAACCGAGGTCGACGACCAGGTGGATCGCGGGGTCGTAGCTCCAGATGTTCGGGCCGCGGTAGACGCGGGTCTCGATGATCTTCAGGTCGGGGGACGGGGTGCCGCTGGCTTCGGTCATGCGGGTGGGGTCACTCTTCTGGTCGCGTGCGGTCGGGGAGGTCGGGGTCGGCGCCGGCCGGAATCGGCTCGGTCGCCCCCGGTCTGGACTCCCCGGCGGCAGCGGACTTGCTCCCGGTGGCCGGCTTGGCCGACTTGGTACGGCGTCCCTCCCGGCGCTTCCGCTCCGCGTAGTACCTGGGCGACACGCCCTCGGCCGCGATCTCCTTCGCCAGCCTGCGCAGGTCGGCCTCGGCGGCGGCCATCTCGGCGATCTCGGCCGCGGGCGGCTGCGGACCGTACGACAGCAGCACCCGGTTCTGCAGGTCGAACGTCGCGGTGGCCGGCAGCACGTGCAGTACGACGCCGGACGCGAGGATCGGCTCGGACCGCTTGGCGTTGTGGGCGTTCGACGTGATCCGGGTACCGTCGAAGATCGTCACCGCGCCACGGCCGACGACCTCGAGGTGGGTGCCGCGGACGACCGCCGCGGTGTCCTCGTCGACGCCGATGCCGAGCAGCCCGGGGGACTGGGCGACCAGCGACAGCAACCGGCCGTACCGGTTCCGCTGGGCGAAGTGCTGGTCGACGATCGCGCCCTGCACGAGACCGAGCCCGCCCGCCAGCTGGCTCATCCGCTGCCGGGGCGTCGCACCGGAGCGACCGAACGCGATCATGTGCTCCGCGAGGATGCTCGCGCCGGCCGACGTACCACCGACCGCGGCCCCGCGTGCGTGGGCAGCAGTCACCGCGCGGCCGAACGCCGTACCGGTGACGACGCCCGCGAGCTTGAGCTGGTTGCCGCCGGTCATGAAGATCCCGGTGGCGTCGTTCAGCGGGGCGATGAAGGCCGGGTCGTCGGCGTCCTCACGGTTCTCCGGCCGTACGCCGACGACGCTCTCGGCCCCCAGCGCGGCGAAGAGCGCGCGGTACACGTCGACGATGTCGGGACCCAGCGAGGACGCCGTGGGGACCACCACGATCCGCGCCTTGGACCCGCCCGCCGCCTCGACGAACTCCTGCAGCACCATGCGCTTCTTCAGCTTGTCCTCGGCGCCGCCGATGGCGAACAGGGCCCCCGGCCCACCCTGCAGTTCTGACATAAGGCGAAGAATAGGTGCTGACCCCCGGTGACACCGTAATCCGGTGGTCACCGGGGGCGCCGCGAGCGCTCAGCGCCCGAACGTGAACCAGTTGAGGTTGACGAAGTCGGCCGGCTGGCCGCTGGTGAAGGTGATGTAGACGTCGTGGGTTCCGGTGACCGCGGACATGTTGGCGGGCACGGTTCTCCAGGACTGCCAGCCGCCGGTGTTGGCAATCGCGAAGCTACCGATCGGGGCGTTGCTTCGACTGTCCAGGCGTACTTCGACCAGCCCGCTGACCCCACCCGCCGCACCGGACGCGACGCGGGCGACGAACTGCGTCGCCGCCGTACTGCCGAAGTTGATGCCGCGGAACAGCGCCCAGTCACCGTTGCCGATCTGCATCAGGTTCTGGCCGCCGCCCGTGTCGGTCGTGGTCTCCAGGCCCATGCCCGACTGCTGCCCGAACGACTCCGCCTGCAACGTGCTGTACGCGGAGGTGCCGCCCGGCGGGGGAGTCGTCGGGGGCGTCGTGCCACCGCCTTTCGCCGTCACCGCGACGTAGTCGACGATCATCGGCCGGTCCGGCACCGTCGACGCGCGCGGCGTGGGGCCGTTCAGCGCGTCCGGGAACGCGCCGCCGATCGCGACGTTCAGCAGGACGAAGTACCCGGCGTGCGACGTCATGTTCGACCACGTGTCGGCCGGGAACTGGCTCTGGCTGAGCGAGTGGAACTGCTGCCCGTCGACGTACCAGCGCAACTGGTTCGGGGAGACGGAAGTGTCCCACTCGAAGCGGTACGTGTGGAACGCGGACTGGCAGGTCGAGCCGGGGCACGCGCGGCTGGCGCCGAGTCCGGTGGTCTCGTTGCACGGGCCGCCCGGGTTCACGCCGCAGTGCAGCACGCCCCAGACCGAGTTGATCCCGTTGACGTTCTCCATGATGTCGAACTCGCCGATACCCGGCCAGTTCCAGTAGTTCCCGCGGTACGGCGAGCCGAGCGCCCAGAACGCGGGCCAGTAGCCGAGCGCGGCGTCACCGGTCACGTTCGGCATCTGGATCCGGCTCTCGATCGCCAGCACCCCACCCACGGGTGGCTTGAAATCGCCGCGCTGGGTCTCGATCCTGGCCGACGTCCAGTTGCCGGCCGCGTCCCGCCGCGGCGTGATCCGGAGATTCCCGGCGCCGTCCAGGGACACGTTGTTCGGGCTGTTGGTGTAGTTCTGGATCTCGCCGGTACCCCAGTTCCCGGGACCGCCCGGGTAGCCGTGACCGGTGTCGATGATCCAGTTGGAGCCCGACGGCAGACTGCCGCTGGGCCCGTCGAAGTCGTCGCTCCACACCGTCGTCCACCCAGTGGGCGGCGGTGGGACGTTGGCCTCCGCCGCGACACCGATCGAGATGACGGCAAGCAGCGGAGCGACCAGGGCGACAGCGAGGGGGCGGATACGCATGGCGACCTCCAGGGGCGGTGGATGAGGTCAATGGGAGCGCTCTCACACCGCCGTGTCAACAGTTCGTCACTACTGCGGACTCCTGCCGACGCGCGGAAGACCGAAGCTCCGTCGATGACCGGGTCTATCGTGAGTCGATGGGGGACGACGGGCAGCTGAGCGGACCGCGGAAGCTTGCCCGGGCGATCCGCAGGTTGCGCCATGCGAACGGGCTCAGTCAGGAGAAGTTGGCCGAGCGTGCGAGCATGCTGGTGCCGAACATGACGATCTCGGTCGACACGGTGCGGATTCTCGAGTCCGAGCGAAGGTCTCGACCGTTGCCGGTACGCCGCCCACCGCGGCCGTACTTCGCGCTCGAACTGATCGCCATGACCCTCAACGTCGAACTCGAGCAACTGCTTGTCGAATGTTTCAGCGACGAGGAACTGGCAGCGTCGTGCTTCGCCTCCGTGATCGACCTCCGAGCCAGCGCAATCGGGCAGTTCAACGATGTCCTGGACAGCGGCTCATTGGCGGATTTCATCGGCTCGATGCCCGCCGGCATCGACGAACTGATGCGATTGCCTGGTGTGCTGCAACTGAAGAACGCCGAGGCGTTCGTCTACATCTTCGCGTTGGAACGCAGCCTGCCCGCGCTTGAGATGGCCATCCTCTCCGAACCACCGGTGATGTTCCTGGATCACGAGGAGATCCACCGCTGGGCGACAGGTATGGGGCTGGACGGTGCCGACTTCGACACATTCGTCGCATTTGTCGGAAACTACCGGGAATACTCGCGACGACTCGCACTGGACGGCTCCAAACGGTACAAGATCGTGCTCGTCAAGCAGACGTTGCTGCACTTCTTCACGACGAAGAGCAGAGCCGCGGCGCGGACGATCATCGAGGACATGATCGTCATGCTGGACTCCTCGCCGTCGTTCGAGTTGGTGATCCTGGACCTGCCAGGTGGGACCGATGAGCTCGAGATCATCTGCGGCCACCGGGAGATCCCGAGTTCGCTGGACGCGACCGTCAGTCTGGTCATTCGTCAGACTTCCATGTCTGCCGAGGACGTGGAGTATTCACTGGTGCCGATGCCGCCTACACTGTCTGGTCTGCAGCGCGACATCTCCAAGGTGAACCAGTACTGGTCGCTGGCCCTGGACCAGTACCGCGTATCAGCGCCCGAGCGGTACTGGGTGACGCCCAGCCGCGTCACGACACTGCTGCTGAAGGATCTCCTGACCGATTTCACCTGAGTGGTTGATCCTGCCTCGGTCCGGCTTCGGTCCGAGCTCAGCACGAGTGATCGACAATTCGGTCACTGTTGCCTCACTGGTTGTCTGTCCCTCCTGGTCGTCTACTGAATTCGAGGCCTCCGGATTCCCCGCCGGCCCTGCAGAAGGAGGCTGGCATGAGGTCTGTCGGCGATATTCTCTTGCAACTGGTGAAAGACGAGCCGATTCTCGGTCTTGTCATCGGCCTGATTGCCGCCGTTTACTGGCGCACGGCCGCGAAGATTCTGTTGGGTCTCATGCTGGGACTTCTGCTGATCGGGTTTGCGGTCGTCTGGTCCGCCTAAATCACAAACTCCTGCGGTAGACCGTCGTGCTGCGGCGTACGTTCATGCCGAGGCGTTGGTACATCGCCAGGGCGCCGGTGCCGGAGTGGGTCCACAGGGTCAGGGTCTGCTTGCCCCGGGTGCCGGCTCCCTGGGCGGCGACCGTCAGCAGGGCGCGGGCCAGACCGCGGCCGCGGAGGTCGCGGCGTACGGCGAGTTGGTCCACGTAGCCGTCCGGTGAGTCGGGGAGGTCGAGGCTGATCGCGGCGCCGACGATCTCGTCACCGACGACCGCGACCGGTGACAGTTCCGGGACGAAGCTGGGGCGGTCGATCGTCGTCCCGGCCCACTCGTCGTACTCGTGCCGACGTGGCTGCCACTCGTCGAACGCGTCCTGCAGGACCTGATGCACGACCCGCTCGTCACCCGGCGCGAACGGCCGCACTGTCACCCCTTCAGGCACCACGGGAGCGGCGCCGTCGACAGGCCGCTCGAGCAACCAGTTGGTCGCGAGGACCTCGTACCCACGGGAGCGGAGCAGCTCGGTCCCGGCCTCGTCCGCGTCGTCGACCGTCTGCGCGAGCCAATCGCTGTCGTGCTCGCGGGCGCGTGCTTCCGCCCAGTCGAGCAGCTGGGTACCAAGACCGAGACCGACGTACGACGGATGCACGTCGACCTGGGCGCGCCGCCCGCCGTGGACCCACGCCCAGCCGGCGAGGTCGCCGTTCGATGCCTCCACGACACGGGTGTCGAGGTCGAGCGTGATGAGCGGTCGTTGTAGGTCGGCCGCGACCGTGTCCGGTACGGCCTGCACCTGACCATGCCAGCCCTGCTCGGCGGTGGCGATCAGCGCGTGGATCGCGGCCGCGTCGGTGAGCACAGCGGGCCGGGTCGTGAAGTCCATACACCGAATCCTGCCGGCATCACGGGCGGCCTCGCCGTAGGACTACCTGCTGGAGGGCCGGGCTAGGTCACCGGCTTCTTCTTGGGTGCGTTTCGTACATGCGGGCGGCCACGACGAGGCCGGACACGGCGGTGAGGGCGGCGACGGTCCAAACGGCGGCCGGGATGCCCCAGAGGTCGGCGACGAGGCCGGCGAGCAGGGCACCGACGGCGAATCCACCGTCGCGCCACAGCCGGTAGACACCGACAGCGCGGGCCCTCCAGGCGGGGTGTGCGACGTCGCCGATTGTTGCCAGCAGCGTCGGATACACCATCGCCGTACCCAGGCCGAGCAGCGTCACCGCGACAATCCACTGGCCGAAGCTGTCGCCCGCGGCCACCAAGCCTAGGGCGAGGGCCTGTAGCAGCATCCCGGTCGCGATCAGCCACTTGCGTCCCCATCGGTCCGACAGGGCGCCGGTGGCGAGCTGGCCGAATCCCCAGACCGCGGGGTACAGCGCGCCGAGCAGTCCGATGCGTGCCACGGACAGGTCGTGGTCGGCGAACAGGAGCGGGAACAGGCCCCAGGCCATGCCGTCGTTGAGGTTGTTGACCAGCCCGGCCTGGGATGCCGAGGAGAGCGCGGGTTCCGTGAAGCTGGTCTGTTTGAAGACCCGGCCCGTCGACACCGCGGTGTCGGGTGCGGCGTGGGCTGCTTCGTGGTCGGCGTGGCCCCGCGTCTCCCGGACGGCGAGGGTGGACAGGCCCAGGCCGAGGGCGGCGAATGCGGCACCGAGCAGGAAAGGCGCCGGGCGCAGCCCGTAGGCGTCGGCCAGGTACCCGGTGGCCATGGCGGTCGCCGCGACCGCGAGGTAGCCGGCAGCTTCGTTCAGCCCCATCGCCAGGCCGCGCCTGGCCGGGCCGACGAGGTCGATCTTCATGATGACGGTGGTCGACCAGGTCAGTCCCTGGTTGATGCCGAGCAGGACGTTGGCGGCGACCACCCACCCCCAGTTCGGTCCCCAGATCAGCAGAAGCGGGACCGGCAGCCCGATCAGCCAGCCGGTGACCAGGACCGGTTTGCGGCCGTAGCGGTCCGACCAGGTGCCGGCGAAGAAGTTCGTCGCGGCTTTCACTGCGCCGAACGCGAGGATGAACGTCAGCGCCCCGGTGTATTTGGTGAGACCGAATGTCTGCTCGGCCAGCAGTGGCAGCACGATCCGTTCCTGGCCGAGCATGCCGCCGACCAGGGCATTGACCGCGACCAGCAGCACGAACTGGGCGAGGTTGGCGCGTAGACCCAGCTGCGGGCTCTTCAAGGAAGCCGTCATTCCAGTGCGCGGCCGGTGGCGGCGGCGAGCTCGTCCGGGCCGCCGCCGAGCACCCGTACGTCGCGGTGTCCCGCGCGCTCCAGCAGGCTGGCACCGGTCATCGCCCGCTCACCGTGCCCGCACATCACCAGCATCGGCCCTGGTTCGACGGACCCGGCGCGCAACGTTCCGAGTTCGAGGTGCTGCGCGCCCGGGACATGTCCGGAGTGGTACTCACTGTCCTGGCGGACGTCGAGCAGCCGGCCACCGGTGACCTGCCCGGGCTCGACCAGCGGTGTTGTGGCGGTCTGCCCGTTCCAAGCGGCCATCGCGCCGGCCAGTTCACCCCGGGGGAGACCGAAGCCGATCTTCAGCGCCTGCCAGGCCAGCTCGTCCAGGTCCTGATCGGCGTTGCGTACCACCACGTAGTCCGCCTCGGAGTCGAGCAGCCAGCCGAGCCAGGAGGCGAACTGTGCGCGCAGGGCGATCGACAGCGCGCCGGGGATGTGTCCGGTGGCGAAGTCGTGGATCGGACGCACGTCGATCACGACCGCGCCCGCGGCGACGGCCGCGCTGAACTGGTCGGCGGACAGTGCCGGCACCTGCAAGTGGTCGCTCATCAAGGCGGGGCCGCGGCGGTTGGCTTCGGGCAGCCGCAGGAAGTACGGCGGGAAGCTGCCCAGTCCGTCGAGCAGCTGCTCGACGAACGTCTCCTCGTCGGGCACCCGCAGCAACGGATTCGACTGCTTCTCCCGCCCGATGGTCGAGGTCCGTTCGCCGCCGTGCGGCGCCGAGCAGAAGGACCCGGCGCCGTGCGTCGGCAGGACGGGTGTTGCGTCCGGCAGGTCCGCGAGTCGCCGCAGCGACCGGTACTGCAACCTGGTCAAGTGTTCGGTCTGGTCGGCGCCGGACAGGTCGGTGCGTGCGGCACCACCGACGATCAGCGACCCGCCGGTGAACACTCCTAGCCGCTCGGTGCCGTCGAGAAGCTCGAACGACAGATGCTCACCGGTGTGGCCGGGGGTCGCGAGCGCGCGCAACGTCAGGCCGCCGAGGGCGACCTCGTCACCGTCGGACAACCGGTCATGGGTGAACTCCCGCTCGCCCGCGGCCGAGGCCAGCAGTCGCGATCCGTCGACCGCGGCGAGCTGGACCGCGCCGGACAGGAAGTCGGCGTGCAGGTGCGTGTCGGCGGCGAAGGCCAGTGTCAGGCCGCGCCGCTCGGCCTCGGTCCGCAGTGCCCGCAGATCCAGCGACGGATCGACGGTCAGCGCCCGCCCGTCGCCCAGGTCGACGAGATACGAGGAGTTGCCCAGCCCCGCGTCGACCACCGCGACGATCATCTTGCTCTGCTCGGCATCCACTTCTACACTATTCCATGAATCTTTGGAGGAATGTCAATGGGTGACCGGGCGGCCAAGGCAGCACTGTTCGAGCAGTTCGCGCAGGTCGGCAAGGCGCTCGGCAGCGCCAAGCGGCTTGAGATCCTCGATCTGCTGGCCCAGGGCGAGCGGTCGGTCGAGGTGCTCGCGGGGCGCGCTGGTCTGGGGCTGACGACTGCGTCCAATCACCTGCAGCTGCTGCGCCAGGCCGGGCTCGTCGCAGCGCGCAAGGAAGGCACGAAGGTCTACTACCGGCTGGCCGGCAGTGATGTCGCCGCGCTGTGGGCGCAGTTGCGCGACGTCGCCTCGGCGCATGACGCCCAGGTCGATCGGGCTCGGCGCGCCTATCTCGGCGACGAGGACATCGCCGAGGTGACTCGGGACGAGCTGCTCCGTCGACTGGAGGCCGGTGACGTCACGGTCGTCGATGTCCGTCCCGGCGAGGAGTACTCAGCGGGACATATTCCCGGGGCGCTGTCGATCCCGGTCGACGAGCTCGCCGACCGCCTGGCCGAGCTGCCGGCCGGTACGGCGATCGTCGCGTACTGCCGCGGCTCGTACTGCGTGATGGCACACGAAGCCGTGCGCATGCTGACCGCCGAAGGGCTGTCGGCGGCGCGACTGAGCGACGGCATGCTCGAGTGGCGCCTGGCCGATCTTCCGGTCGCGAGCTGACCGCGCAAGGCTGCCGGACCGGGGGGATCTGATGGGCATCGAAGAGACACTGAGCCAGGTGCGAGCCGGTTTGCCGCGCCTGGACCCCGCGCAGGCTTACGCGCTCAGCGCCGATGACGACACGTTCATCGTCGACACCCGGCCCGAGTTCCAGCGACGAGCGGCCGGTGAGATCCCCGGCGCGCTCGTCATCGAACGCAACCACCTGGAATGGCGCCTGGACCCCACCAGCGACGCCCGGATCCCCGAAGCCGTCAGTGCGGACATCCGCTGGATCGTGGTGTGTGAAGGCGGTTACTCCTCCAGCCTGGCCGCTGACTCTCTCCGCCGAATCGGCCTCCACCGCAGCACCGACGTGATCGGCGGCTTCAACGCCTGGCAAGCCAACGGCCTACCAGTCGTCGCGCCGCCGCCTCAGGCGAGATCGAGCCGGGTCGTGCGCTGAGCTGGTCGCCGCGGCGCAGGACAACCCCGACGGGTTTCATCGGTTCATCCGGCAGCCCGGTCAGGATCGAGCACGACCCAGACGTGATTGATTGCCGGACAGGACCTAGGTGGGGGTGTCCGCGTCGGCGGCTTCGACCTCTTCGCGGGTGATGCCGAGCAGGTAGAGGATCGTGTCGAGGTACGGGACGCTCAGGTGGGTGTCGGCGGCCGCGCGGACGACCGGCTTGGCGTTGAAGGCGACGCCCAGGCCGGCGGCGGCGAGCATGTCGAGGTCGTTGGCGCCGTCGCCGATCGCGACCGTCTGGGTCAGCGGCGTTCCCGCGCGCTCGGCGAAGCGGCGCAGCGCGGTCGCCTTCCCGGGCCGGTCGACGATGTCGCCGACGACGCGGCCGGTGAGCTTGCCGTCGACGATCTCCAGCTCGTTCGCCATCGCGTAGTCGATGCCGAGCTCGGCGGCGAGCTTGTCGGTGATCTGGCTGAACCCGCCGCTGACGATCGCGAACTGGTAGCCGAGCCGCTTCAGTGTCCGGACCAGTGTGCGCGCACCGGGCGCCAGTTCGATCGCGGCGTACACCTCGTCGAGCGCGGTCGCGGGCAGTCCTTCGAGCGCCGCGACCCGGTGCCGCAGCGACTCGGCGAAGTCCAGTTCGCCGCGCATCGCCTGCTCGGTGACGGCGGCGACCTCGGCGAGCCGGCCGGCGTGCGCGGCGAGCATCTCGATGACCTCGCCCTGGATCAGGGTCGAGTCGACGTCCATCACGATCAGCCGCTTGGCCCGCCGGTACAGCCCGCCGTCCTGTACGGCGATGTCGAGGCCCTGCCGGACGCCCTCCTGCGCGAGGACGGTCCGTAGCGCCTCGGGCTCGGCGCCGGAGACCGCGAACTCCATGGCGGTCACGGGGTACCGCGCCATCCGGCTGATCCGGTCGATGTTCGCGCCGGTGTCGGCGATCCGGCCGGCGATCGCGGCGAGGCCGGCGGCGGACAGCGGGTGCCCGATCACGGTCACCTGGCTGCGGCCCTTGCGCCGCGGCTCGTTGTCGCCGACACCCTTCTTCACCGAGATGTCGACGTCGAGGACGCTCGCGAGCGCCTTCAGTTCTTCCTTCAGGCCCTTGTGGTCCCGCGGTGCCGAGAGCAGTACGCCGAGCACCAGGCGTCCCCGCAGTACGACCTGCTCGGCGTCGATCACCTCGAGCCCGCGCGTCGCGAGCGTGGACAGCACCGCGGACGTCAGCCCCGGCCGGTCGGTCCCCGTCAACGTCACCAGCACGGTCGGCCGCTCGGCCGCCGCCCTCTCAACCTCACCCAGATCGCTCATCGCACCCCGAACGCTACCCAACCCCACGGCCCGCCGCCCCGCCCCGCCCAGGATCCGGCCACCTTGTGCACCAGATCCGTGCGACGAGGCGCCTGTGGCACGGACCTGGTGCACAAAGCGCGGCCGCGCGCGGCTGCCGTCTGCGGCCGAGCGCGCGGTGGCGCGGGGTGTGCGGTGGCGCGGCGTGGGGCGGGGTGCGGGGCTGCCGGGTGGTGGGCGGTTACGTGCCTGGGGGTGGGGCGCAGGCGGCGACGAGGGCTCGGCGGGCGGCGGCGGCCAGGGCCAGGAGGGTTCGGCGGCGGGCGTCAGCCTCGGCTCCGGTGACCGCGGCGCCGTCGTCCTCCAGTGCCGCGTCGGCGATCGCGAGACAGCGCCGCGCCGTCGCAGCGGTCTTCACCGCGCGTGGCTCGTACCCGGGCGCGAGGTCGTCGCCCTGTCCCTGCCCGATCTTCCGGATGTCGATCAGCGCGTCCGCGACCTCCGGCTTCCATCGCGCGACGTCGAGCGCGGCCAACGACTCCGCCGCGTCGATCAGCGCCATCCGCAGACCACGATCCGCCTCACCGAAATCGGCCGGCAGCGGACTCGCCGCGGGCAGCACGGTCCACTGCACAGCGGGACCGACGTACGACGGAACGAGTCCGAGCTCGGGCCCCGTGAGCACGACGGCCTCGCCCGTCTCCAGCGCGGCCTCGTTGAACGCCGGGGGACCGGCCAGTCCGATCGGGTCGCCGGGGACGGGCAGTGCGAGATGAGCCTGCTTGGTGCCCGCCGCGCGCAGCAGGTTGAGGGCGACCGGCAGGGTGGCCGGCTCGGGATGACCGGCGAGGCCCGCGACGTGGTGACCGACGTCCGCGCCGAGGATCTTCAGTGCGGCGGTGTCGGGATCGCAGGCTCCGGTCAGCATCGCGTTCGTCCAGACCGTGAACCGGACCGAGGCGGAGGTGGTCAGCACGCCCGCAAGTCTCTCACCACCCGACGACGGGTCGCGGACGCCGACCCCTTAGGTTTTGAGCATGACTGCAGTGGTGGAGCTGGCCGGGGTGACGATCGTCCGCGGTGACGCGCGGCTGCTCGACGGGATCGACTGGACGATCGACGAGGCCGATCGCTGGGTGGTGATCGGGCCGAACGGCGCCGGCAAGACCACGCTGCTGCAGATCCTCGCCGCCCAGCTGCACCCGACGTCCGGCGTCGCCGGGCTGCTCGGCGAGGTGCTGGGAGCGGTCGACGTCTTCGAGCTGCGGCCGCGGATCGGACTGACCAGCGCCGCGCTGGCCGACCGGCTGCCGACGAGCGAGCGGGTCTCCGACGTCGTGATGTCGGCGTCGTACGCCGTCCTCGGCCGCTGGATCGAGGAGTACGACGAGCTGGATCACCAACGGGCCGGCGCGCTGCTGGCCGAGCTCGGTATCGCGCACCTGGCGGACCGGACGTTCGGGACGCTGTCGGAGGGGGAGCGCAAGCGGGTACAGATCGCCCGCGCGCTGATGACCGACCCCGAACTGATGCTGATGGACGAGCCCGCGGCCGGCCTCGACCTGACCGGGCGCGAGCAGTTGGTCCGCTCGCTCAGCTCGATCGCGACCGCGGCCGGTGCGCCCGCGATGGTGCTCGTCACCCACCACGTCGAAGAGGTCCCGCCCGGCTTCACCCACGCCCTGCTGCTCAAGCAGGGCCGCATCGTCGCCGCCGGTCCGATGGACGAGGCCCTCACCGCCGAGAACCTCAGCGAGACCTTCGACCTGGCCCTCACCCTCAAGCAGGAAGACGGCCGCTACACGGCTCGCGCCCTCTGACCCACTCACCCCGTCCCGCCCGAGCCGCCCGTTCTGCCCCGCATTTCGCTGGCAGACCCACCAGATACGGGGTTCTCCACCCGTAACCAGGGTGCAGAACCCCGCATCTGGTGGGTCCACCAGGAAAATGCGGGTGGGGCGGGGAGCGTGGGTGGGTGGTGACGCGTCAAACGGCTGCTCCGACCTCCGAACCTGGATAGGCTTGGGAAATGATGGATTGGCTGCGGGACAACATCTGGGCGGCATGGCTGGCGATTGCCGCCGTCCTCGGTCTGGCCGAGCTGGCGTCGCTCGACTTCACCTTGCTGATGCTGGCCGCCGGCGCGCTCACGGCGGCCGGGGTGGCGGCGTTCTTCCCGGGGCTGCTGTGGCTGCAGATCGTCATCGGGTTGATCGCGGCGGGCGCGATGCTCGGCGCGATCCGGCCGATGATCGTGCGGAAGATCCATCACGGCCAGGAGCTGAAGACGGGCTCCGCCCACGTGATCGGCCGCACCGGCACCGTGGTCAAGGAGATCCATCCCGACGGCGGCGGCTCGATCCGGCTCGGCGGCGACCTGTGGACGGCCCGTCCGTACGACGAGGTGTCGACGATCGCGCCCGGCACCCGCGTCGAGGTCATGTCGGTCGACGGTGCGACCGCGGTCGTCTACCCGGTGAGCGACCCGCTGCACCACCAGCTCGGCACCAACGAGCCCCCGCAGCAGGACCCGAAGCAGGACCCGCCCCAGGCGTGACCCTCAGGTGGTCCCGTCGGCGCAGTACTGTCGGACCTGAGGGCGGCGACGGCGTTGCTGCGTGCTCAGGTACCCGGCGCGCCGGGGAACCGGTACGCCGGATGGCCCGTCGATAGGAAAGACTGTCCGTCCTGAGGGCAATGCCGAGTGGAGGGTCGAAGTGACCGCGTTCCTTGTGGTGCTGGCACTGGTCGCCTTACTGGTGATCGTGACACTGATCAAGTCCGTCCGGGTCGTGCAGCAGCAGACCGTCGGGATCGTCGAACGGTTCGGCAAGTTCAAGACCGGTTTGCAGCCGGGTCTGAACCTGCTGACCCCGTTCGTCGACAAGGTCCGCTACACGATCGACATGCGCGAGCAGGTCGTCGCGTTCCCGCCGCAGGGCGTCATCACCGAGGACAACCTGATGGTGTCGATCGACTCCGTCATCTACTTCCAGGTGAACGACCCGGTGCGGGCGACGTACGAGATCTCCAACTACATCCAGGCGATCGAGCAGCTGACCATGACGACGCTGCGGAACATCATCGGTGGCATGGACCTCGAGCAGACGTTGACCTCACGTGAGGAGATCAACGAGAAGCTCCGGTACGTGCTGGACGAGGCGACCGGCAAGTGGGGCATCCGGGTGAACCGGGTCGAGCTGCGCTCGATCGACCCGCCGCCGTCGATCCAGGACTCGATGGAGAAGCAGATGCGCGCCGACCGCGACAAGCGCGCCGCGATCCTCACCGCGGAAGGTATGCGCCAGTCGGCGGTCCTGTCCGCCGAGGGTCAGAAGCAGTCCGCGATCCTCACCGCGCAAGGTGACAAGGAGTCCCGGATCCTGCGGGCGCAGGCTGAGCGCGAGGCCCGGATCCTGAAGGCCCAGGGTGAGGCGCAGGCCATCACCACCGTCTTCAACGCGATCCACGCCGGCAAGCCGGACCAGGGTCTGCTCGCCTACCAGTACCTGCAGATGCTGCCGTCGATCGCCCAGGGCGACGCGAACAAGCTGTGGATCGTGCCGAGCGAGATCGGCGACGCGCTCAAGGGTCTCGGCAGTGCGGTCGGCCAGGTGGCCGGCATCCCGCAGAAGGCCGAGGGGCAGTGGGAGGCGCCGGAGCTCGCCAACGGTGAGGTGCCGGCGATCGACACCGGCGCCGAGGTGAGTACGCCGGACGCCGCCGTGGCCGAGGCAGACAACGCGGTCGCCGAGGCGATCGCGGCCGCGCAGAACGCGGCCGTCAGCACCCGCAGCCAGGCCGCGCCGAGCACGCCGTCGGTCCCACCGCCGGCCGCGAACCCGGCCCAGAACCCGATGCAGAACCCGCTGCAGGAGCCGCCGGCGCAGGAGCCGCCGCAGCGCTGAGGAACAGGCAGCACGAGAGCCCTCCTGGGATTGCTTCCAGGAGGGCTCAGTGCTGTTCAACCGTCGGACAAATCTGCGGGGGTGCGGTCAGGTGCGTAAAGTCTGGCAGCGATGACATGGTTCGAGGCGGTGTTCGTCCTGCTGGCGGGGATGGGCGCGGGAACGATCAACGCCGTGGTGGGGTCGGGCACGCTGCTCACCTTCCCCGCCTTGCTTGCCGTCGGCATCCCACCGGTCCTGGCGAACGTCAGCAACACAGTCGGTCTGGCGCCCGGTACGGCGGCGGGCGCGATCGGCTACCGCCGCGAGCTCGAAGGACAGCGCGGCCGGATGCTCCGCCTGGTCCCGGCCTCACTGGCCGGCGGCATCGTCGGGGGAGTGCTGCTGCTCACGCTGCCCGAGTCCGCGTTCCACGCCGTCGTACCGGTCCTGATCCTGCTCGGCTGCTTGCTGGTCGCCTTCCAGCCGTGGCTGTCGCGATGGATCAGCGTCCCGTCCCACCAGCACCGCGGAGCCTGGTGGGTGATCCCGGCAGTCTTCGCGACCGGTGTGTACGGCGGGTACTTCGGTGCCGCGCAAGGCGTGCTGCTGATGGCGATCCTGGGCCTCGGGCTGGACTCCAACCTGCAGCGGATGAACGGCCTGAAGAACGTCCTGGCCACCGTCGTGAACACGGTCGCCGCGATCCTGTTCGTGATCGTCTCCGACGTCGACTGGCTCGCCGCCGCGCTGATCGCGGTCGGCTCGACCATCGGCGGGTTCATCGGTGCCCGCTACGGCCGCCGGCTGCCGCCGATCGCGTTGCGCGCACTGATCGTCTGCATCGGCGTCCTGGCCATCGTCACGATGGTGTTCTGACCTCTGTCTTGCTCTGGAGCCCGGCCAGCAACAGGTCGAGCCCGTAGTCGAACTGCTCGTCGCCGCCGGTCGTCCGGGCCAGCTCCGGCGCCAGCTCCACGACCGACGGGAAGTCGCGCGCCGACAGTGACTCCATCGACATCCGCAATCGCCGCCACGCCTCGGGATCTCGGCGTTCGGCGGCCATCTGGATCTCCCACGACGTCGACCCGAGCACGTACGTGAACAGCGTCGTGTGCGTCCGCGCCGCCGTCTCCGGAGCGAACCCGGCGGACCGCAGTACGCCGAGCAGCCCCTCGGCGACCCGCGCCGTCTCGTGCCCGCTCAGCGGCCGACCCGCGAGTAGTTGCGCCAGGCAAGGATGCTGCAGCATCAGCAGCCGCAGCGAGCGGCACACGGACCGCACCTGGTCCGGCCACGGCGCATCCTTCGGTACGTCGGGCAACAGTGACATCAGGTGATCGCGGACGGCGTCGTACAGCTCGTCCTTGTTCCGGAAGTACGTGTAGAGGGCCATCGGCCCGACGCCCAGCTCGGCGGCGACCCCGCGCAGGCTGAACGCGTCCGCGCCCTTCGCCTCCATCAACGCGAGCGCGGTGCGCACGATCAGGTCGGCGCTCAGCGTGTTCCGCGGTGTGCGCGCCATATGTGACCCAACTCCCTTCCCGGCGGCTACTGTGCTCCTAACGTACAGCGTATAGTACGGTGTATGCGAGCCATTCAGATCACCGAGTTCGGCGGACCCGAGGTCCTGAAGATCAGCGACGTCCCGGAGCCGGTGGCAGGTGACGGGCAGGTCCTGATCGCGGTCGACCGCGCGGGGATCAATTACGCGGACACGCATCAGGTCGAGAACAGCTACCTCTCCAAGACCGAGCTTCCGCTGATCCCCGGCGGTGAGGTCGTCGGCCGGACGGCGGACGGTCGCCGGGTGGTCGCACTCGTCGGTTCCGGCGGGTACGCCGAGCAGGCTGTCGCGCACGCGCCGTACGCCTGGGATGTGCCCGAAGGTGTCACCGACGGTCAGGCGCTCGCGCTCGTGTTGCAGGGGACCACCGCGTGGCACCTGCTCAAGACCTCGACCCACTTGCAGCCTGGTGAGTCCGTGCTCGTGCACGCCGGTGCCGGTGGTGTCGGATCGCTCGCCGTTCAGCTCGCGAAGCTCTGGGGCGCCGGCCGCGTGATCGCGACCGCCTCGACCGAGGACAAGCGCAAGCAGGCCCTCGAGCTCGGCGCGGACGCCGCCGTCGACGGTACGCCGGAAGGCCTGAAGGACCGCATTCTCGAGGCGAACGGCGGGAAGCGGGTCGACATCGTGCTCGAGATGGTCGGCGGCCCGACCTTCGACGAATCGTTCGCCGCGCTGGCGCGCTTCGGCCGCTTGGTGACGTTCGGTGCCGCGTCGCGGCAGTCGGCCGCGCCGGTCGACCCGGGCCGGTTGATGAAGGGCTCCAAGACCATCGCCGGGTTCTGGCTGGCCGACTGCTTCGCGAACCCGCAGCTGCTCGGCGGTCCGCTGGCGGAGCTGTTCGACCTGACCGCGAACGGCAAGCTGCACCCGCTCGTCGGCGGCGAGTACCCGCTGTCCGGCGTCGCCACCGCCCACGAGGACATGCGAGCCCGCCGCACCGTCGGCAAGCTCCTGCTCGATCCCACCCGTTGAGGAGAAACCAGCTATGACCATCGCTGTTGAGAAGGTTCTGTACACCGCCCGCGCCACCGCGAACGGCGGTCGCGACGGCAAGGTCGCCACCGACGACGGCAAGCTCGACGTCCTGGTCGTGCCGCCGGCCGAAATGGGTGGCAGCGGCAACGGCACCAATCCGGAGCAGCTGTTCGCGGCCGGCTACGCGGCCTGCTTCCACAGTGCGCTGAAGGTCGTCGCGCGGCGCGAGCGCCAGGATGTCGACGGCTCGACCGTCACCGCCGAGGTCGGCATCGGCCCGATCAACGGCGGCGCCGGCTACGGCCTCGAGGTCGCGCTCGTCGTGAGCCTGCCCGGGATCGCGGACCGCGCCGTCTCCGAGGACCTCGTCGCCAAGGCGCACCAGGTCTGCCCGTACTCGAACGCCACCCGCGGCAACATCAAGGTCGACCTGAAGGTCGCCTGAGCCCTACAACCGGCCGAGGGCGTCCTTGAGGATGCCCTCGGTCGCGGACACCGGGTCCGCGGCGATGGTCAGTCCCTCCATGATCGCGACGTACTCGTCGACCTCATCGATCTTGTCGAGGTACAGCGCGCTGGACGCGTGCTCGATGTACACGACGTCCGGCAGGTCGCTGTCCGCGAACCGCAGCAGGCTGAACGAGCCACCCGCGCCGGGATAGCCGACGCTGGTGAACGGCATCACCTGCAACGTGATGTTCGGTCGCTGGGACCACTCCAGCAGGTGCTCGATCTGCGCCCGCATCACGTCCGGTCCGCCGACCGGCCGGTGCAGCACCGACTCGTCGATGACCACCCAGAGCTTCACCGGGTTCGGCCGGGTGAGGATCTGCTGCCGGGTCACCCGCAGCGCGACGCGCTGGTCGACCTCGGGCTCCGGCAGGAACGACTTACCCAGCTGTACGACGGACCGCGCGTACTCCTCGGTCTGCAGCAGCCCCGGGACGAACATCACCTCGTACGTGCGGATCAGGGTCGCGGCGAGCTCGAGGCCGACGTAGTTCGTGAACCAGGCCGGCAGCACGTCGCCGTACCGGGACCACCAGCCCGGGTTGTTCGCGGCCCGCGCCAGCTCCATCAGCCGGACGCGCTCGTCCTCGTCGCCCATCCCGTACAGCTCGAGCAGGTCGCTGACGTCGCGTTCCTTGAACCCGACCCGGCCGAGCTCCATCCGGCTGACCTTGGACTCCGAGGCCCGGATCTGCCAGCCCGCGTCGGCACGACTGAACCCGGCGGATTCACGCATCCGCCGCAACTGCCCACCGAGCATGATGCGAAGCGCGGTCGGGCCCTCGTCTCCGCCGCTCATCGCCTGCTCACTCACCCTGACCCACACCCAGCCACGCACCCATTTCAGCGGGTGATGCTACCGCCTGTCCACAGGTATCGCCCGATCGGCGCTCCGCGGACCGGGACGCCGACCCGGATGAGGGCGCGGATGAGCGCGCAGATACTTGACGAGGAAGCGAGCGTCGCGGTCCACGCCCTGGACGCTCGCCGAGGCGATCGCGTACTGGAAGTCGAGCCCGACGAAGCACAGCCCCGGGATGTCGGTCGACACCCCGCGTTCGTGCCGCGGCCACCCGTCCGCGTCGAAGACCGGGAGATCGATCCAGCCGTGGTCCGGATCGGAACCCGTGCACCACACCACGGTCGTGACGTCGTCGAGGACGTCGCCGTCTGCAGTCACCGGCCGGCCGTCGCGCACGCCTTCGATGCGGCCGACGCGTTCGATCCCGGCCGCGTCGAGGTGCTCGAGCTTGTTGCGTGTCAACGGCATGCCGTTCCGCAGAGCGTTGGCGATCGCCTTGCGGCCCATCGGCGTACGGCGGGTGAGCACGTGTTTGAACAGGAACATCACCATCGGCGTGAACAGATGCCCGACGGTCGAATCGATGTCGATCGGTACCTGACCCGGGTGCCGCCCGGCGAGCAACGTGCGATGCGTCCTGACGGCTTCCAGGGCGATGTCGGTGCCAGAGTTGGCTGCACCAACGATCAGGACCGTCCCGTCCGCGAGCTGCGCCGGGTTGCGGTACTCCAGCGAATGGAGTTGCCGGATCGACGGATCGAGTTCACCGGCGAACGCCGGCCGGCGCGGTGTGCTGTGCATCCCGGCCGCCACCACGACCTGGTCGGCCCGCCAGTCGCCGGCGGTCGTCTCCACCAGGAACTCGTCGTCGTCCCGCGACAAGCGCGTCACCCGTACGCCGGTCCGCACGGGCAGCTTGTGATGTACGACGTACTGCTCGAGATAGTCCGCCATCTCGTCACGGGTCGGACAGTCCCGCGTGCCGATCCGCAAACCCGGCAGGCTCGAGTAGCGCGGCAGACTGAACAACCGCAACGAGTCGTACCGCTGCCGCCAGCAGTCGCCGACCCGCTCGCCGGCCTCGAGGACGACGAAGTCGTCACGCAGGTAGTACCCCGTCGCCAGCCCGGCCTGCCCCGCACCGATCACCACAGTCCCGACCCTGTTCATGGACCTCAACGTAGGGTTGCCGAAGGCCACCGCACATCAACCGGTCACGCCATCTTGGCCGGGACCGACTGGTCATTTCTGCCCATTGACGCCGTGCTGCACAGCCCACGCGGTCGCAGCTGCCCGGCTGGAAACCCTCAGCTTCCCGAAGATGTTGCTGACGTGCCGGGCCACCGTCCGCTCGCTCAGGAACAGCTCGTTGGCGATCGCGCGGTTCGTCGCTCCGGTCGCGAGGATGCGCAGGACGTCGAGCTCGCGCGGAGACAGTCCGGTGCCGTCGAAGGGCTGCGCGAGTTGGTCCAGGGCGGTCAGCTGTTCGATCGCGCCGAGGCGTTCGAACACCGACCGCGCGCCGTCGAGTTCCATCTGCTCGGCGTCGATGTCCCCGAGCGCGCGACACGCTCGCGCGACCAGGACGCGGGTCTGCGCGCCTTCGTACGGCATCTCGAGGCGCTGCCACAACGTCCACGCCCGTCGCAGCAGCGGGATCGCGCCCTGTGGATCACCGCACGCGATCCGCACAGCGCCTTCGCAGTACGCCGCCAGAGCCTGCAGGTACGGCGAGTCCGCCCGCGCCAACTGGTGGAGCTCGGAGGCTGCCTTGCGCGCCGCCTCACGGTCGCCGAGGTCGAGCGCGATCGAGACCCGCGCGGCGAGCAGCAGTGGACGGTTCGGCGAGAACGCGTCCTCGGCCAGGGCGCGTTCGAGTCCCGCGACGGCGGCGGGGACCTGACCCTGGTACGCGCGCAGCAGTGCGAGGCCGGGCTGGACATCCGTCCCGTCCGCGGCCGCTTCGACGTACGCACGCTCCGCGGCGTCGTAGCGTCCGCGTTGCCGTTCGACCTCCGCGAGCCGGTACCACGCCGGTCCGACGTCGCCCGGGGTCAGCCGGCGGCACGCGTCCTCGGCCGCTTCCGCCGCATCGGACCAGGCACCGCGGTACTGCAGAATCTGCGCACGGTGTACCAGGCACGTGCCGCGGTACGGAACCAGGCCGGTCTGCTGGTCGCACCAGCCGCTCAACGCCTGCGTCCACTCCTGCGCACGGCGAATGTCGTACTGGTCGAGGCAGCAGGCGATCACCGAGCAGTAGGCCATGCCGGCGACCTCGGGGCCGACCTCGCTCGCCGTCACGTGCACCATCGCCTCGTCGAGTGCCCTGAGTGCCTCGGCGCCGCGGCCGAGCATCGCGAGACAGTTGCCGCGCCCGAGCGCGGCCAGCACGATCGCCTCGGGTTCGGTCGCCCAGCCGAGGTTCTGCTCGAACCGGGGGAGGGCCGCGGCGGCGTCGCCGGAGTTCATCAGCAAGGCCGCGTCGGCCATCGCGACCAGCCCGGCGAGCTGTGGCTGCCCGGGCGGCACCAGCCGCTCGATCCGCGCCTGCCAGCCCGCGGCCCGGGCGAGCTCGCCGCGCGTCTGCAGGTGGAACGCGAGCCAGAAGCCGCTGCGGATCGCGGCCACCACATCGCCCGCGGCGGCATGCTCCTCGTACGCACGCTCGCGGTACGCCGCCACCTCGTCGTCGTGACCGAGGACGAAGGCGGCGACCGCGAGCCGGTCGACGTCCGCGGGCGGCAGCAGAGCGCGCCGGTCGGCCGCCGTCAGCTCGGCGTACTCGGCGGGCCAGTCGTACTGCTCCATCCGCTGCCGCTCAGTGCTGCGCGAGGTCCAGCACGGTTGCCGTCGGCAACTTGGCGAGCTCGGCGGCGTCGATCAGCACCTTCGAGCCGCGGATGCCGCTGCCGATGACGACCGGTCCGGCCTGGACGACGGCCTCGTCGATCAGCACCGGCCAGTCGGCGGGCAGCCCGATCGGCGTGATCCCGCCGTACTCCATGCCGGTCGTGCCGACCGCGTCGTCCTGGGCGGCGAAGGAGATCTTCCGGACACCGAGGTGCTTGCGGACCACGCCGTTGACGTCGGCGCGATCGGTGGCCAGCACCAGCACCGCGGCGTACGACTCCTCACCGGCTCGCTTCCCGAGCACGACCACACAGTTCGCCGAGGCGGCCATCGGTACGTCGTACTCCGCGCAGAACGCCGCGGTGTCGGCGAGCTCCGCGTCGATCGGGGCCGCGTACGCCGGGAGCTCACCGAGCGCGTCCCGCACCGGCGCCGCGAGCAGCTCCGGTACGTCGGCCGCGGGCCGCCACTCGAGCTTGCCCATCACCGGCCCGGTCATGGGGCCTCCCGTCCTGGACTGAGGAGCGGAGGGAGCGCAGCGACCGGAGCGACGAGGGAAGGATGGGAGTTACAGCCCCATGACCCGCCGCGCCGGAGGCGCGGCATCAATACGGTCACTCGGCAGGCCCTTTCGCCAGGTCGGCGTACTCCGTGTGTTCCTCGAGGAAGCTCTGGTAGTACGGGCAGGCCGGCTTCACCCGGAGCCCGAGGGCGCGCGCGTCGTCGAGGGACTTGGTGGCGATCGTGCCGGCCACTCCACGGCCGCGGAACTCCGGCAGCGTCTCGGCGTGCACGAAGGTGATGACGCCCGGGTACAGCTTGTAGTCGACGAAGCCCATCAGCGTGCCGTCGGCGTCGCGCGCCTCGTACCGGCTGTGGTCCTTGGCGTCCACCACAGTGATCTCGTTCTCCATGCCCGCCACTGTAATAGCCACCCTAAGATGACCGGGTGGGCTCACTCCTGATCGCCGGCACGACGTCCGACGCCGGCAAGACCACTGTCGTGACGGGGTTGTGCCGCTGGCTGGCGCGGCAGGGGGTCCGGGTAGCGCCGTACAAGGCGCAGAACATGTCGAACAACTCAATGGTTTGCGCCGACGGCACCGAGATCGGGCGCGCGCAGTGGATCCAGGCCGTCGCCGCCGGCGCCGAGCCCGAGGCGGCGATGAACCCGGTACTGCTCAAGCCGGGCAGCGACCGGCGCAGTCACGTCGTGCTGATGGGGGAGCCGTGGGGCGAGTTGTCCGCGCGCGGCTTCCTCACCGAGCGGGCCGAGCTCGCCAAGGCGGCGTTCGCGGCGTACGACGACCTCGCGTCGAGGTACGACGTGGTGATCAGCGAGGGTGCGGGCAGTCCGGCCGAGATCAACCTGCGGCAGTCCGACTACGTGAACATGGGGCTGGCGCAGCACGCCAGGGCGCCGGTCGTCGTGGTCGGGGACATCGACCGCGGGGGTGTGTTCGCGTCGATGTTCGGCACGGTCGCGCTGCTCGACGCGGCCGACCAGGCCCTGGTCAGCGGCTTCCTCGTGAACAAGTTCCGCGGCGACGTCACGCTGCTGCGGCCGGGCATCGACATGCTCACGTCCGTGACAGGCCGGCCGACGTACGGCGTCCTGCCGTGGCTGCCCGAGCTCTGGCTGGACTCCGAGGACGCACTCGACATCCCGGTACGCCGTACCTCGCCGGGGGACCTGCTGACGATCGCGGTCGTGCGGTTCCCGCGGATCAGCAACTTCACCGACCTGGACGCGCTCGCCGTGGAGCCGACCAACAGCGTCTTCTTCACCACCAGCCCCGGCGAGATCCGCGACGCCGATCTCGTCGTACTCCCCGGCTCCCGCGCGACGGTCTCGGACCTCGCGTGGCTCCGGGAGAACGGCCTGGCCGACGCGATCACGGCCCGGGTCGCGCACCGCCGTCCGGTCCTGGGAATTTGTGGCGGGTACCAGGCTCTCGGATCATCGGTCTCCGATCCGCACGGGGTGGAGACAGGCGGTGATCACGCCGGACTGGGATTGTTGCCGGTTGCAACGACGTTCGCCAGGGAGAAGGTGCTCGCGCGGCCCACGCGCACGGCGTACGAGATCCACCACGGTGTCGTCGACGTGATTGGTGACGCCGAGGAGTTCCCGGGCGGCTGCCGCAGCGGCAATGTCTGGGGCACGATCTGGCACGGGTTGCTCGACGACGACGCCGCGCGGCACGCGTTCCTGCGCGAGGTCGCCGCGCTGACCGGCAAGCCCGCGCCCGACGGCTCGGTCTCGTTCGCCGGGTTGCGCGAGGCCCGGCTGGACCGGCTGGCCGACATGATCGACGAGTACGCCGACACCGCAGCCCTGCTGCACCTGATCGAGAACGGTGCACCGCCCGTTCCCTTCGTCCCACCAGGAGCGCCATGAAGACCGTGCTGCAGGACTACCTCAAGGACACGCGGGCCTTGATGCTCGCGAAGCTCGACGGGCTGAGCGAGTACGACCGCCGCCGCCCGCTCGTGCCGTCCGGGACGAACCTGCTCGGGCTGGTGAAGCACCTGGTCGGGATCGAGTACGTCTACCTCGGGACCAGCGTGGGCCGCCCGCCGGCCGAACAGCTGCCGTGGGAGGCCGACGGCTCGGTGTGGGAAGGCGCCGACATGTGGGCCAAGCCGGACGAGTCGACGGAGTACATCACCGGCCTCTACCGCGAGGCCTGCGCCCACGGCGACCGGTCGATCGCCGAGCTCGACCTCGACCACCCCGCCGAGGTCCCGCACTGGGCCGAGGGGCACCGCGCGACGACCTTCGGCGCGCTCCTGGTCCGGGTCGTCGACGAGACCGCCCACCACGCCGGCCACGCGGACATCGTCCGCGAACTGATCGACGGCCAGGGCGGCAGAGACGCCGGCATGCTCGACGAGGCAGCCTGGACCGAGTACTACGCCACGGTCCAACGGGCCGCGGAGGCGTTCCTGTAAGACTGGGGACTGTGGATGACTTCGAGCGCCTGCGTGGGCGGCTGTTCGGGATCGCCTATCGGATGACGGGGACGGCGACCGACGCCGAGGAGGTCCTGCAGGACGCGTGGCTGCGCTGGCAGGACGTCGACCGTACGACGGTCCGCGACCCGGACGCGTACCTCGCGAAGGTCGTGACGAACCTCGCGATCAAGCAGCTCACGTCGGCGCGCGCCCGGCGGGAGACGTACGTCGGCGAGTGGTTGCCGGAGCCTGTGCTGACCGGGCGGGCCGAGTTCGACGCGCTCGGGCCGTTGGAGGTCGTCGCGGAGCGGGAGTCGGTGTCGTTCGCGTTGCTGCTCCTCCTCGAACGGCTCACGCCGGCCGAGCGGGCGGCGTACGTGCTGCACGAGGCGTTCGCGTACGGGTACCGCGAGGTGGCCGAGCTGATCGGGACCTCGGAGGCGAACGCGCGGCAACTGGGGTCCAGGGCGAGCAAGAAGCTGGCCGCGGAGGCGCCGCACGAGCAGCCGGTCGACCGGGCCGGGTGGCGGAAGCTGGTCGAGCGCTTCATCGCGGCGGCCCGGCTGGGGGAGATCGAGCAGCTGGAGAAGCTGCTCGCGGAGGACGTGGTGTCCCGCGCCGACAGCGGCGGCAAGGTGACCGCAGCCCGCAACGTGCTGATCGGCCGGAACCGCGTTGCCCGCTACCTGGCCGGGGCGATCCAGCGGTTCGGCGGCGGGATCGAGGCCTACCTGGCGGAGGCGAACGGCGGGCCCGCACTGGTTGCCGCAGGCCCCGACGGAGTGGTCGCGATCTGCTTCATCGGCATCGGCCCGGACGGCGTGACCGATGTCCAGTTCGTGATGAATCCGGAGAAACTGACCTTCGCGACCGCGCAGGTGTCACGAATCGGAGGGCCGTCGGATCTGAGCTGGTGACCGAAAGGAACACCATGACCTCAATCCTTGTCACCGGTGGAACCGGCACGCTCGGGCGGCCGACCGTGGCCGGACTGCGGGCCGCCGGCCATCAGGTGGGCGTGCTCAGCCGGAAGCCGGGCCCTGACCGTGTGGTTGCCGACCTCACCAGCGGCGCGGGCCTCGACGCCGCCGTCGAAGGTTCGGACGTGGTCGTGCACCTGGCCACGAGCCAGGGCCGACGCGACGTCCAGCAGACACGCAACCTGCTCGAAGCCGCCGCGGGCGTGCAGCACCTGATCCTGATGTCGATCGTCGGCATCGACCGCATCCCGCTGGCGTACTACCGGTACAAGCTCGAGACGGAGCGCCTGGTTGCCGAGTCAGGCGTGCCGTACACGATTCTGCGCGCGACCCAGTTCCACAACCTCGTCGACCAGATCTTCGCGGTCCAGCGCTTCCTCCCGGCGGTTTTCGCGCCGGCCGTGACGCTGCAGCCGATCGCGGTCGAGGACATCGCCGTACGCCTCGTCGAACTGGTCGACGGACCTCCCGTGATGGGTCGCGCACCGGACATCGGCGGTCCGGAGCTGCACCCCGTGCCCGACCTGGCTCGCGCGTGGAAACAGGCGCGATCGACGCGCCGGCCAGTGCTTCCGCTGCGGCTGCCGGGCGGGACGTTCCGCGCCTACGCGGACGGCGCGGCGACGGTCGACGGGCCGGAGTACGGCCGGATCACGTTCGCGGAGTACCTCCGGTGAGGGCCTATGTCCGCGGCGTACTGATCGTCCTCGCCGCCTTCGAGGTGCTGCTGGGTCTGTGGCTGTCGATCGTGCCGAAGACGTTCTACGACCGTGTGCCGACCGTGAACTGGACGCCGCCGTACAGCGACCACCTGTTCCACGACTTCGGTGGCGCGAGCCTCGGACTCGGCATCGTGCTGACGGCCGCCGCGATCCGTTTCGATCGTTTCCTCACCGTGGTTTCGCTGATCGCCTACCTCGCGTACGCCGGACCGCACCTGTTCTTCCACCTCGGCCACCTGGAAGGCGACGAGCCCGTGCTGTCGGCTGGACTGGCCGTCGTTCTCGGCCTGATGGTGGTGCTCCCGCTGACGGCGCTGGCCGCGGCGCGCAGGATGACTTGACGACTGTGACAGTAGGACTGTCACAATAGCGGCCATGGGTCCACTCGAGGGCGTGAAAGTGGTCGAGCTGGCGGGGATCGGGCCGGCGCCGTTCGCGTGCATGATGCTGGCCGAGCTCGGCGCCGAGGTGCTCCGCATCGACCGCCCCGGCGGCAACCTGTCGCTCGGGCCGCCCGAGCTCGACCTCCTCAACCGCGGGCGCCGGAGCGTGGCGCTGGACCTGAAACAGCCCGCCGCGGTGGACGTCGTACGCCGCCTCGTGGCGCAGGCCGACGTACTCGTCGAAGGGTTCCGGCCCGGGGTCGCGGAGCGGCTCGGCCTGGGACCGGAGGACTGTCACGCAGTCAATCCGCGGCTGGTGTACGGGCGGATGACCGGCTGGGGTCAGGACGGTCCGCTCGCGCAGTCGGCGGGGCACGACATCGACTACCTCGCGTTGTCGGGTGCGCTGCACCTGATCGGGCGGGCCGGTGGACCGCCGCAGGTGCCGGCGAACCTGCTCGGTGACTTCGCCGGCGGGTCGCTCTACCTCGTGATCGGCGTACTCGCGGCTCTTCACGACGCGCAGCGCAGTGGGCAGGGGCAGGTCGTCGACGCGGCGATCGTCGACGGCTCGGCGCACCTGACCACGATGTTGCTCGGCGCTCTCGCGGCCGGTTCGTGGCGTCAGCACCGCGGGACGAACCTGCTCGACACGGGTGCGCCGTTCTACGACGTGTACGAGACAGCCGACGGGAAGCATGTCGCCGTCGGGGCGCTCGAGCCGCAGTTCTACGCCGAGCTGATCGACAAGCTCGGCCTCGACGCGCCGGACCGCAACGACCCGGCGCAGTGGCCGGAGCTGCGGAAGGTGCTCACCGAGACGTTCCGGCAGCGCACACAGGCGGAGTGGACCGGGGTGTTCGACGGCTCGGACGCCTGCGTCGCGCCGGTGCTGCCGCTGGCCGCCGACCATCCCCATCTCGTTGCCCGGGGCACCTTCGTGGAGCACCACGGCGTCCGGCAGGCGGCCCCCGCGCCACGCTTCGGCCGTACGCCGACCAGCCTGGACCGACCGCCCGCGCGGCCGGGGGAGCACACCCGGGAGGCGCTGACCGACTGGGGCATCACCGAGATCGACACCTTGCTGGAATCCGGCGCCGCCCAAGAAGACTCAACACCGCAGAACTGAAAGGAATCCGCCCGTGGAACGTCAGCTGTTCGACGCCGATCACGACGCCTTCCGGGAGACCGTACGGGCCTTCTGCGACAAGGCGATCGTCCCGCACCACGACAGCTGGGAAGACGCCGGCATCGTCCCGCGCGAGCTGTGGACGGCCGCCGGTGCGGCGGGCCTGCTCGGGTTCATGATGCCGGAGGAGTTCGGCGGCGGTGGAGTGCGGGACTTCCGGTTCAACACCGTGCTGATCGAGGAGCTCACCAGGGTCCGCGCGAGCGGGGTCGGCTTCACGATTCACACCGACATCAATTCGGCGTACCTGCTCGACTATGCGACCGAGGAGCAGAAGAAGCGCTGGCTGCCCGCGTTCTGTTCGGGGGAGACGATCACCGCGATCGCGATGACCGAGCCCGGGGCCGGCAGCGACCTGCAAGGCATCCAAACCACCGCGCGGCGCGACGGCGACCACTACGTGCTGAACGGGCAGAAGACGTTCATCTCGAACGGGATCCTCGCCGACCTGGTGATCGTGGTGGCGAAGACCGACCCGGACGCGGGTGCGCAGGGCATCTCGTTGATCGTCGTCGAGCGCGGGATGCCCGGGTTCGAGCGTGGGCGGAACCTGGACAAGATCGGGCTCAAGGCGCAGGACACCGCGGAGCTGTTCTTCGACAACGTCCGGGTGCCGGCGGAGAACCTGCTCGGCGAGGAGGGTAAGGGCTTCGTCTGCCTGATGGAGAAGCTGCCCCAGGAGCGGCTGACGATCGCCGTGGTCGCGGCCGCGGCCTGCGAGAACATGCTCGACGACACGCTGCGGTACGTGAAGGACCGCAAGGCGTTCGGCCGCCCGATCGGCTCCTTCCAGAACAGCCGCTTCGTCCTCGCGGAACTCGCCACCGAGACGCAGATCGCGCGCGTCTTCGTCGACCGCTGCGTACAGGAACTGAACGCCGGCACCCTGACCGTCGCCGAGGCCGCGATGGCGAAATGGTGGACCACCGAACTCCAGAAGAAGGTCGTCGACCGCTGCCTGCAGCTGCACGGAGGCTACGGCTTCATGACGGAGTACCCGATAGCCAAGGCCTACCTGGACACCCGCATCCAGACCATCTACGGCGGCACCACAGAAATCATGAAGGAAATCATCGGCCGAACGATGGGCATCTAGGCGCAGGTGAGCCCGTCGTTCGGTGCGTGCTGGTGGCGCCGTGACGACGGGTCCTGCGCCTGCTTCGTCAGTCAGGGGGTGCGGGCGGCCTGAGCTGATTCGCCGGCTGCGTCGTGCTCAACCCCTCCCAGCGGCGCGACACAACCGGCGCCGGGGTCTAGGGCGTGCCCGAACAGGCTCGCTCAGCCTAGACCGCCGAGTCCCGCAGCACCACAGGTCGCGCCATCTCAGCCTGCGGCCAGCGTCAGGCGGCCCTGGACGACCTCGGTCGCGACGTCGGTCAGGCGGCGGTTGTTGGACCGGGCGTAGGTGCGCATCACGGCGAAGGCCTCGTCGACGCCGATGCCGAGCCGATGGCTGAGGTACCCCTTGGCCTGTTCGATCAGGATCCGGCTGTTGAGGGCGGACTGCAGTTGCTCGGTGACGATCTCCTGCCGCGCCAGCGCCCGCTGGTGCACGATGCCGATCGTGGCCGCGTCGGCCAGCGCCTGCCCGAGAACGATGGTGTCGTCGGTCAGCGGGCCGGCCTGACGGCTGAACAGGTTGACCGCGCCAATGGTGGTGTCCCGCAGCCGCATCGGCAGCGCCTGGACCGAGACGTACCCGGCGTCGACGGCGGCCGCCGTGAAGTCCGGCCACGGGCTGTTGCCGTCGCGCAGATCGGCGTACTGCACCGGACGTCCGCTGCCGAACGCGTCGAGGCATGGACCTTGGAGGTTCTGCAGCTGGCCGAGCTCGATCAGCCGGGCCTGTTCGCTCGAGGCGGCGACCAGGTTCAGCGCGCCGTGGTGGTCGACGAGCAGGATGCCGCACGAGGTGACGTTCAGCAGCTCGCTGCACCGGGCCGCGAGCCGGTCGAGAAAATCGATGATGTCGAAGTCGGCGACGAGCGTGTCGGACAACTCGATGAATACCTCACGCACCCGCCGGTCAGACGTGCTCATGAGTCCTCCTCCTCGTGCTCCGGGTCGGCATGCTGGGATCCCGTCCCCTTCGTTCGATGGTCGGTCGCGTCGATCTCGAGGCGTAACTGGCCGGCCATCACTCCTGTGGCGACGTCCTGCAAGGACAGTCCGCTGCTGTATGCGTGGGCGCGTAGGCGTGCGAGCGCGTCGGTCACGGTGAGGCCGAGCTGCGCCGCGACCATCCCGGTGGCCTGGTGTACCTCGGCCCGGCGAGCGGTGAAGGCGGCCGTGATCAGCCCGTCGGGATCGGTCCCGACCCCGGTGCGGTCGTCGAGGGCCAGCACCAGTACCGCGTCGGAGTACACCAAGGCGTCCTGGAGCAAGTCCACCGGCAACGGGCCGCGCTCGCGCCGGTAGACGGCCAGGACACCGACCCGGGCCGCGCCGACGCCGACCGGGAACGCGAACACGGCACCGATGTCGCGCTGCGTGGCCGCTGCCGAGAACATCGGCCACCGGCGGCCGGCCCCGAGGGCGGCCAGGTCCGATTCCAGCACCGGGGCGCCGCTGAGGACGGCGTCGCCGCTCGGTCCTTCGCCGAGACTGAACTGCAGCTCCTCCAGCTCACCGGCCACCGGGTCGCTGGCGACCAGCGGCTCCCAGATGCCGTCGTCGCGCGCTACTGCGAACCCCGCACCGATCGCCGAAAGCGCCGCGGCGCAGGCGCGTACTGCGGAGAGCAACGTCGGCGGCGCGCCGTCGCTCCTCGCGGTGGCTTTGATCGCCCTCCACACCTTGGCGCTGCGGTCCAGATCCACGCATCCCGTCCAGGTTCGTGCCGCCGCCGGGCGGATACTCCACTCTAGCGGCCGGGTGCTGGTCAGGGTGCTCATCGCAACGTGCGCCGGGAACGATTCTGTGAGTCATCTGTCCGCGGGCCTCCATACAGCCGCGGATCGGTTCCGGTACCCGCTTCCGAGGCCCTCACTCGCCCGCCGGGCAGACGCCGTACGATTCGCTCATCAGGGCTTCCACATCGAGGGAGGGTCGGTATGGACGTTGTGTCGCCAGGGTTCAGTGGTCGGCGCCGGGGTGGGGCGGACCTGCCGCCCGGGCAATACCTGACGCACGAGTTCCCGGTGCTGTCGGCGGGGCCGACGCCGCACATTCTGACTGATCACTGGGAGTTCACGGTCACCACCGAGAGCGGTGAGAAGTACAAGTGGGACTGGGCGGCGTTGATGGCGTTGCCGGCCGAGGAGATCACCAAGGACATCCACTGTGTGACACGGTGGTCCAAACTGCAGACGACCTGGAAGGGTGTCTCGCTGGACACGCTGCTCGCGGACGTGGAGACCGGCGCGGACTTCGCCATGGCGCACAGCTACGGCGGCTACACGACCAACCTGCCGCTGGACGACCTGCTCGACGGGCAGTCCTGGATCGCCTACGAGTACGACGGTGAGCCGCTGGACCCCGAGCACGGCGGACCGGCGCGCCTGCTCGTCCCGCACCTGTACTTCTGGAAGAGCGCCAAATGGGTCCGCGGCCTGGTGCTGTCCGACACCGAGGACCTCGGCTTCTGGGAGACCGCCGGTTACCACGAGTACGGAGACCCATGGAAAGAACAGCGCTACGCCGGCGACTGATGTGGCAGGTCGCGACGGTGGCCGACGTCCGGCGTGAGACGGACACCGCCCGCACCATC
This sequence comes from Kribbella shirazensis, assembly GCF_011761605.1. Lineage (GTDB taxonomy): Bacteria > Actinomycetota > Actinomycetes > Propionibacteriales > Kribbellaceae > Kribbella > Kribbella shirazensis. The sequence goes on along the minus strand of NZ_JAASRO010000001.1, from coordinate 5,947,756 downwards.
GTGCTCGACGTACCGGACTGGCCGGGGCATCTCGCCGGGCAGCATCTCGACGTACGGCTGACGGCCGAGGACGGGTACCGGGCCTCCCGGTCGTACTCGATCGCCTCGGCGTGGCCTGGTTCCGACACCGGGTCGACGATCGAGCTGACCGTCGAGCAGGTGCCGGACGGCGAGGTGTCGCCGTACCTGGTCGACGTGCTGAAGGTCGGCGACCCGTTGGAGATCCGCGGCCCCGTCGGCGGCTGGTTCGTGTGGACGCCCGACCAGGACGGGCCGGTGCAGCTGATCGGCGGCGGGTCGGGTGTCGTGCCGTTGCGGGCGATGCTGCGGGCGCATGCGGCCGCGGGGAGTACGACGCCCGTGCGGTTGCTGTACTCCGTCCGGCGGCCGGAGTCGGTGATCTACGTGAGCGATTTGAAGGAGCTGGCCACGTCGGACGATGTCGACGTACGGCTGGTGTACACGCGGGAGGCGCCGGCGGGGGAGCCGCGCGTGGGCCGGATCGACGCGGACGTGATCGAGCGGCACGCGTTCGGACCCGAGGCCGGCGCGACGACGTACGTCTGCGGCCCGACGCCGTTCGTGGAGACGGTGGCCGACCTGCTGGTCGCGGCCGGTCACGACCCGGCCCATGTCAGAACGGAGCGGTTCGGATGAGTCAAGCCAACTATCTCGACGGCAACGCGGCTGCCGGCGCCCTGAGCGAAGTCTTCGCCGTGGATCTGACCACTGCGGTCGGCCAGTGCAACGGCTGTGGCCAGACGGCGGTCTTCGCCGAGGCCCGGGTGTACGTCGACGCTCCCGGAATGGTTGCCCGCTGCAACGGCTGCGAGTCCGTCCTGCTCCGCGTGGTCACCACGCCCCACGACACCTACCTGGACCTCCGCGGGCTCACGTACCTCCGCGTCCCGAACTCGTGATCGCACGGCGCGTCGTCGTCCACGGCCAGGTGCAGGGCGTCTTCTTCCGCGCCGAGTGCCGCCGCGCGGCGCACGAAGCAGGCGTCGCCGGCTGGGTCCGCAACCTCCCGGACGGCACCGTCGAGGCGTTCTTCGAAGGCCCCGACGAGAGCGTCGCCCGGATGGTCGACTGGGCACAGCACGGCCCACCGCATGCCGCAGTGGACCGCGTCGAGGTAACAGACGAGCCACCGGCCGGACGCACCGGCTTCGCGATCACTTACTAGCGGGCTTGCTCTGGGTGCGGCGGATGGTGTCGCGCTGGGTTTCGCCGACGGCGCGTTCGTAGGCCAGGACGAGGCCCTGGATGGTGACCGGCTTGAAGCGTTCGACGAGCTGCTGGATGTGCTCGGGCGGGCCGCCGGAGTCGCGGTAGTGCGGCCAGACCTTGGTGCGGAAGACCTCGGTCAGCTCCTCGGCGATCGCGCGGCCGTGCTCGGTGAAGATGCGGCCGGCGTCGAGGACCGCCTCGACCGGCAGGTCCAGGTCGAGCAGTTCGACGCCGAGACTGAGGTGCGCGGTGGCGACCTGGAACACGTCCTCGTCCGGTGTCGGCTCGACGACCCCGAGAGCGACGAGCATCTCGATGTCGTCGTCGGACAGCTCCCGGCCGGTACGCCGTACCAGGGTTGCCCGGTCCAGCGTCTCCGGCAGGTCGCGCATCCACGGGGTCAGCAGGGTCCGGTGCAGCGCGATGTCCTGCGGCGTGGCGTCGGTGGGGATCCGGTCCAGGTACCCCTCGATCGCCTGCAGCGTGAACCCGTGCGCCTGCAGCTCGCGCACGAGGTCGAGGCGCGCGATGTGCTCCGGCCCGTAGTACCCGACCCGGCCGCGGCGGATCGGCGGCGGGATCAGCCCCCGGCCCGCGTAGAAGCGCAACGTGCGCACCGTCATCCCGACCCGCGCGGACAGCTCGTCCACCGTAAGAGTCACGCCTTGAGTTGATGCGTCCCCCGCCACTTCCGACATGGCGGAGATCATAACGAGTGCCCCTTGACCATCGTGACAGCACTACTGTCACAATCGGCCGTATGAGCGAAGCCTTCCTGTACGACGCGATCCGCACACCGCGCGGCAAGGGGAAACCGACTGGCGCGCTGCACGAGGTCAAGCCGATCCAGCTGATCACCGGTCTGCTGGAGGAGCTGCGCACCCGGAACCCGGACCTGGATCCGGCCGCCGTCGACGACGTCGTCCTGGGGGTCGTGACCCCGATCGGCGACCAGGGCATGGACATCGCGCGGACCGCCGTACTGATGGCCGGCTACCCGGAGACCACCGGCGGCGTGCAGCTGAACAGGTTCTGCGCGTCGGGCCTGGAGGCCGTCAACCAGGCGGCGCAGCGGGTCCGGTCCGGCTGGGAGGACTTCATCCTGGCCGGCGGTGTCGAGTCGATGTCGCGGGTGAAGATGGGCTCCGACGGCGGCGCGTGGGCCATGGACCCGGAGACCGCGTTGCGGACCGGCTTCATTCCGCAGGGCATCAGCGCGGACCTGATCGCGACCCTGGACGGCTTCTCCCGCACCGACGTCGACGCGTACGCCGCCGAGTCGCACGCCCGCGCCGCGAAGGCCTGGGCGAACGGGTACTTCGCGCGTTCCGTCGTACCGGTCGCCGACCGCAACGGCCTACGGATGCTCGACCACGACCAGCTCGTCCGGCCTGGTACGTCGGTCGAGACGCTGGCCGGCCTGCCGCTGTCGTTCGAGGCGATCGGGGAGCACGGCGGGTTCGACTCGGTCGCGCTGGAGAAGTACCTGACCGTCGAGCGGATCAACCATGTGCACCACGCGGGCAACTCGTCCGGCATCGTCGACGGCGCCGCGCTGGTTGCTGTCGGCAACGAGAAGGCCGGCGAGGCGCTCGGCCGGGCGCCGCGCGGCCGGGTGGTGGCGACCGGCGTGAGTGGCGCGGACCCGACCATCATGCTGACCGGTCCGGCGCCCGCCGCCCGCAAGGCGCTGGCCAGGGCCGGGCTGGAGGTGGACGACATCGACCTGTTCGAGATGAACGAGGCGTTCGCGGCCGCGGTTCTGCACTTCATGAAGGATCTCGGCGTACCGCACGAGAAGGTGAACGTGAACGGTGGCGCGATCGCGCTCGGTCACCCGCTCGGCGCCACTGGCGCGATCCTGATCGGAACCCTGCTGGACGAACTGGAGCGCCGCGAGCTCCGGTACGGACTGGCCACCCTGTGCGTCGGCGGCGGCATGGGCGTCGCGACGATCATCGAGAGGCTCGCAGCATGATCGAGTGGAAGAACGACGCCGGTGTCGTCACGCTGACGATGAACGACCCGGACGCGTCGGCGAACACGATGAACGACGCGTACGTCGAGGCGATGGGCCGGACCGTCGAGCGTCTGGCCGCCGAGAAGGCCCTGATCAAGGGCGTGATCGTGACCAGCGCGAAGTCCACGTTCTTCGCCGGCGGCGACCTGCGGATGCTGTCGCGGATCCAGCCGTCGGACGCGGCGCAGGTGTTCGAGACGATCGAGCTGGTCAAGAAGCAGCTGCGCACGCTGGAGACCCTGGGCGTGCCGGTCGTTGCCGCGATCAACGGATCCGCGCTCGGCGGCGGTCTGGAGATCGCGCTCGCCTGCCACCACCGGATCGCCGCCGACGACAACCGCATCGAGATCGGCGTCCCCGAGGTGACCCTCGGCCTGCTGCCGGGTGGCGGGGGAGTGACCCGCACCGTGCGGATGCTCGGCCTCCAGGACGCGTTGATGAAGGTGCTGCTGCAGGGCCAGCGGATGAAGCCCGCGCACGCGCTGAGCGTCGGCATCGTCGACGAGGTCGTGCCCGCCGACGAGCTGCTCGCCGCGGCCCGCCGGTGGATCACGACGTACGAGCGTGAGTTGCAGGGCGACGCCAAGCAGCCGTGGGACCGCGACGGTTACAAGATCCCCGGCGGTACGCCGTCCTCGCCGAAAATGGCCGCCTTCCTGCCGGCGTTCCCGGCGAACCTGCGCAAGCAGCTCAAGGGCGCGCCGTACCCGGCGCCGCGGGCGATCATGAGCGCGGCGGTCGAGGGCACCCAGGTGGATTTCGAGACCGCTTCGCGGATCGAGTCGCGGTACTTCGTCTCGCTCGCCACCGGGCAGACGGCGAAGAACATGATCCAGGCGTTCTTCTTCGACCTGCAGTCGATCAACGCCGGCGGGTCGCGGCCGTCCGACGTACCGAAGTACACCGCGCGCAAGGTCGGTGTCCTCGGCGCGGGGATGATGGGCGCCGGGATCGCCTACGTCTGTGCGAAGGCCGGGATCGAGGTCGTGCTGAAGGACGTCTCGCTGGAGGCGGCCGAGAAGGGCAAGACGTACTCGGAGAAGCTGCTCGCGAAGCAGGTGGCGAAGGGGCGGACGACCGCCGCCGACGTCGAGGAGTTCCTGAGCCGGATCACGCCGACCGCGGACCCGAACGACCTCGCCGGGTGTGACCTGGTGATCGAGGCGGTCTTCGAGGACACCGGGCTGAAGCAGAAGGTGTTCGCCGAGATCGCCGGCGTGGTCGAGCCGGACGCGCTGCTCTGCTCGAACACCTCGACGCTGCCGATCACCTCGCTCGCCGACGGCGTCGACCGGCCGGACGACTTCATCGGCATGCACTTCTTCTCGCCGGTCGACCGGATGCCGCTGGTCGAGCTGATCGTCGGCGCGAAGACGTCGGACCGGGCGATCGCCCAGGCGTACGACGTCGTACGGCAGATCCGGAAGACGCCGATCGTGGTCAACGACAGCCGCGGGTTCTTCACCTCACGGGTGTTCGGCACGCTCGTGATGGAGGGCGCCGCGATGGTCGCGGAAGGCGTCGACCCGGTGACGATCGAGCGCGCGGCGACCCAGGCCGGTTTCCCGGCACCGCCGCTGGCGATGCTGGACGAGGTCACGCTGACGCTGCCGCAGAAGATCCGGGACGCGCCGCGCGCGGCCGGGGACAGTGCGGGCGCGTTCGACGACCATCCCGGGATGGCGGTGACCGACCGGCTGGTCAACGAGTTCGGCCGGCGGGGCAAGGCGGCCGGTGCCGGGTTCTACGACTACCCGGCCGACGGCCCGAAGCGGTTGTGGCCGGGGCTGCGCGAGCACTTCCCGCAGCGTGACGACGTACCGCTGACCGACCTGCAGGAACGGCTGCTGTTCGCGATGGCGCTCGAGACGGTGAAGTGCCTGGACGAGGGCGTGCTGCGGTCGGTGCCGGACGCGAACATCGGGTCGATCTTCGGCATCGGGTTCCCGCCGCTGCACGGCGGCGCGTTGCAATACGTGAACGCCTACGGCCTGCAAGCCTTTGCCGACCGATCGCGTGAACTGGCGGCGACGTACGGCTCCCGCTTCGAGCCGCCCGCCCTCCTGCTCCGGAAGGCCGCCGCAGGCGAGATCTTCACCTGATCACGAGCCGATATCGAATCACGCGAACTCCACACAGTCGAACAAAGGACAGCGCGCCCGGTCTTGCGCCGGGCGCGCTTTTGAGACATTGTGCTGGCACTTCTACAACGATTGACCTGTAGTACGGTGTGCCAAATCGGAGATGCTTAACGCCGTTAAGTAACTCTCGGAACCCGGCGTCGTGCCCCCTGCGGCGTCGCTCTCGGGAAGGTGGAATTCATGCCTGCTCACGTTCCGAACGCCGGTCTGACCCGGCGGGATCTGCTCAAGCGGACCGGCGGCCTGGCCGCCCTCGCCGCATTCACCGCCGCCTGTGGCGGCAACACCGGCCGACCGTCCTCGGGCGGCGGAGGCGGCGGCTCGAAGCCGAACCTGTCGCAGTGGTACCACCAGTACGGCGAGACCGGGACCCAGCAGGCGGCGCTGAAGTACGCCAAGGCGTACACCGACGCGAACGTCGCCGTCCAATGGACGCCCGGTGACTACGACGCCAAACTCGCGTCCGGCCTGCTCTCCAGCAAGGGCCCGGACGTCTTCGAGGGTCACTTCAACATCAGCATGGTGAAGAGCAATCAGGTGGTGCCGCTGGACGACATCATGGCCGACGTCAAGGACGACTTCCAGCCGGGCGACCTGGCCACCAACACCCTGGACGGCAAGATCTACGGGATCCGGATGATCATCGACCCGCAGGTCATCTACTACAAGAAGAGCCTGCTGGACAAGGCCGGGATCAAGCCGCCGGAGACGATCGACGACCTGATCTCCGCGGCCAAGGAACTCACCACGAACAAGGTGAAGGGCATCTTCGTCGGCAACGACGGCGGCAACGTCATGGGCGGGCCGGCGCTGTACTCGTCCGGCGGGGAGTACCTGACCAAGGACAACAAGCCCGGCTTCACCGGGGATCGCGCCGCCCAGGCCTTCGGCAAACTGCACGAACTGTACGCCAGCAAGAGCATCCTGCTCGGTGCGCCCACGGACTGGTGGGACCCGACGGCGATCAACCAGGGCCTGGTGGCGATGCAGTTCATCGGCATGTGGGCGGTGCCCGGAATGCAGAAGGTGCTCGGCGACGACATCGGCGTCATTCCGTTCCCGAAGCTCGACGCGCAGGCCAAGCCGGCCGTGTACTCAGGCGGCTGGACCCAGTTCGTCTCCGCCAAGAGCGCGAACGTCGAGGCGGCGAAGAAGTACGTCAAGTGGCTGTGGATCGACAAGGCGGAGTACCAGGAGGACTGGTCGCTGAACTACGGCTTCCACATCCCGCCGCGCAAGAGCCTCGCGGCCAAGGCCTCCAAGCTGCAGAGCGGCGTCGCCGCCGACACGGTCAAGCTGACCCAGGACTACGGCTACACAGACAACCCGGCCTGGACACCGAAGATGGGTACGGCCTTCGGTGACATGCTGACCAACGTCATCAAGAAGGGAGCTGACCCAGCTGCCGAGATCGCCAAGGCCGAGAAGACCGTCAACGGCGAGCTGACACGGTTGTTCGGATGAGCGCTCCCGCCAAGACATCCGCGGACCCCGCTGTCGCTGGTGAGCAGCGGGGGACACGTCGGCGGCGGCAGAAGGGCATCGCCGGCAACACCTTGTGGTTCTGGGTGTTCGTCGGGCCGTTCGTGCTCGGCCTGCTGATCTTCTCCTACCTGCCGATCCTGTGGAGCCTGGTCCTCAGCTTCTTCGAGGCGTACAACACCGCGACGCCGTCGAAGTTCGTCGGCCTGCAGAACTACGTCGACATGCTCACCGACCGGAACTTCCTGTCCAGCCTGGGCACGTTCACGATCTTCGCGGTGTTCATCGTGCCGCTCACGTTCGTGCTCTCGCTGGCGCTGGCGTTGCTGGTCAACCAGGTGAAGGTCGCGCGGGCGTTCTTCCGCTCGGTGTTCTTCCTGCCGACCGCGTGCTCGTACGTCGTCGCGTCGCTGATCTGGAAGCTGTCGATCTTCAACGGTGTCCGGTTCGGGCTCGCGAACACGGTGCTCGGCTGGTTCGGCATCGAGAACATCGCCTGGCTGTCGACGGTCGACCCGCCGTGGTACTGGCTGCCGCTGGTGACGGTCCGGCTGTGGCTGCAGCTCGGGTTCTACATGATCCTGTTCATCGCCGGGTTGCAGCGAATCTCGCCGACGCTGTACGAGGCGGCGTACGTCGACGGGGCGAAGCCCGGCTGGCAGGTGTTCCGGTACATCACGTTGCCGCAGCTGCGGGCGACGTCGGTCGCCGTACTGATCCTGAACCTGATCGCGGCGTACCAGGCGTTCGACGAGTTCTACAACCTGGTCGGCAACGTGAACTACGCGCGGCCGCCGCTGGTCTACCTGTACGGCATCTCGCTCGGCTCGATCCAGGACCTCGGGCACGGTTCGGCCGGCGCGCTGATCCTGGCGGTCATCATCATGCTCGTGACGCTGCTGCAGAACCGGATCTTCGGCTTCGGAAAGGCGGGCGACTGATGGCTGTTACCGAGCGTACGACGGGAACCCCGCAGCCGATCGGGTTCCGGCAGAGCCCGTGGGGCCGGGTCGGGACGGTGCTGCGCTGGATCGCGCTGTTCATCGCGGTGGTGCTGTTCCTGCTGCCGTTCTACCTGATCCTGCGCAACGCGCTGTCCACCGAGGCGGACATCACGGCGCCGACGTGGACGCTGTTCCCGAAGGACCTGCAGTGGGGGAACATCCCCGAGCTGTTCAACGACACCCAGGTGCCGATGGCGCGGGCGATGTACAACTCGGCCGTGGTCGGCGTGCTGGGTACGGCGGGACAGTTGCTGCTGGCATCGATGGCGGGGTACGGGCTGGCGCGGATCCCGTACCGGCACGCGGACAAGATCTTCTACGCGATCGTCGCGACGCTGATGATCCCGGGCGCCGTGACGTTCATCCCTTCGTTCATCGTGGTGTCGTCGCTGGGGTGGGTGTCGTCGCTGCGGGGGCTGATCATCCCGACGTTGTTCAGCGGCTTCGCCGCGTTCCTGTTCCGGCAGTACTTCCTCGGGTTCCCGCGGGAGCTGGAGGAAGCGGCGCGCGTCGACGGCGCGGGTCACTTCGGGGTGTTCTGGCGGATCGTCGTACCGAACTCGCTGCCGTTCTTCGCGGCGCTGGCGGCGATCACGTTCATCGGCAACTGGAACTCGTTCCTGTGGCCGCTGGTGATCGGCCAGGACTCGTCGTCGTGGACCATCCAGGTCGCGCTGTCGACGTTCATCACGGCGCAGACCATCAACATCCATGAGCTGTTCATGGCGGTCGCCGTGTCGATCCTTCCGCTCGTCCTGATCTTCGCGTTCCTCCAGCGCTACCTGATCCAGGGCGTCACCCAGTCCGGCATCAAGGACTGACCCAGTCCGGCGGGGAGTCCACCAGGCTCACCGCCACCACCGGCCGCCGCGAACCGGCCACCGCTTCGCGGCGCCGGTTTGTCGACCGCCTGCGTCGGCGCGCATCCCGCTCCGACGGGCGGGGCAGTGGCGAAGCAAGATGCCTGCAGTTGAGCTTTGCGGAACATTTGTGCCGGGTGTTGGCGGCCCGCGGCACTCATCGGACACCGCTTCGCGGCGGCAGTTTTGTCGGCCGCCTGCGGCGGCGCGCGTGCGGCGCCGGTGGGCGGAGGCGCTGGCGGAGCGAAGTGCCGGCAGCGGGCTGAGGTTGTGGAGCATTTGTGCCGGGTGTTGGCAGCCCTGCGGCACGCATCGGACACCGCTTCGCGGCGGCGGTTTTGTCGGCCGCCTGCGGCGGCGCGGGTCCCGCTCTGACGGGCGGAGGCAGTGGCGAAGCGAAATGCCTGCACTTGCGGTTTGCGGAACATTTGTGCCGAATAGCGGCAATTATGTTCCGCAAACCGGGCGGTGGGTCCAGAAGTGGCCGCCGGTCCCCTCGGGGACGAAGGTGTTGGTGCCGACGGTCAGGCCGGCGGTTGCGATCCACGTTTGGTACGTCGTCGCGTCCGTCTGCCTCCACCGCATCGGGGCGCCGCCGTCGAGCCAGTTTGTCCTCGGTGCCGGTCCAGCGGCGTGGCCCGTCGTACACAGGATGCAACCACCAGGCCGAAGTCAGCCGGCGATGCGCGCGAGGAGTTGAGGCTGCTCGTCCGGCAGGTGGACCAGCGCGTAGAGCGACACGATGGCGTCGAACGACCCGAGCAGGAAGTCGAGCGACATGACGTCTGCGTTGACGAACTCTGCGCCGGGGACGAGTTCGCGGGCGCGGCTGATCTGGACCTCGCTGATGTCAACGCCGGTGACACGATGCCCGGCCGTGCTCAGTGGCCGGGTGACTGGTACGCCGGTCCCGTATCCCACGTTGATCACCCGACTGCCTGGACCGAGCCGGCCTGTCAGCTCCTCGATCCAGTCCTGGTACTTCGCATCTGCACCCCGTCGCCTCGTCGCACCGGCGCGACAGGACGTCGTACCCGCGTCGTACATCCTGCTTCGGATCCTGCATGCCGCGCGGGCTAGCGTGGTGGGGAACCTGATTCTCGGGCAGAGGGGTTCGTGGTGGATGAGTACGGTGGTCGGCGGCCGACCAGTCATGAGCGGATGGCGGGGCGGGCGTGGGATGCGTCGTATCAGGACGGGCCGGCGCCGTGGGAGATTGTGGGGCCGCAGCCTGCAGTTGTTGAGTTGGCGGCTCGTGGTGTGTTCGGTGGGGCGGTGCTCGATGCGGGGTGCGGGAGCGGGGAGAACACCTTGCACATCGCGGCGCTGGGCGTGCCGGTGCTCGGTGTGGATGTCGCCGCGACCGCGATTGATGCTGCGCGTCAGAAGGCGTTGGAGCGTGGTGTCGAGGCCGAGTTCGCTGTCGCGGACGCGCTTCATCTCGAGCGGCTCGGGCGGGCCTTCGACACGATCCTCGACAGCGGGCTGTTCCACACCTTCGACACGGGCGAGCGTGCGGCGTACGCCGGCAGTCTGGCGAGGGCGGCGAAGCCGGGAACGATGCTGTACGTCGTCAGCTTCAGCGACGAAGGACCCGAGCCGGTCCCGCACGCCGTCAGTCAGGATGACGTGAGGACAGCCTTCTCCCAGGGGTGGACGACCGTGAGCATCGAGCCGTGCAGGCTGGAGACCCGCATTCACGACAACGGCGCCCCCGCGTGGCTGTCGACGATCCGGCGGAGCTGAACGCGTTACTCGTCGAGCAGGTGTCGACGGCTGGCGCGGTGCGCGAGCACCGATGAGCGGTGGGCCGCGGACTGGGCGAGGGTCTGGTCGCGGGCAGACAGCGGAAGATGGTCGACGTAGACGGTGCCGGCCAGGTGCTGGGTCTCGTGGATGAGGCAGCGGGCGAAGTAGCCGCTCGCCTCGAGCGTGAACGGGCGGCCTTCGACGTCGTACGCGTGCAGCGTCGCGCGGGCTGGGCGGGGGAGCGCGGCGTTGGCGCCGGGGACGGACAGGCAGCCTTCGGATCCGGACTGGGTTCCGAAGAGCGCGGACATGGTCTCGACGCGCGGGTTGAAGGCGTGGCCGACGTGACGGTCGCCGTGTTCGTCGGTGAGGTCGTAGACGAACAGCTGGGCGTCCACGTCGACCTGGTTCGCCGCCAGACCGCACCCTTCGGCGATCCACATCGTCGTGAACATGTCGTCGATCAGCCCGCCCCACCGCTCCGCACCGAACTCGGTCACCGGCCGGCACGGGCGATGCAGGATCGCCTCGCCGTACTCCGTGATGCGCCGCGGCGTGCCCCGCCGTACCTCGTCCGTCACGTCGGGAAGGCGGCGGCTCGGTCGGCCCAGGATGTACGTCGGCATGCAAAGACCATAATCTGCAAAGTATCGGCTTTGCAAAGGTAAGACTAGGATGCCGCGTATGACCGAGCAGCGCAGGACGAACCGGCGCGACGTCGTCCGCGCGCACCCGCTGCGGCAGGCGCTGCTGGAGCTGATCGATCGGGACGGTACGACGACGTCCACGGTCGCGGCGCGCGAGTTGGGGGAGAGTACGGGCTCGTGCTCGTTCCACCTGCGCCGGCTCGAGGCGCTCGGGGTGATCGAGGCGGTGCCGGGCGCGGCGGGGCGGGTGAAACCGTGGCGGCGGGCGGTGCGCGCCGAGCAGGCGACGTTGAACCGTGAGCTCGAGGACACGGCGTACGCGAGCTGGCTCGCCGCGAAGGCGAAGCGGGGGATGACGGACGAGGACTTCGCGTTCAGCGAGGTGGTGACGCTGGCGGACGGTGAACTCGCCGAGCTCCGTGCGCGTCTCCATCGGGTACTGCGCGACTTCGTCGGCTCGGAACCGTCGTCGGGCGCCACGACGCCGACCGCCGTGGTCATTCGCGCCTTTCCGCTGGGCGAGGAGTAGTCGCGCCGATCGGGGGAACCTTCTCGGGAGTCTCCGCGTCAGCGGGAAGATGCCGTCCGCACCAGGCGCAGTTCGCGCCTGGCCCCGAGTGTGGAACTCCTATGACCGACCGCCCGTCCGAGCCGGATCCTCGCCCTGTCGCGCCCCGATCATCCGCCCCCGGTTATGGGCCACCGCACACGTCCGGCTATAACCAGCCGGGTGCCGCCGAGTACCCATGGCCGACCACCGCCTATCCGCAACAGCCCCCTCCACCCGTTGGCCCCGGGTACCCGCAGCACCTTTGGCCAGAGCATGCGCAGCAGCCTGTCGCCGCGGTGCCGTCCGGCGCCCATCGGCCGATGGGCTCGCCCGCGCTGAGCGTCCTGGCGCTACTGCTCGGCATCGCCGGACTGGTCGCGCCGTTCCTGCCGTTCTCGAACCTCATCGACCGATTCCCGATCCGCCAGTACGTGGCCTTCCCGTTCGCCGTACCCGCCTTGGCTCTGGCGATCGCAGCGCTGGCCGGCAACCGCCGCGGGAAACCTGCGGCGGCGATCGGCATGATCCTCGCCGTCCTCGCCCTGGGCGTCGGCGCGATCATGGTCTACAACTACGACATCCGGCCCTGAGCGCACGGCATCCGGGTAAAACAAGCCATTCGGCGGCGTGTTTTGTGGCTACGGTCGGCTCATGCGGAGTGTGACCCGCGAGCAGACCGTCGCCTACCGGCTGCACGTGAACCATCTGGCCGAGCGTCTTCCGCCAGGATCGTATGCGGAGGCAGCGCAGGTCGGACTGCAGGACACCGCGCCGCGGGACGCGCTGCTCGGGTTGCACGCGCGGATGGCGGGATGCCGGCCGGACGATTGGGCCCATCCATCGTTCGTCCAGACGTACAGTCCGCGGGCGGCCGTGTATGTGCTGCCGGTGCGGGACTTCGGCGTGTTCACGCTGGGGCGGCTGCCGATGGATCCGGACGCCGTACGGCGGATCGACGGGTTGGCGGCGCGGGTGTGCGAGGAGTTGGGCGGCCGGGAGCGGCGCGGGGCCGGGATCCGCGGGCTGCGGGAGGCATGCGCGAGTGGGCGGATCGCGGTCCGGTGGGACACGACGTCGCTGTACGCGCGTGAGATACCGCGGCCGGACGTCGACGTGTCCGATGCCCGGTTGGAGTTGTGCCGGCGGCACGTGCGGTACTTCGGGCCGACGACGCCGAAGGTGTTCGCGTGGTGGTCCGGTCTGTCGCCGGCCGATGCGCGCGCGGTGTGGGGTCAGTTGGCCCACGAGTTGGTCGAGGTCGACTTCGACGGCGTACCGGGGTGGATCCTGCGCGCGGACGAGGAACGTTTGTGGACCGCGGAGGCGCCGCGTGGGGTTCGGTTGCTGGTCGCGTCGGACCTCCGGCTGTTCGGCCGCGACCGCGACGGCCGCTTCATCGCCCCGGGCCTGCGCAGCCTGACGCCGGTTGCTGACAGCTTTCATCCCAACGGCGTGCTCGTCGACGGTCGCATCGCCGGCGCCTGGGGCCGCAAGCGCGGGCGGGTGAGCGTCCTACTGTCCGACGCTCTCACCCAGGAGCAGTACGACGGTCTGCAGGCGGAGGTGGCGTGTATGCCGCTGGAGGACCCGCAGTTGTCGGTACGGTAGGTCGAGGGGCTGAGGCGGTATCGGCAACAATCGGCTCATGCCAGTTCCATCCACCTGTCCGTGCGGTCGGGGCGAGTCGTACGCCGCGTGCTGTCAACCACTCCATCTCGGCAAGACGACGGCCAGTACCGCGGAGCAGTTGATGCGGTCCAGGTACACCGCCTTCGTGATGCACGATGCGGCGTACCTGCTCCGGACGTGGTCTCTGACGACTCGCCCAGCCGGCCTCGACTTCGCGCCCGACCGCGAGTGGACCGGCCTGGAGATCCTCAACACCACCGGCGGCAGCCCGTTCCACACCGAGGCCACCGTCGAGTTCCGAGCCCACTACACCACCAACGGCCACCCCGGCACCCAACACGAAAACAGCACCTTCACCCGCGAAGCCGGCCAATGGGTGTACCTCGCGGCGCTCTGATTCTCGGGCTCGACGCGAGGGGGTGGGGAGGATTTGCCACCCGGATCGGGCAGAAGTCCTCCCCACCCATCTCCGCCTGGCGCGGCGCGGTACTACCCAGCTACTCGGCGACCTGGTAGGTGGGGGTGAGGATGGCTCGGGCGAGGGTGTGGAAGGCGAGGTTGAAGCCGACTACGGCGGGGGTGGCGTCGGCGTCTACGTCCAGGGACTCGACGTCGATGGCGTGGACCACGAAGTAGTAGCGGTGGATCTGGTCGCCCGCGGGTGGGGCGGCGCCGCCGAAGTTCTTGGTGCCGAAGTCGTTGCGGACGTGGAACGCGCCGTTGTCGAGCCGCTCGGTGGTGCCGGCGCCGGTGGGCAGCTCGGTGACGGTCGCCGGGAGGTTGACCAGCACCCAGTGCCAGAACCCGGACACGATCGGCGCGTCCGGGTCGAAGCAGGTCACCACGAAGGCCTTCGTCTCCGCCGGGAACCCGGACCAGCTGAGCTGCGGCGACGTGTTCCCGCCCGCGAACGCGTGCGCGTCCGCCAGCGGCTCCCCGTCGGCGACATCGGTGCTGCTGACGGTGAACGAACCAACCTCCGGCAGGAGTTCGTACGGATCCGGTGCAACAGGTCGATCGAGCGACATTCGTGACCCTCCAGGGATCTCGCGAGATGTGGTGATTCCGACATTACTGTCCACATACCGCCGGGCCGTCCGGGGGCACCCGGTCGGGGATGGGAAGATCGGGTACGCCGGGGCGTACGCCGATCCGCCCCGCGGACAAGGGCGCGGGAACGGCGGAGACAGCACGGGACGGAGGACCTGGTGGACGAGTACCTGGAGCGGATCGCTCCCGCTGATCAGGCGGCGATGCGGGCGGCCGAGGAGCGGCACACGCGGCTGACCAAACCGGCCGGTTCGCTCGGCGTCCTGGAGGAGCTGTCCGTGAGGGTCGCCGGGATGACCGGGACGCCCGCCGTTCCGGGGCCCGCGGTCGTCGCGGTGTTCGCCGCGGATCACGGTGTGCACGCGCAGAACGTCTCCCCGTGGCCGCAGGAAGTGACCGCCGCCATGCTGGCGAACTTCGCCGCCGGCGGCGCCGCCGTGAACGCCTTCGCGGCCAACAACGGGGTCGACGTCCGCGTGGTCGACGTCGGGGTCGCGACGCCGGTCGAGCAGCTGGACATCGTGCACGCGAAGGTCCGGCCCGGCACGCGCGACCTGTCCCGGACCGACGCCCTCACCGAGGACGAGGCACGCGCGGCGATCGCCGTCGGGTTCGACCTCGCGGACAAGCTCGTCCAGGAGGGGTACCGCTGCCTGCTGACCGGCGACATGGGCATCGCCAACACGACCGCGTCCGCAGCCCTGATCGCGACCTTCACCGGAGCGACCGCCGAGCACGTGACGGGTCGCGGCACCGGCATCGACGACGCAGCGCTGGCGCACAAGACGGCCGTCGTACGGGAGGCTCTCGCGCTGCACGACGTACCAGCGACCGAGCCGCTCAAGGCCCTGCAGGCGTACGGCGGCCTGGAGCATGCCGCACTCGCCGGGTACATCCTCGGCGCCGCGGCCAACAAGGTCCCGGTGATCCTCGACGGTGTGATCGCCGGAGCGGCCGCGCTCGTCGCGCAGGCGTTCCACCCGGCCGTCATCGACTACTGCGTGGCCGGTCATCGGTCGGCCGAGCCAGGGCATGCGGTCGCGCTGAAGCAGCTCGGCCTGCAGCCGCTCGTCGACCTCGACCTGCGGCTCGGTGAGGGGACCGGCGCGGTGCTCGCGTACCCGATCCTGACCTGCGCCGCCCGCGCACTCGCCGAGATGGCGACCTTCGAGGACGCGGGGATCACCTCGTGACGCACCAGTACCTGTCCGGGCTCGTCCTCGACGGACGGCGCGTGGTCGTCGTCGGCGGCGGTGGCGTCGCGCAGCGCCGGCTGCCGCGGCTGCTCGAGGCGGGTGCCCGGATCGACCTGATCTCGCCCTCGATCACGCCGACGATCGAGGGTCTGCTCGGCAACCCGTCGCTGACCTGGATCGAGCGCGGCTACGAGGCCGGCGACCTCGACGGGGCCTGGTACGTCGTGGTGGCGACGGACGATGCCGCGGTCAACGACCAGGTCTCGGCGGAGGCCGAGGAGCGGCGGATCTTCTGTGTACGGTCCGACGACCGGTCGCGGGCGACCGCGTGGACGCCGGCGTCCGGGCAGCACGACAACGTGACCGTCGGCGTGCTGGGCGGAGGCGATCACCGCCGGTCGGCCGCCGTACGCGACGCGATCCTCGAGGGCCTGCGTACCGGTGAGCTGGCGGCGCGGGACGTGGACCGGCAGCCAGGGGTCTATTTGGTCGGTGGGGGACCTGGGGATCCGGATCTGATCACGGTGCGCGGACGGCGGTTGCTGGCCGAGGCCGATGTGGTGGTGGCGGATCGGCTGGCGCCGCAGCAGTTGCTGGACGAGTTGCCTCCGGACGTCGAGCTGTTCGACGCGGCGAAGCTGCCGCGCGGGCGGGCGGCGCAGCAGGAGGAGATCAACCGGATCCTCGTGGAGCGCGGGCGGGAGGGGAAGGTCGTCGTACGGCTGAAAGGCGGCGATCCGTACGTCTTCGGCCGCGGGTTCGAGGAGGCGCTGGCGTGCGCGGCGGCCGGGGTGCCGTGGACCGTGGTGCCGGGCATCACGAGCTCGATCTCGGTGCCGGCGGTGTCGGGGATCCCGGTCACGCATCGCGGCGTGACGCACGAGTTCACGGTCGTGTCGGGCCACATTCCGCCGTCGCATCCGGACTCGCTGGTGAACTGGGACGCCCTGGCGCACCTGCGCGGGACGCTGGTGCTGCTGATGGCCGTCGAGAACCTGCCGGCGATCGCCGAGCGGCTGATCGCGGCCGGGCGCCCGGCCGACACGCCCGCGGCGGCGATTGCCGACGGCACCCTTCCCGGGCAGCGGATGGTGACGTCCGATCTCGCCGGCATCGCGCAGACGATGGCGGACGAGGGCGTCGGCGCACCGGCGATCATTGTCATCGGCAACGTGGTGGAGGTGGCCGGGAAGGCCGCGAGGGGTACGGCGTGACGCTGGTTCCGGTCGAGGACGCGGGGGACGAGCGGCTGGCCGACTACGTGCGGCTGCGGGAGGTGAACCTGCGGCGCCTGCTCGAGGAGGAGCACGGGCTGTTCATCGCCGAGGGCGACAAGGTGATCCGGCGCGCCGCGGACGCCGGGTACGAGCCGCGGTCGTTCCTGCTCGCACCGCGCTGGCTGGACTCGTTGCAGGACGTCTTGGAGCGGTGGCCGGAAAAGCCCGTGTACGTCGTCTCGGAGGAGCTGGCCGAACAGGTCACCGGATTCCACGTGCACCGCGGCGCGCTGGCGTCGTACAAGCGCCGGGCCGCCGTACCACTCCCGGAGCTGCTGACCGACGCCGTACGACGGATCGCGATCTTCGACGACATCGTTGACCACACCAACGTCGGCGCCGGGTTCCGCGCCGCGGCCGCGCTGGGCGTCGACCTCGTCCTGGTGACGCCGACGTGCGCGGACCCGCTGTACCGGCGCTCGATCAAGGTCTCGATGGGCACCGTCTTCCAGGTCCCGTGGACCCGACTGCAGAGCTGGCCCGGCGACCTGCGGCGTCTGCAGGACCACGGGTACGTCGCGGCCGCGATGGCGCTCACCGACGACTCGATCACGCTCGACGATCTCGCGGACCGCAAGGACGACAAACTCGCCCTGATCTTCGGCACCGAGGGGCACGGCCTGAAACCGCACGTCCTCGCCCAGGCCGACCTCGCCGTACGGATCCCGATGGCAGGCGGCGTGGACTCCCTCAACGTGGCATCCTCGGCAGCAGTGGCGTTCTACGCCACCAGACGCTGAGGGGGAGTCATGCGTACGACGGAACGCCTGGTGCTGCGCCCGTTCCGCGAATCCGACCTGGAGCCGTGGGCCGAGCTGAATGCCGACCTGGACGTCACGCAGTACATCGGTGGGCCGCTCAGCCGGGAGGAATCGGACCGGATCGCGGCCGCGGTGAACGCGTTGTATGCCGCTGAGGGAATCGGCTTCCTTGCAGTGGAGCGGCGGGCCGACGGCGCGTTCCTCGGGGCGTGCGGGCTCACGCGGGAGCAGTGGTATCCGGAGGAGCTCCACCTCGGCTGGCGGTTGGCACGGGAGTACTGGGGCCACGGGTACGCGACGGAGGCGGCGGCGTCGTGGCTGGATTACGCGTTCACAGAGGCCGGCTTGACGCGGGTTATTGCGATGACCGATACGCCGAACGTCCGTAGCATCGCGGTCATGCGCCGGCTCGGGATGAGCTTCGACCACGAGGCGGTGCTGGAGGAGGACGGCGTACCGTTCGACGCCACCATTTACGCGTTGAAAGCAGAGGAATGGCGAAGGTAGTTCTGGTCACCGGGATGCAGGCCGCCGGCAAGTCGACGATCGCACCGTTGCTCGCGGCCCGGATGGGACCGCCGGCGGCGACCCTCGACGGGGACGTGTTCTATCGCGGCGTGGTCGCCGGGGCCGAGATCATGACGCCGGATCCGTCGGCCGAGGCGATCCGGCAGCTGGAGTTGCGGTACGACGCCAGCGCCCTGGTCGCGCAGCACTACGCCGACAACGGATTCGACTTCGTGTGCAGCGACATCGTGCTGGGCGAGCACGTCGAACGCTGGTTCTCGCGGCTGCACGACGTCGAGACGTACCTCGTCGTACTCGTCCCGACGGTCGAGTCGATCGTCGAGCGGGAGATCGGCCGCGGCGGCGCCAACTCCTACCGCGACTGGCAGACCGCGGACGGTTCGCTCGAGACCGCCGTACGAGCGCTCCAGGCCGGCCTCGACGAGATCCCGCGCCGGGGTCTCTGGCTCGACACCACGCACCAGACACCGGAGCAATCGGCCGAGGCCATCTTCGCCAACCTGCCCAAGGCCCGCTGGTAGCAGCCTCAGGTGGCGGGGGTGTCCTCGTGGTCGTGGTCGACCATCGGGGTCACCGGCCAGTCGCCGGGATAGTCGGGGGCGAACTCCTCGGCCTCGGCGAAGAGGCGCTTGCGGTACTTCCGGGAGAGCCGGTCGCCGAAGACCATGCCCTGAGTGTGGTCGGTCTCGTGCTGCAGGCAGCGAGCCAGCAGGCCAGTGCCTTCGTAGCTGACCGGCTGGTTGTGCTGGTCGACACCGGTGACCCTGGCGAAGTCGGGACGCGCGCACTTGGTGAACGCGCCGGGCAGCGACAGGCAGCCCTCGTCGCCCTCGTCCAGGTTGCGGTCCTTGCCCTCCGGCAGCTCCAGCTTCGGGTTGCACACCACACCCTGCACGCGGTTTCCGTCCTTGTCCGGGCAGTCGAACACGAACAGCTGCAGGTCGACCCCGACCTGGTTCGCCGCGAGGCCCACGCCCTCGGCCGCGTTCATCGTCGCGACCATGTCGGCGACCAGCGTCTGCAGCTCGTCCCCGAAGTCGGTGACAGGCTGATTGACCCGATGCATGACGTCCTCACCCCACCGGGTGATAGGCCGCACCGAACCGTTCCCAGGCAACGTAGACATGCCGGAAGTTTAGACAGCCGGGTGGCCCCGTACGGCGACCACCCGGCCGGTGTACTACTTGGCGTTGACCTCGTCGCGCCAGGAGACCCACTCGCGGAGCAGGCCCAGGTCGTAGTCGGGGCCGGACGAGGAGACCGTGAACAGCCGGGTCCCGACGTCGAGCAGCGACTTGCCGATGTCCTCCGGGGACTTGTCGCCGACGCCGGCGGACCGCTCGATCTCACCCGGGTCGCGGCCGATCGTGCGGCAGTGCTCGTCGAGTACGGCGTGCTTGTGGGCGAGCGTCTCCGCGTCGCCGAACCCGTGCCAGATGTTCGCGTGCTTGGCGACCAGCTTGAGCGTCTTCTTCTCGCCGCCGCCGCCGATCAGCACCGGGATGTCCCGGGTCGGCTGCGGGTTGAGCTTGCTCCAGCGCTGCTCGATCCGCGGCAGCGCCTCGCCCAGGGCGTCCAGCCGGCCGCCCGCCGTACCGAAGTCGTAGCCGTACTCGTCGTAGTCCTTCTGGAACCAGCCGGAGCCGATGCCGAAGATCAGCCGGCCGTCGCTGATGTGGTCGACCGTCCGCGCCATGTCGGCGAGCAGGTCGGGGTTGCGGTAGGAGTTGCAGGTGACCAGCGCGCCGATCTCGACCCGCTCGGTCGCCTCGGCCCAGGCGGCCAGCATGGTCCAGCACTCGAAGTGCAGGCCCTCGGGCTCACCGCTGAGCGGGTAGAAATGGTCCCAGTTGAAGATGACGTCGACACCGATCTCCTCGGCCGCGGCGACGGTCCGCCGGATGTCGGCGTACTGGGCGTGCTGGGGCTGGACCTGCAGACCGATCCGCGCGGGGAAGGCGCCGTACGGACGGTCGGTGGATTCGGAAGCTGTCATGGCGCGATCCTATCCCGCGTTTCGGAGGACCCTCCGGATAGGTCAGGGGCCGAGCGGCTCGCCGGCAGGCAGCTGGTCGGCGTACACGGCCGCCCAGTCGCCGAGGGCGCGGATCGGGACCAGGAGGTCCTTGCCGGCGGTGGTCAGGGAGTATTCGACCCGCGGTGGCGCTTCGGCGTACCGGCGGCGTTCGACCAGGCCGTTGTGCTCGAGGCGGCGGAGGGTCCCGGTGAGGACCTTCTGGCTGATGCCGCCGATCTGGCGCCGCAGTTCGCCGGGGCGCGCGGGGCCTTCGGCGAGCGCGTACAGGACGACCATCGGCCAGCGTCCGCTGATCAGGTCGGCGGCGACCCGCGCCTGGCAGTCGGCGAAGAATCTCACGGGTCCATTGTGCGTCGCGCGATGGGCACCAGAAGGTGCGCATCGAACTCTCTACGGTCGAGGAATGCGAATAGGAACACTGGGCAACGGAATGATGGCCGAGGCGCTGGCGACGCACTGGGTCAAGGCCGGTCACGAGGTGATGATCGGCGGGCGTGATCCCGGAAGGGCGGCGGAGGTCGCACGGCGCGTCGGCGGTACGGCGGGATCGCTCACGGAGGCGGCGTCGTACGGCGACGTGGTGCTGCTCGCCGTACCGGCGGAGGTTGCAGTGGAGATCGCACAACTGGTACCGGCGGGGACGACGTTGATCGATTGCACGAACGCCTTGAACCACAGCGACTTCACGTTGGCGCAGCCGGCCACGGCCGAGGAGATCAGCCGGGCGGTGCCCGGGGTGCACGTGGTGAAGGCGTTCAACCTGGCGGCGGACGCGGTGTGGCGGAATCCCCCCGCGGGCCTCGGCGTGCCGATCTGCGCTGACGACGGGCTGGAGGTGGTTGCTCAGTTGGTCCGGGATGTCGGATGCGAGCCGATCCCCGCGGGCGGGCTGGTCCGGGCGAAGTTGCTGGAGGCAACTGCTGCGCTGGCGATCGGGATCTGGGTGAGCGGGGGCGACGTCCGCGCGATGTTCCCGCCCTCAGAGGCCGCGTTCGGCACGGTCCCGCCCGGCTAACCGCAGGCTCCAGGCGGGAAAGAGCAGGTAGGTCCCGGCCCAGCTCACCCCGGCGACGAACGCCCATGCCGGGGCGCTGTCCATGTCGTCGAGTCCCATGAGGATCCCCGGCACGCCGAGGAGGCCGAGGAGCATCACCCCACCGGCGACGAGGCCCGCTCGACGCAGGTGGGGAAGTGAACGGGACGCATTCAGCAGCCAGACACCGATCAGAGCGAACCCGAAGCTGGACCACAGTCCGGCCAGGTAGAAGCCGGTGATGCCGGAGACGACCAGGATCGTCCCCACCACGGTCAGCGCCGCTCCGACAGCCGCGACGCCGACGAGCACCTGGCGCCCGGACAGGAGCCAGGCGAGGGCGAGGCTGAGGAGGCCCAGGAGGGCATTGCCCACGTCGTTGAGCAGACCGAACGGCTCGCCGACGGCGTAGAGGAGGATCAGGCAGGCGCAGGCGGCGAACCCGACGATCGCGTGGGTTCGCGCAAGCAGCGGAAGGCTGGAGTCAGCGCTCACCCTCCGATGATCGCGCGAACAGGGCGTTCAAGTCTGCCTGTGGGATCTGATCGGCGGCGAACGTGATCGTGCCCTTCGTCGCCAGCTCCTCGGCGCTCCGCCGGATGAAGCCGAGTGCGGCTCGCGCGATGCTGCCGCCGAGGCTGATCCGGGTGACGCCGGCCGACTGCAGGTCCGCGACGGTGAGCGCCGACGTACCGAGGCCGATCACGACGTTCAGCGGTCCGTCGATTTCCCTCACCAGCGTTCGGATCGTCTCCAGGTCGTTCACACCCGGCACGTACAGGCAGTCCGCGCCGGCCGCACGGAACCGGTTGGCGCGCTCGATCGAGTCGGCGAGCGAGGCCGGCGTCCGCAGCAACTGCCCGTCGGTCCGCGCGGTCAGCACGAAGCCGGACCCCGCCGCCTCCCGCGCCGCGACGATCCGCTCCACCGCGAGCTCGACGTCGTACAGCTCCCGCCCGTCGTAGTCCTCGATGTTCCCGCCCGCCAGTCCCGCCTCGCGCGCCAGCGCGATCGTCTCCGCGACCCGCCCGGGCGCAGCGCCGTACCCGTCCTCGAGGTCGCCGTTCACCGGTACGGCGCTCGCCACCGTGATCTCGCGGACGCGGTCGAACATGGCGTCCCGCGACACCGCCGGCGCCCCGTCCGGCAGGGTGTGGTCACCCTTCGCCATCGAGAACGCGATCCCGGCGCTGGTCGTCGCGATCGCGGGGAACCCGGCCGCCGCCAGCAGCACCGCGCTCCCTGCGTCCCACGCGTTCGGCATCACGAACTGCCCGGCATGCAACTCACGGAACGTCGTCATACCCGGAGTCTTCCACCCGGACCCTTCGGCGGCCGCCGAACTCTCAGGACAGCTTCGACGCGGCGGCCTGGTCGATGAGCCAGAGAGTCCGGTCCTGACCCTTCGGGCGAGCCGCCGGGACGTCGCCGCCGCGCAGCGCCTGGGCGACCGCGTCGGCCTTGTCCTCGCCGGAGACCACGAACCAGACCTCACGCGCCCTGTCCAGCCGCGGGAAGGTCAGCGAGACCCGCGTCGGCGGGGGCTTGGGGGAGTCGTGCACGGCGACCGCCGCCGTATCCGTCTCCTCGAGCTGCGGATAACCGGGGAAGAGCGACGCCACATGCCCGTCCGGCCCGACGCCCAGCATCAGTACGTCGAACTTCGGCGAGCCCGCGGCGGACAGCTCCTCCGCGTACGCCACAGCTGCGGCCTCCGCGCCCTGCCCGGTGTCCGCCGGCATCGGGTGCACGCGGGCCGGATCGACGTCCACGTGGGACAGCAGCGCGTCCCGCGCCTGCGTCTCGTTCCGGTCCGGGTCGCCGTCGGGCAGGAAACGCTCGTCGCCCCACCAGAACTCCACGCGCCGCCAGTCGACCTCCACCCGGGCCGGTGACTCCGCGACGGCCCGGTAGACGACGGCGGCCACCCTGCCGCCGGTGAGTACGACGTGCGCGACGCCGCCGGTGCTCTGGGCGTCGACGATCCGGGTGATGAACCGGGACGCGACGGTGTAGGCCAGATCGTCGGCATCGGACTGGATCAGCAGTTCAGGCTGCTTCATCGCTTCGCCGCCTTCTTGCCCCCGGCAACCTTCTTCGCCGCGGTCTTCTTCGCCACCGCCTTGCCGGCAGGAGCCTTCTTGGCCGGAGCCTTCTTCGCGGCGGACTTCGTCTCCGGCGCCTTCGTCTCGGCTGCGGACGCCACCTTCTTGCCGGCCGCGGTCACCTTCGCCGCCGTGGACTTCCGCGCAGTCTCCCCGACCTTCTTCGCGTCCTCCGGCAGACCGTTCCGCTCGACGAGCGTCGCCAGCGTCTTGGCGTACACGTCGTCCGGGTCGAGCCGCCGCAGCTCCTCGCTCAGCAGCTCGGACGTCGTACGCCGCTTCAGCGCCACCGGCCGATCCGGCTGGCCCGGCACGCTGAACGTCGCCACCGCACCGTCCGGCCGCGTCAACGCGATCGGCCCGGACGGCGTGAACAGCCGTACGGCGGTCACCCCCGGACCGCGCGAGTTCTTCTGCTCCACCGGCACCTTCAACCGGGACTGCAGCCACGCCGCCATCAGGTCCGCGCTCGGGTTCCCGCGAGCGGCCGAAACCTCGGCCCCGGTCACCTTCGTCGGGTACTGATCCAGAGCAGCGGCCATCAGCGCCCGCCACGGCGTCAACCGCGTCCACGCGAAGTCCGTGTCGCCGGGCGCGTATCCCTCGGCCCGGGCCGTGTAGTCGATCGACGCCCGCCGGGTCGCCGCCGCGTCGGTCACCCGGCGCCGGCCCAGCCGCCCCAGCGGGTCCTCCGCCGGAGCCTTCGGTCCGCCGCCCGGCCACCAGACGATGACGGGGGAGTCCGGCAGCAGCAGCGGCGTGATCACGGACTCCGGCACCTTCGCCAGCTCACCGTGCAGCCGCAGCAGCACGGCCTCGCCCGGGATGCCCTCGCCGACGCGGACCTCGGCGTCCAGCCCCGACGCGCCGCGGCCCGGGCGCAGGATCGCGACCAGGACCCGGGACGGGTGCTCGCGACCGGCCTCGTTCGCGGCCTTCATCGCGTCGTGGTGGGACGCCTCGTCGACGACCACCACGATCGTGCCGACCATGCCCATGGCCGGCGAGCCCGCGTTCCGGCGGGCCTTCAGCAGCGCCGACGCGATCTCGCTCGACGTGGTGTCGGTCAGGTCGATGATCACGGCCGCCTCCAGGTACGTCCGTCGCGGGCGAGCATCTCGTGCGCCGAGTCCGGGCCCCAGTCGCCGGACGCGTACTGCTCCGGCTTGCCGTGCCGGGACCAGTAGCCGAGCACCGGGTCGAGGATCTTCCAGCCCAGCTCGACCTCGGTGTGCTGCGGGAACAACGGCGGATCACCGAGCAGTACGTCGAGGATCAGCCGCTCGTACGCCTCGGGGGAGGACTCCGTGAACGAGCCGCCGTACTGGAAGTCCATGTTCACGTCGCGGATCTCCATCGACGTACCGGGGACCTTGGCGCCGAAGCGGACCGTGATGCCCTCGTCCGGCTGGATCCGCAGGACCAGCGCGTTCTGGCCGAGCTCCTCGGTCTCGGTCTTGTTGAACGGCAGGTGCGGCGCGCGCTTGAACATCACCGCGACCTCGGTGACGCGCCGGCCGAGCCGCTTACCGGTCCGCAGGTAGAACGGGACACCGGCCCAGCGCCGGGTATCGACGTCGACCCGCAGCGCCGCGAAGGTCTCGGTCGCCGAGTCCTGAGGAATGCCGTCCTCCTGCAGGTACCCCTTCACCTTCACGCCACCGGCCCAGCCGGCCGCGTACTGCCCGCGGGCCGTGTGCAGGTCCAGCCGCTCCGGCAGCTGTACGGCGTTCAGCACCTTCTTCTTCTCCTGGCGCAACGACCAGGCGTCGAAGCTGACCGGCTCCTCCATCGCGACGAGCGCGAGCAACTGGAGCAGGTGGTTCTGGATCACGTCACGGGCGGCGCCGATGCCGTCGTAGTACCCGGCGCGGCCGCCGATGCCGATGTCCTCGGCCATCGTGATCTGCACGTGGTCGACGTAGTTGCTGTTCCAGATCGGCTCGAACATCGCGTTCGCGAACCGCAGCGCGAGGATGTTCTGGACCGTCTCCTTGCCCAGGTAGTGGTCGATCCGGAAGACCGCCTCGGGCGGGAACACCGACTCGACCACCTGGTTCAGTTCCCGGGCGCTCTTCAGGTCGTGACCGAACGGCTTCTCGATCACCACCCGCCGCCACGAGCCAGGGGTCTCGTCGGTCAGCCCGTGCTCGGACAACTGCCGCACGACCTCCGGGAACAGACCCGGAGGGATCGACAGGTAGAACGCGTGGTTGCCGCCCGTGCCGCGGGTGACGTCGAGCTCGTCCACGGTCTCCCGCAGCCGCTTGAACGCCTCGTCGTCGGTCAGGTCGCCCGGCACGAACCGGAAGCCCTCGGCCAGCTGCTGCCACACCTCTTCGCGGAACGGCGTCCGGGCGTGCTCCTTCACCGAGTCGTGCACGATCTGGGCGAAGTCCTGGTTGCTGTAGTCCCGCCGGGCGAACCCGACCAGGGCGAAGCCCGGGGGCAGCAGCCCCCGGTTCGCCAGGTCGTAGACCGCCGGCATCAGCTTCTTGCGGGCCAGGTCGCCGGTGACGCCGAAGATCACCAGGCTGCACGGCCCGGCGATCCTCGGCAGCCGCCGATCCTGGGGATCGCGCAGCGGGTTCACCGGACCCGTCGGCTCTTCGTCGAGCTCAGCGGTCATGAGCCGCGTTCCTCCGAGATCAGTCGTCGAACGATCAGTTGTCGAACAGGGACAGGAGCTGCTGTACGCCGCTCGTCGGCCCGGTCAGGTGCAGCCGCAGCACCGGACGGCCGCGGTCGGCGAGCACCTTGGCGTCACCGGCGGCCTGCGCCGCGATCAGCCCGCCGAACGTGAACGGGCGGTCGGGGATCTCCACGTCCGCCGGCGGCGTCGCGGTGATCTGCAGGAACACGCCCTGCGGGTGGCCGCCCTTGTGGTACTGACCGGTGGAGTGCAGGAAGCGCGGACCCCATCCGAACGTCACCGGCCTGCCGGTCTGCTTCGCGAACGCGGTCCGGATCGACGCCAGGTCGGCGTCGCGCTCGGAGTCCAGGTAGGCCATGACAGCCAGGTAGCCCTTGTCGCCGAGCTGGTCCAGGAGCGTCGTGACGGCGCGCCTCAGGGTGTCGGCACCGTCCAGCAGGTCCGCGGAACCGCGAACCTCGACCGCACCGTCGGTGAACGCCGGCGGTTCCGGCTCGGGCTGCGCGTCGAGCAGGCCGCGGGCGGCCGACTTCGCGCTCTCCACGTCCGGCTGGTCGAACGGGTTGATCCCGAGCAGGTAGCCCGCGACCGCCGTCGCCATCTCCCACAGCAGGAACTGCCCGCCGAGCGAGCCCGAGGTCAGCGCCGTCGGGACTCCGCTCGTCGCCTTCTCGGCGAGCAGGGCGTTGGTCAGGTCAGCCGCCTCGCTGTGAAGCTCGGGCGCCCCGGCCTCGACCGCGACCGGGAGTACGCCGGTGCCGTTCTTGCCGGTGCTCTCCGCGATCAGCTGCTCGGCCCAGTCCGGGAACCCGACGATGCCGGAGCCCTCGGCCGCGATGATCGCCTTGTCCCGTCCCGCACTCGCCGCGAGCACCGCGCCGAGCCACAGGGCCGGGTTGTCGGTGGAGTCGGCCTGCAGCGCCGGAGCGGCCTCGGCCGCCTGGTCGAGCAGCTCGGCGATGTCGGCGCCGGCCAGACCGGACGGCACCAGGCCGAACGCCGTCAGCGCGCTGTACCGCCCGCCGACGTTCGGGTCCGCGAGGAACGTCTTGCGGTAGCCCTCGTCCGCCGACAGCTTCTCGAACGGCGAACCCGGGTCGGTCACCACGACGATCCGCGAGGCCGCGTCGATCCCCGCGTCGGCGAACGCCTTCGCGAAGGTACGGCGGTGACTGTCGGTCTCGACCGTGCCGCCGGACTTGCTGGACACCACGATCACGGTCTTCGACAGGTCGCCGTCCAGCGCCCGCTGCACGACACTCGGGTCGGTCGAGTCCAGAACGAAGAGCTCCACACCCGCCGTCCGGGTGATGACCTCCGGTGCCAGCGACGAGCCGCCCATACCGGACAGCACGATCCTGTCCAGGCCCTCCGACCGCAGGTCGGCCTGCAGCGCCTCGATCTCGGCCAGCAGCGGCCGCGAGGTCTCGTGCAGGTCGACCCAGCCGAGCCGGATCGACGCCTCGGACTCGGCCTCCGGCCCCCAGATCGTCGCGTCCTTCGCGGCGATCCGGGAGGCGATCTTCTCCGCGACCAGCTTGTCGACGACCTCGGCCCATTCGCCGTTCTGGGTGGTTACCTTGGGAGTGCTCACTTGGCAGCCGCCTTGAGGGCAGCCGCGACGGTGTCCTGCAGCTCCGACCAGGAGGCGTCGAACTTCGAGACGCCCTCGTCCTCGAGCAGCTGCACGACCTCGTCGTACGAGATGCCCAGCCGCTCCAGGTCGTCGATCACCAAGCGGTCGGCCGCGTAGTCGCCGCGGACCGTGTCACCGGTGATCTCGCTGTGCTCCTCGACCGCCTTGATCGTTGCCTCGGGCATCGTGTTGACCACGCCGCGGGTGACCAGGTTGTCGACGTACAGGGTGGGGGAGTACGACGGGTCCTTGGTACCCGTCGACGCCCACAGCGGACGCTGCGGCTTGGCGCCGGCGGTCTCGAGCTCGCGCCAGCGGTCGGAGGCGAAGATCTCCTCGTACGCCTGGAACGCGAGCCGCGCGTTGGCGATCGCGGCCTTGCCCTTCAGCGCCTTCGCCTCGTCGGTGCCGATCGCCTCGAGCCGCTTGTCGATCTCGCTGTCGACCCGGCTGACGAAGAACGACGCGACGCTGGCCATCTTGGTGACGTCGACGCCGTTCTCGACGGCCTGCTCCAGGCCGCTCAGGAACGCGTCGGCGACCGCCCTGTAGCGCTCGAGGGAGAAGATCAGCGTGACGTTCACGCTGATGCCGGCGGCCAGCGTCTGGGTGATCGCCGGCAGACCCGCCTTGGTGGCCGGGATCTTCACGAAGACGTTCTCGCGGCCGACGACGTCCCACAGTTGCTTGGCCTGCTCGACGGTCTTGGCGGTGTCGTGCGCCAGCGTCGGCTCGACCTCGATCGACACCCGGCCGTCCTGGCCCTCGGTGTCGTCGTACAGCGGCTTGAACAGGTCGGCGGCGTCGCGGACGTCGTCGGTGGTGATCACCCGGATCGCCTCGTCGACCGACACGCCCTGCGCGGCCAGCCGGCCGACCGTCTCGGCGTACGCGTCGGCGTCCGAGATGGCCTTGGCGAAGATCGTCGGGTTCGTGGTCACGCCGACCACGTGCTTGTCCTCGATCAGGGCCTGCAGGCTGCCGCTGGCCAGCCGCTCACGGGACAGGTCGTCGAGCCAGATGGAGACACCCGCGTCGGCGAGTGCTTTCAAGCGATCGTTCATGGTTCCGATGCCTTCTTCCGGAAGGTTCTGTTCTGTTGTGTCTGTGGTGTGGTGTCGTCAGTTGGCTTCGCCGGTGTCGGCCGGTCCGACCGGGCCGGCGGCGGCACGGCGCGGCGGGACACCCGGCCCGCTGACCTGCGCGGCCGCGGCGATGCTGTCCTTCGCGGCCTGGACGACGGCCTCGGTGGTGATGCCGAACTCGTCGTACAGCGTCTGGTACGCCGCCGACGCGCCGTAGTGCTCCAGGCTCACGCAGCGGCCGGAGTCGCCGACGATGTCGTGCCAGCTCTGCGCGATCCCGGCCTCGACCGAGACCCGGGCCCGGACGTCGGCCGGGATGACGGACTCGCGGTACGCGTCGTCCTGCTCGTCGAACCACTCGCGGGAGACCATCGAGACCACGCGGGCCTTGACGCCGTCGGCGGCCAGCACCTTCCGGGCCTCGACCGCGATCTGCAGCTCGGAGCCGGTGCCGATCAGCACCACGTCCGGAGTTCCGTCGGTGTCGAGCAGGACGTAGCCGCCCTTGTGCACGTTCTCCGTGGTGGCGAAGCCGTCGGTGCCACGCGGGAAGGTCGGCACGTTCTGCCGGGTCAGCGCGAGGCCGGCCGGGCGGTCGGTGTGCTCGAGGATCGTCGCCCACGCCGCCGCGGTCTCGTTGGCGTCACCCGGCCGGACGACGTCCAGGCCCGGGATCGCCCGCAGCGCGGACAGGTGCTCGATCGGCTGGTGCGTCGGACCGTCCTCGCCGAGGCCGATCGAGTCGTGCGTCCAGACGTAGGTCACGGGCAGCTGCATCAGCGCGGCCAGCCGGACGGCCGGGCGCATGTAGTCGGAGAAGACCAGGAACGTACCGCCGTACGGGCGGGTCAGGCCGTGCAGCGCGATGCCGTTGAGCACCGAGCCCATCGCGTGCTCGCGGATGCCGAAGTGCAGGACGCGGCCGTACTCGTCGCCGGAGAACTCCTTGGTCGAGTACTCCGCCGGGATGAAGGACGGCTGGCCCTTCGGGGTGGTGTTGTTCGACCCGGCGAGGTCGGCCGAGCCGCCCCACAGCTCGGGCAGCTCCGGCGCCAGCTTGGTCAGCACCTCACCGGACGCGGCGCGGGTCGCGACACCCTTGGCGTCGGCCTCCCAGCTCGGCAGCGCGTCCTTCCAGCCGCCCGGCAGTTCGCGCTTCGAGAGCCGGTCGAGCAACGCGGCGCGGTCGGGGTGCGCGGCCTTCCACTCGTCGAACTTCGCGCCCCACTCGGCCTCCAGGGCCTTGCCCCGGTCCAGCGCCTCGCGGGTGTGCGCGAGGACCTCGTCGGCGACCTGGAACGTCTGCTCCGGGTCCCAGCCGAGCACCTTCTTGGTGGCGGCGACCTCGTCGGCGCCGAGCGCCGAGCCGTGGATCTTGCCGGTGTTCTGCTTGTTCGGAGCCGGCCAGCCGATGATCGTGTGCAGCCGGATGAAGCTCGGCTTGTCGGTGACCGCCCGGGCCGCCTCCAGCGCGTCGTACAGCGCCTGGACGTCCTCCTCGTACCCGGTGCCGCCGAGCGTCCAGTCGACGTCCTGGACGTGCCAGCCGTACGCCGCGTAGCGGGCGGCGACGTCCTCGGACAGCGCGATATCGGTGTTGTCCTCGATCGAGATCTTGTTCGCGTCGTAGATGACGGTGAGGTTCCCGAGCTTCTGCGTGCCGGCCAGCGACGAGGCCTCGGACGCGACGCCCTCCTCGATGTCACCGTCGGAGGCGATCACGTAGACCTGGTGGTCGAACAGACCCTCGCCCTTCGGCGCGTCCGGGTCCAGCAGGCCGCGCTCGCGGCGGGCGGCCATCGCCATGCCGACCGCGTTGCCGATGCCCTGGCCGAGCGGACCGGTGGTGGTCTCGACGCCGGGGGTGTGCCGGTACTCCGGGTGGCCCGGGGTCTTGCTGCCCCACGTCCGCAGCGACTTCAGGTCGTCCAGCTCGAGGCCGAAGCCGGCCAGGTACAGCTGGATGTAGAGCGTCAGGCTCGAGTGCCCCGCGGACAGCACGAACCGGTCGCGGCCGGCCCAGTGCGGGTCCGCCGGGTTGTGCCGCATCACCTTCTGGAAGAGCAGGTACGCCGCCGGCGCCAGGCTCATCGCCGTACCGGGGTGTCCGTTCCCGACCTTCTCGACGGCGTCCATCGCGAGCACCCGTACGGTGTCGACCGCGCGCTGGTCGAGCTCGGTCCATTCAAGCTTTGGGCTGGTCTTCTCCGTCACGCCGGCGGCGCTCCTCTCGATGGTGCTCTTCTGGTGTCTGCTCAGGACGAGCCTACTGTGGCCGACCCGGTCCGCTGCGCACCGCTCACCTGTTTGTCAACCGTTCGCCAACCTTGGCTGTTCCCCGCCTGTCACCTTGTATGACAAGGCGTGTGAGGGCGGGTGTGACAGGGGGCACGAGAGGGGGGTGCGAGAACCCTCCTACGGGGCGTCGTAGACTGCTGAATCGTCAGCGCCGGAGTTCCGGCGTCAACCCACTCTGTTCGAGGTGTTCGTGACGGCCGTCGACCCGCGTCCCGCCGCGACGACGTCGTACCCGACGCCGCTGCCGGACGCTACCGCTGTACCAGCTGCAACGGTGAGTCCGTCGGTGCGCGACGTGGTGAAGGCGTACGTCGGTCTGACCAAGCCGCGCATCATCGAGCTGCTGCTGATCACCACCGTGCCGGTGATGTTCCTGGCGGCCGGCGGTGTGCCCGGGCTCGAGGTGGTCGTGGCCACCCTGATCGGCGGCATCCTCGCCTCCGGCAGCGCGAACACGATCAACTGCGTCCTCGACCGCGACATCGACGAGCAGATGCGCCGGACCCGGCGCCGCCCGTTGCCGCGGCACGCGGTCAGCCCGCGGTCGGCGACGGTCTTCGGGATCGTGCTCGGCGTGCTGGCCACGCTCGAGCTCGGCTTCTTCGTGAACTGGCTGTCCTCCGGCCTGGCGCTGGCGGCGAACCTGTTCTACGTCTTCGGCTACACGATGGTGCTCAAGCGCCGGACCGTGCAGAACATCGTCTGGGGCGGGATCGCCGGCTGCTTCCCGACGCTGATCGGCTGGACCGCGGTCACCGGCGAGCTCGCCTGGACCCCGGTCGTGCTGTTCCTGGTGGTGTTCTTCTGGACCCCGCCGCACACCTGGTCGCTCGCGATGCGGTACCGCGAGGACTACGCGTCGGTCGACGTACCGATGCTGCCCGTCGTCGCCACCCCGGTCGCCACCGCGCGGCAGATCATGGCGTACTCCGTGGTCATGGTGATCACGTCGGTCGCGCTCTGGCCGGTCGCCGACACCGGGTTCGTGTACCCGCTGGCCTCGGTCGTGCTCGGCTTCGTGTTCCTGCGCGAGGCCCGCCGGTTGTTGCTCCGGGCCCACACCGGCGCGGACGGCGCCGCCCTGCGGCCGATGCGGCTCTTCCACTTCTCGAATATCTACCTCGCACTGCTGTTCATCGCGGCGGCGATCGATCCCCTGCTGCACTGAGAGTTTTCCCTTGACCTGATCGTGATCTGGTGTTGCGATGGGGTCCTGCCTGTGGAGGGGGATCCACGCCTGGGGAGGCGCAGCGGCAGGGGGATTTCGCATGGGGGTACGAACACGTATCGCCGCGCTCGCGGCACTCGCGCTGACCGGGTCGGTCCTGGTCGCGGGGCCGGCCGAGGCCGGCGGCGGGCACCACTCGAGCCTGAAGCCGGTGGCCACGGGACTCAACGGCCCGCGCGGCGTCTCGACGTGGGCGAACAAGGTCATCTACGGCGTCAGCGACGGCTCGGTGTACGTGACCGACGGGCGCCGGACGCTGAAGCTCGGCACGGTGCCGGGCACGGGCGGATTCCCGCCCGCGATCGACACCAGCAAGTGGGGTGTGACGTACGCCCTCACGGGGGCGGGCGGTGAGCCGGGTCAGCCTCCGGCGCCGGGCAGCTCGACGCTGTACCGGATGCGGTACGGGAAGGCGCCGGTCAAGGTCGCCGACATCGCGGCGTACCAGCAGAAGGACCCGGATCCGTACGACCTGGAGGGCCACCCGACCGAGGCGAACCCGTTCGGCGTCGCCGCGCTCAGGGACGGCACGGTCCTGGTGGCGGACGCCGCCGGCAACGACCTGCTCCGGGTCTGGCCGAACGGTCACATCAAGACCGTCGCGAAGCTCAAGCCGCGGGTGGTGAAGGTCCCGGCCGGTCTGCCCGCCACGGACCCGGACGGCAACCCACTGCCACCGGCCGGTACGCCGATCCCGGCCGAGGCTGTCGCCACGTCGGTGACGGTCGGCTCCGACGGCTACTGGTACGTCGGTGAGCTCCGGGGCTTCCCGGCCACGCCGGGCACGTCGCAGATCTGGCGGATCAAGCCGGGCTCGGTGGGCGCGGTGTGCGACCCGGTCAACCCGTCCAAGGGCAACTGCCGGCGGTACGCCGACGGGTACACGTCGATCGTCGACCTGGCCGGTGGCCCGCGCGGCACCCTCGCGGTCGTCGAACTCGACAAGGCCAGCTGGCTCAAGTTCGAGCTGAGCGGCCCGACGAAGGGCGGTCTGTTCCTGCAGTACCCGGGCAAGCACCACAAGGCCGGGTACAAGCGTGAGCTGGTGAAGGACCAGCTGACGCTGCCGGGCGGCGTGGCCTTCAGCTGGAGCGGAGCGCTGTACGTCTCCGCACCGGTCTTCGGTCCCGGCGCGGTCTACCGGGTCAGGTACTGAGAGACGGCGGGGCGCCCGTTCAGGTCGCGGGCGTCCCGCGTTCGCCGTACACGGCGGTGACGAGTGCGATCAGCAGTCCGGCCAGGAACATGTGCACGAGGACCAGACCCCAGGGCAGGCCGGTGAAGTGCTGCGTGAAGCCGACGGCGCCCTGCAACAACTCGATCGCCAAGAGCCAGGCGGCCAGCTTCCGCAAGGTGCGGGACGTCGCCGTCACCCGGGTCGCGATCACCAAGGCGATCGTGATGCCGAGAAGGCCGAACACGACGTCCGCGTGCAGCTGACTGACGAGGTCCGGATCGAAGCCGTTGCGGCCGGTCTCCGGATCACCCGAGTGCGGCCCGGCGCCGGTGACGAGGGTGCCGAGCGCGACGGCCAGCCAGACCGCCACGACCGACGCGGTGGCGAGGGCGCGGACCACCGGGGGAGTGTGCGGGTACGGGCTCGTGCGCGACCGGCGCATCATCGAGACCGTCAGCGTGATGATGATCGGCGACACCAGGAAGTGCGCCGACACGATCCACGGGTTCAGCCCGGTGAGCACGCTGACGCCGCCGATGATGCCCTGCAGCGGGACGCCGAGCGCGGCCGCGGTCGCCAGCCGCCGCAGGTCCCGCCGGATCGGGCGGTAGCGCATGACGACCAGCCAGGTGAGGATCGCGACGATCGCGACGACGAAGCCGAGCATCCGGTTGGTGAACTCGATCGCGCCGTGGATGCCGAGCTCCGCGTGCGGGACGTACGAGTCGTCGGTGCAGGACGGCCAGGTCGGGCACCCGAGACCGGAGCCCGTCAGCCGGACCAGTCCGCCGGTGACCACGATGGCGATGTTCACCACCACCGACGCCCAGCCCCAGCGCCGGACGACGTCCAGGCTCGGCTCGGGCACCAGTCGCCAGAATCCACTCACTGGCTCGGTCTCTCGGGGCGGGGTCTCGGTCGTCATCACCGGCACACTCTAAAGGTCAGTCCCATGTGAACGTCTTGGAGACCAGGTACCCGAGCAGACCCGCCCACAGCGCGAGCGACAGGGCAGCGGCCCAGGGGATCACGCCCTCGACGGTCGAGTTCGCGAGCCCGCTGGCCAGCGCCGCGCTCGGCAGCAGCCGAACGACGCCCTGCATGCCCTCGGGGTACTCGTCGACAGGCGTCATGATCGCGCCGCCGACGAGCAGCAGCAGGTACAGGAGGTTGGCGGCGGCCAGGGTCGCCTCGGCCCGCAGTACGCCGGCCATCAGCAGACCGAGCGACGCGAACGCCGCCGTACCGCACAGGACGGTCAGGATCACGCCCAGGACGGCCTCGGCCCCGCCGACCGGCTTCCACCCGAGCGCGAACCCGGTGCCGATCAGTACGGCGAGCTGGATCAGCTCGACGATCAGGACCGCGCCGATCTTGCCCGCCAGCAGCCCGGTGCGGGACAGGGGAGAGGCGCCGAGGCGTTTGATGACGCCGTACCGGCGCTCGAATCCGGTCGCGATCGCCAGCGAGGTGAAGGAGGTCGACAGCACCGCCAGCGCCAGCACCCGGGGGACGGCCTCGTCGATCGGCCGGCCGCCGCCCAGCGGGAGCCGCTCACCCAGGCCGGTCGCGCCCAGCAATACGAGCGCACCCAGCGGGATGACCAGCGCCAGGAGCAGCTGCTCGCCGTTGCGAGTGAGCAGCTTGAACTCCATCCGGGTGTGCGCGAGCACCTTCCGCGGCCAGGGGGCGCTGCCCGGGCGCGGCGCGTAGGGGGCGGCTTCGGCGCTGCTCATCAGGACTCCCGCTTCGGCGCGGTCAGTTCGAGGAAGACGTCCTCGAGGGACTTCGTGTGGTGCTGGGTCAGCTCGTCGGGAGTGCCGGAGGCGATCACCTTGCCGGACGACACGACGTGCACCTGGTCGGACAGCTGCTCGGCCTCGTCCATCGCGTGGGTGGTGAGCACGACGGTCACGCCGTCGTCGCGCAGGTCCCGGATCAGCTGCCAGATCTCCCGCCTGCCGTGCGGGTCCAGCCCGGTCGTCGGCTCGTCGAGGAACGCGATCTCGGGCCGTCCCACGATCGCCAGTGCGAACGACAGCCGCTGCTTCTGACCACCCGAGAGCCGCCGGTACGGCGTCCGCCCGCAACTGCCCAGGTCCAGGCGCTCGACCAGTGCGGGGACCTCGAGCGGGTGGGTGTGCAGTGTCGCGACGTACCTGAGCATCTCGACCGCGCGGACGCCCGACCAGGCGCCGCCCTCCTGGAGCATCACGCCGATCTTCGGCATCAGCTCGTCGTGGTCGGCGAGCGGGTCCAGGCCGAGGACCCGGACGCTGCCCGAGTCCGGGCGCCGGAAGCCCTCACAGGTCTCGACGGTCGTGGTCTTGCCGGCACCGTTGGGTCCAAGGACAGCAGTTACACTCCCGGCGGTGACGGTGAGACTGAGGCCGTCGACCGCGGTCTTCTCGCCGTACCGCACGACGAGGTTGTCGATCTCCACCGCGACTGGCACAACGGCAGCATAGAGAACGCCCCGACGTGACCTCGCTCACGGTCCGGTCCCATGCCCCGCGTGGGCGCGGGAAGCGGTAAGGGGAGCCTTATTTGAAGGGCCCCGGGAATTACGCGACACTGATGTTGTGAAAAATCCTGCGACGAACGGAGCCGTCACCGGCGCCGCGCGGGACGAGTCCACCCGGGACCGGGTAGCACGCTCGATCCTGACCAATGGTCCGTCCAGCGCCGCGGTGCTGGCGGAGCGGCTCGAGCTGACCCCGGCGGCGGTCCGCCGGCACCTGGACCACCTGCTCGACGAGGGCCTGGTGGAGTCCCGGGAGGAGCGCGTCTACGGTCCCCGCGGCCGCGGCCGCCCCGCGAAGGTGTTCGCGCTGACCGACACCGGCCGGCACGCGTTCCACACCGCGTACGACGACCTGGCGGCGACCGCGATGCGGTTCATCGCCGAGGCCGGCGGTGACGACGCGGTGGCGGAGTTCGCCCGGCGGCGCGTCGCCGAGGTGGAAGAGCGCTACCGGGACCTGCTCGCGCAGGCCCCCGAGAACAAGAAGGCGGAGGTGCTCGCCCAGGCCCTGACGGCCGACGGGTACGCCGCCTCGACGGCGGAGGCGGGCCACGGCGCCCAGCTCTGCCAGCACCACTGCCCGGTCGCGCACGTGGCCGAGCAGTTCCCCCAGCTGTGCGAGGCCGAGACCGAGGTGTTCTCGAGACTCCTCGGCAAGCACGTGCAGCGCCTGGCCACCATCGCCCACGGCGACGGTGTCTGTACGACACACATCCCGGGTCCCACCCCGGTTTCCCCTGTATCCGACGGCGAATCTGCGAGGACTGCACGATGACGCAAACCGCTCACCCCGAACTGGAAGGCCTCGGCAACTACCAGTACGGCTGGGCCGACTCCGACGCTGCCGGCGCGGTCGCGAAGCGCGGCCTGAGTGCCGACGTCGTGCGGGGCATCTCCACCCTCAAGAACGAGCCGGAGTGGATGCTCGACCTGCGGCTGAAGGGCCTGAAGCTCTTCGACCGCAAGCCGATGCCGTCCTGGGGCGCCGACCTGTCCGGGATCGACTTCGACAACATCAAGTACTTCGTCCGGTCCACCGAGAAGCAGGCCACCTCGTGGGAGGAGCTGCCGCCGGACATCAAGAACACCTACGACAAGCTCGGCATCCCGGAGGCGGAGAAGCAGCGCCTGGTCGCCGGTGTCGCCGCGCAGTACGAGTCCGAGGTCGTCTACCACCAGATCCGTGAGGACCTGGAGGCCCAGGGCGTCATCTTCCTGGACACCGACACCGGCCTGAAGGAGCACCCGGAGCTCTTCAAGGAGTACTTCGGCTCCGTCATCCCGGTCGGCGACAACAAGTTCGCCTCGCTGAACACCGCGGTCTGGTCCGGCGGCTCGTTCATCTACGTCCCCAAGGGCGTCAAGGTGGACATCCCGCTGCAGGCGTACTTCCGGATCAACACCGAGAACATGGGTCAGTTCGAGCGGACCCTGATCATCGTCGACGAGGGCGCCTACGTGCACTACGTCGAGGGCTGTACGGCGCCGATCTACAAGTCGGACTCGCTGCACTCCGCGGTCGTCGAGATCATCGTGAAGAAGGGCGCCCGCTGCCGCTACACGACGATCCAGAACTGGTCGAACAACGTCTACAACCTGGTCACCAAGCGCGCCACCTGCGAGGAGGGCGCGACCATGGAGTGGATCGACGGCAACATCGGCTCCAAGGTGACGATGAAGTACCCGGCCGTCTACCTGATGGGCGAGCACGCCAAGGGCGAGACCCTGTCGGTCGCGTTCGCGGGCGAGGGCCAGCACCAGGACGCCGGTTCCAAGATGGTGCACAACGCGCCGTACACCTCCAGCTCGATCGTCTCGAAGTCGGTGGCCCGCGGCGGCGGCCGGACGTCGTACCGCGGTCTGGTCGAGGTGGCGCCGGGCTCGCACCACAGCAAGTCCACGGTGCGCTGTGACGCGCTGCTGGTCGACACCATCAGCCGTTCGGACACCTACCCGTACGTCGACGTCCGCGAGGACGACGTGGCGATGGGGCACGAGGCGACCGTGTCCAAGGTCAGCGACGACCAGCTCTTCTACCTGATGAGCCGGGGCATGGCCGAGGACGAGGCGATGGCGATGATCGTCCGCGGCTTCATCGAGCCGATCGCCCGCGAGCTCCCGATGGAGTACGCGCTGGAACTGAACCGTTTGATCGAGCTGCAGATGGAAGGGGCCGTCGGCTGATGTCCTCAGCAGAGACACTGGTTGCCACCGGCAATCGGGCACACTCCCACGGGCCGGGCTCCCCGGTCCCGCTCCAGGCCCGCAGCGAGCGGCCGACGTCGTACGACGTCGCCGACTTCGCGGTGCCGAACGGGCGCGAGGAGGAGTGGCGTTTCACCCCGGTGAAGCAGCTCAAGGCGCTGTTCGAGGACGCGGCCGGCACCGAGACCCCGAAGGTGGACGCGTCCGGCCCGGAGGGCGTGGTGATCGAGCCGGTCGCCGCCGACGCCTTCAAGGTCGGTACGCCGCAGGACCGGACGGCGGCCGTCGCGTGGAACCACGCCGCGGAGGCGCTGGCGGTGCGGATCCCGGTCGAGGCCGAGCTGACCGAGCCGGTGCACGTGAACGTCGCGAGCCTCGGCGGCCGCGGCTTCAGCCACCTGGTCGTCGAGGCCGGCCGGCACAGCAAGTCGATCGTGATCATCGACCACACCGGCGCCGGTGAGCTGAGCGGCAACGTCGAGATCGTCGTCGGCGACGGCGCGGACCTGCGGATCGTCTCGATCCAGCAGGGCGACCACGAGTCGATCCACCTGGCACAGCACGACGCGCTGGTCGGCCGGGACGCCCGGCTGCACCACGTCGCGGTGACGCTCGGCGGCAAGATCGTCCGGATCGGCACCAACGTCCGGTACGCCGGTCCCGGCGGCGACGCCGAACTGGTCGGCGTGTACTTCGCCGAATCCGGCCAGCACCACGAGCACCGGCTGTTCGTCGACCACGAGGCCACGCACTGCAAGAGCAACGTGCTCTACAAGGGCGCGCTGGCCGGGGACGACGCCCGCTCGGTGTGGATCGGCGACGTGCTGATCCGGGCCGCGGCCGAGGGCACCGACACCTTCGAGCTGAACCGGAACCTGGTGCTCACCGACGGCGCCCGCGCCGACTCGGTGCCGAACCTGGAGATCGAGACCGGCGAGATCGAGGGCGCCGGTCACGCGTCCGCGACCGGGCGGTTCGACGACGAGCAGCTGTTCTACCTGCAGGCCCGCGGCATCCCCGAGGACGCGGCGCGGCGGCTGGTGGTCTCCGGCTTCTTCAACGACATCATCGGCAAGATCGGCGTCCCCGAGGTCACCGAGCACCTGCACGACGTGATCGAGCAGAAGCTCGCCCGGACGGCCGAGTTGAGTGCCGCCGCCGCGAAGGCGACCGGCCAGAGCACGGTGGTCGCGGGACAGTGAGCGACACGTTCGAGCGCGCCTGCGCCGCCGCCGACGTACCCGACGAGGGTGTGATCCCGGTCGAGGTCGGCGGTGTCGAGGTCGCGGTCGTGAAGAGCGAGGGACAGTACTTCGCGGTGCGGGACGAGTGCTCGCACGCGCAGATCCAGCTGTCCGAGGGTGACGTCGGCGAGTGCGAGATCGAGTGCTGGCTGCACGGGTCCCGCTTCGACCTGCGCACCGGTGAGCCGACCAGCCTGCCGGCCTACGACCCGGTGCCGATCTACCCGGTGCGCCTCGACGGCGACGACGTACTCGTCGACGTGAAGAACCCCCTGAACCAGCCAAACCTGTAAGCACAGTCCTGTAAACCAGACGGAGATAGACAAACCTCATGGCGACACTCGAGATCCGCGACCTGCACGTGTCGGTCGACACCGAGAACGGCCCGAAGCAGATCCTGCGCGGCGTCGATCTGACCATCGCCGGTGGTCAGACGCACGCGATCATGGGCCCGAACGGCTCCGGCAAGTCGACGCTGGCGTACTCGATCGCCGGGCACCCGAAGTACAACATCACCAGCGGCACGGTGACGCTGGACGGCGAGGACGTGCTCGACATGTCCGTCGACGAGCGCGCCCGAGCCGGCCTGTTCCTGGCGATGCAGTACCCCGTCGAGGTACCGGGCGTCTCGGTGGCGAACTTCCTGCGCACCGCGAAGACCGCGATCGACGGCGAGGCGCCGAAGCTGCGGACCTGGGTGAAGGACGTCAACAAGGCGCTGTCCGACCTGGACATGGACGCCGACTTCGCGCAGCGCAACGTCAACGAGGGCTTCTCCGGTGGCGAGAAGAAGCGCCACGAGATCGTCCAGCTGGAGCTGCTGCGCCCGAAGATCGCGATCCTCGACGAGACCGACTCCGGCCTCGACATCGACGCGCTGAAGATCGTCTCCGAGGGCGTCAACCGGTTCGCCTCCGAGGGGGACAAGGGCGTGCTGCTGATCACCCACTACACGCGAATCCTCCGCTACATCAAGCCGGACTTCGTGCACGTCTTCGTCGACGGCCGCGTCGCCGAGGAGGGTGGCCCGGAGCTGGCCGAGGAGCTCGAGGCCAACGGCTACGAGCGGTTCCTGAAGGCAGGCGCGAAGTGACCGACGCCCGGACCTCGTTCAGCAGTCCCCTGGACCTGCAGTCGGTCCGGGCGGACTTCCCCATCCTCGCCCGCGAGCTCGCGGGCGGGCACCCGCTGGTCTACCTGGACTCGGCGAACTCCTCGCAGAAGCCGCGCCAGGTGGTCCAGGCCCTCGAGGACCACTACCTCCAGCACAACGCGAACGTCGCCCGGGCCATGCACCAGCTCGGCGCCGAGGCGACCGCGGCGTACGAGGGCGGCCGGGACAAGGTGGCCGCCTTCATCGGCGCGCCCAGCCGGGACGAGATCGTCTTCACCAAGAACGCCTCCGAGGCGCTCAACCTGGCCGCGCACACGCTCGGCGCGTCCCTGAAGCCCGGTGACGTCGTGGTGATCTCCGAGATGGAGCACCACAGCAACATCGTCCCGTGGCAGCTCGCCTGTGAGCGCACCGGCGCGACGCTGAAGTGGTTCGGCGTGACCGACGACGGGCGGCTCGACCTCAGCACCATCGACGAGCTGCTCACCGAGAACACCAAGGTCGTCGCGCTGACCTGGGTGTCGAACGCGCTCGGCACGATCAACCCGATCACCGACATCGCCGCCAAGGCCCACGCGGTCGGCGCGACGATGGTCGTGGACGCGTCCCAGGCGGTCCCGCAGTTCCCGGTCGACGTGTCCACGCTCGGTGCGGACATCGTCGTGTTCACCGGTCACAAGGCCGTCGGCCCGACCGGCATCGGTGTGCTGTGGGGCCGGTACGAGCTGCTCGCCGAGCTGCCGCCGTTCCTCGGCGGTGGCGAGATGATCGAGGTCGTCCGGATGACCGGCTCGACGTACGCGCCGCCGCCGGCCCGGTTCGAGGCCGGTACGCCGCCGATCGCGCAGGCGGTCGGACTGGGGGCGGCCGTGGACTATCTGGCCGGTATCGGCATGGACAAGATCGCCGCGCACGAGCACGCGATCGTCGAGTACGCGCTGGAGGGGCTGAAGACGGTCCCGGGGCTGAAGCTCCTCGGGCCGACCGACGCCACGGATCACGGCGGCGCGATCAGCTTCGCGCTGGACGGCGTACATCCGCACGACGTGTCGACCGTGCTGGACACCCGCGGGATCGCGGTCCGGGCCGGGCACCACTGCGCGCGGCCGGTGCACGAGCGGTTCGGAATGCAATCGTCGACCAGAGCGTCTTTCTATCTGTACACGACCCCGCAGGAGATCGAGGCGCTCGTCGACGGCCTCGGATTCGTCCGGTCATTCTTCAAGGTGGACTGATATGCAGCTCGACGCCCTGTACCAGGAGATCATCCTGGATCACTACCGCAGCCCGCACCATGCAGGCCTCGCGGACCCGTACGACGTGGAGGTGCACCACGTGAACCCGTCCTGCGGGGACGAGGTCACACTCCGGGTCGAGCTGGACGGCGACACCGTGAAGGGCCTCACCCACGAGAGCGTCGGCTGCTCGATCAGCCAGGCGGCCACGTCGGTGATGTCGGACCTGGTGATCGGCAAGCCGGTGTCCGAGGGGATGGCGACGTACGAGAAGTTCCTCGAGCTGATGCAGGGCCGGGGGAATGTCGAACCGGACGAAGAGGTTCTGGAGGACGGCGTCGCGTTCGCGGGCGTCGCGCAGTTCCCGGCCCGCGTGAAGTGCGCACTGCTGGGCTGGTCGGCGTGGCGGGATGCCACGGCGCGGGCCCTCGCAGCCAACGAAGGAGTGAAGAATGCCTGACCAGACCGACGAGAAGATCGAGCTGCCCGAGGTCGACCTCGAGGCTGCGCAGGCGGGTACGACGCCGGCCAAGGTCGAGGACGTCAACGAGGCCCTCAAGGACGTCGTCGACCCCGAGCTCGGCATCAACGTGGTCGACCTGGGCCTGATCTACGGCATCACCGTGGACGACACCAGTACGGCGATCATCGACATGACGCTGACGTCCGCGGCCTGCCCGCTGACCGACGTGATCGAGGACCAGACCCGGATGGCGCTCGACGGCCTGGTCAACGACTTCC
The DNA here is from genome assembly GCF_011761605.1 of Kribbella shirazensis. Taxonomy (GTDB): domain Bacteria; phylum Actinomycetota; class Actinomycetes; order Propionibacteriales; family Kribbellaceae; genus Kribbella; species Kribbella shirazensis. The sequence continues at coordinate 5,905,316 of NZ_JAASRO010000001.1, read as the reverse complement.
GGATCAACTGGGTCTGGATGCCGCCGTGGGGCCCGGAGAAGATCACCGACGACGGCCGCGACCAGCTGCGGGCGCTCGGCTTCAACGTGTGAGCCGCACCGTCCACGTGGCGCCGGAGCGGTTGGACAGGTGGCTGACCGGCTTCGGCGAACGGCACGGTGAGGTCCGGTACGACGTGACGCCGACGAGCGTCACACTGTCCGCCGAGGACGGGTCGTCCGCGGTCGTCACCGTGCCGTTCGAGCCCCTCGCGGTGTTGTCCCGCGAGGGGCTCGTCGCGCAGGTGTTGACCGAGCGGCGGCTCGGCGTCCTGCTCGTCCGGCGCGGCGGCTACGGCGCCGGGGTGTTTGCCGGCGGCAAGCTTCTGGACTCGAAGGTCGGGTCCCGCCATGTGCAGGGGACGACCAAGGCCGGCGGCTGGTCACAGCAGCGGTACGCGCGCCGGCGGGACAACCAGGCGCGGGAGGCCTTCGCGGCCGCGACCGAGGTGGCGGTGCGGATCCTGGCGCCGGCGAAGCTCGACGTGCTGGTGTGCGGGGGAGACCGGCGGGCCGTCGACACCGTGCTCGACGATCCGCGGCTGCGGGAGCTCGCCGCACTGGTCCGGCCGCCGTTCCTCGGCGTACCGGACCCGAAGCAGAAGGTCCTCGAACAGGCCGGGGCCGACGCCCGGGCGATCCGGATCGAGGTCGATCAGCCTTCGGGGCTGTGAAAGTCGCGGAAGTCCTGCAGCACGCCGCGGAAGTACTCCAGGTCCTCGTCCAGCCGGGCGCGGGTGAGCATGTGCGGGTCCTCGGACACGGCTGCCGCGCCGGCCGTCGACCAGATCCCCGACGCGGGAACCCGGTCGGCACCCTCGGGAATGAACCGCAGCGCTTGCACGGTCGCGTCGGCGGCCAGTTCCCAGCCCAGCTCGACGTAGTAGCGCTTCTTGCGGTACTCCGGGTCATAGCCGGCCGGTTCGGGCTCGGCGGAGAAGTTCATCTGGTCCTCGATCGCGCGGTCGCCGTACAGGTGCGCGACCTTGACCCATTCCGCGGCGTCGATCAGCCGCGACTGGCCCAATCCGAAATGCGCGCCGGTCAGGGTGGTCGTGCGCTCGGACGTGTACGGAACGGTGATCTCGCCGACCGGTGACGCGTAGAGCCAGGCGTCCGGTCCCTCGGTGATGTTGTCGCCGGGCTCCAGCGGTGGCGCCGGCTTCAGCTCGTCGCCGGGTCGGGGTTCGGCTTCCGCGAGTTTCAGGGCCACATAGATCTGGGCCTCCCACAGACTCCGCGCGATCAGCATCGGTTATCTCGCTCCTGTTCCGCTGACTTCTGTGCCAATGTCCCGGGCCATCCCCGCGTACGTGTCACGCGCCACCAGCAACCGCTCGAGGCGGAACCGTCCGGGTTCGGCGTCCCGGACCGCCTGTCCCTCGGGCGTCCAGAACTCGTCCTCCGGTACGGCGTCCCACCCGGCCGGGACGAACTTGATCACCTCGGCGACGGCGGCCTGCGCGATGGCGAGCACCCTACCGGCCTCGGTGGGATCCTCGGGCACCGCCGCCGCGGCGGTGTCGGCCACATCCAGCCACTGGCCCGCGTCGAGGATCTCGGACGGCTCCGGCCCGCCGAACGTCGGCCAGCCCTGCACGGGCGTCTCCCGCGCCGGCAAGCCGAACAGGTACTCACGCTCGGCGGAACACCCCGGACAGGTCGCGGCGTAGCTGGAGGCGAGCTCGCCGTCGAGCTCGACCAGCGCCTGTTCCCAGGGAGCGTCGACCGAACCGCAGTCCGGGCAGGGATGCAGCTCGAGGTACAGCTGTGCCTCGTCCCGGGTTCGCGCCACCGCGAAGGACATGGTGCCCCTCTCGTTCTCGAGGTCTCGGAGTATCCATCATCGGTGTCACTGCCCGCTCAGCCCGTGGCCGGTCGGTGAAATGTGCCGTCCGCCCGGGCGGGACGAGTTCCGGGCGCCCTGGCCGGAGGCGGGCGTGATCGCCCGCGCGGCCGTCGTGTAGTCGAGCGCCTTGAGCACGTCGCGAGGCACGTTCGCCTTCTCCAGCGCGTCGGCGACCTTGGCGCTGAAGCTGCCGTCCGGGCCGGTGCTGTTGTACAGCTCGCGCAGGTCGACCCGGCCCTCGGCCATCAGCGCCAGGTTCGGGTGCAAGGTCGCGAAGGCCGAGGCGAACCCGCCGTCGGCCTCGCCGATCATGGAGCCGTTCTCCAGGGCCTGGTACTTGCGTTCGGTGCCGTCGGCCTCCTGCACCAGCAGCACTACCGGCCTGTGTTCGGCCTTCGCCTTGGCGAGGGCGTCCACCAGCGGCCGGTACGGCTGGAAGACCGCGCCGGACTTGCCCTCGCCGTACTCGGTCGCGGTGACGTCCGGCGGCCCGAACTCGGCCGGCCTGGCCTGCAGCCGTGCCTCGGCCAGTACGGCGTCGAGCGCGGCGCCGTTCTCCATCTGCCGGAGCCCCTCGAGGTACTTGTGGGCGAGCATCCGGACGAACATCTCGCCACGCGCCAGGTTCGGCAGGTGGCTGGACGTACGCGTGACGGGCTCGCCGCGGCCGTTGTCGGTGGTCGTGCGGACCGTGGCGTCGTACACCATCGGGATCCGGACCGTGACCATCTGGCCCTCGACGAACCTGCTGCCCTCCAGCCGGGTGCCGTTGGCGTCCGACGACTGCTCCTTGACCTGCTCGCCGATCGAGCCGCCCGCAGAGACGATCCCGCTGTCGAGGCCGCCGCTCACGGTGAGCGGGGTGAGACGGTTGCCGCTGCTGGAGGCCCGGTACGCCTCCTGGCGACGCCACACGCGGCCTTCCTGTCCCTCGACCTCGGGGCCGTGCAGCTCCCAGCCGACCGCGGTCGCGTTGACCGTGACGTTCACCATCGTGCGTCCGTTGCCGGGTTGTGCCATCGGCTGCAGGTTGATGCCGTCACCGAGCAGCCGGCCGGCCTTGGCCTTCAGCGCGGTCGGTTTCAGGTTCGTCTGAATCAGATGCCGGTACTCCTCGACGCCACGCTCGCCGAGGACGCCGGGCTGCTTCAGATGGGCGGTGAGGTTCGTGAGCAGCTGATTCTGCCCCTCGTCGCCCTTGCCGTGCAGGGCGACCCGGATCGGGACGGCCCCTTCGGGCAGCTCGATCGGCCGGTGCTCGGCGCGTTCCTCCAGCTCGGACTGCTGCTCGACCCGCGGGCCGTCCATCAGGTCGCCGCGGGGGATCCACTGGATCATGTCCGCCCGGACCTCGCGCGGCGCGGACACACTGGTGATGTCGGCCGGGTCGATCCGGCCGAGCTTCCAGCGGGCGCTGGCCATCGCCGCGGCGCCGGCGTTGCGGACCCGGACGACCTCCGTGGTGAACACGACCTTTTGATGTGTCCGATCCAGCTCGAAGCCGAACCGGTCGATCGTCGTGTTCTGTTCGCTGCCGGCGGCCGTGTGTGTCTTGGTCTGGTCCGTCGAGACTGCGACGGACCCGTCGGCGTCGAGGACGGCGCCGGGCTTGCCGTCGATCCCGCCGTTGATGGTCACGGTGTGACCGGTCGACCGGTCGATCTGCTCGTAGTCGTAGTTCTGCCCGATGCCGAACGTATCCTCCTTGGGGATGTCCGGGGTGCCGTCGGGCTTGTCCGGCACGCCTTCGATCCGGCGTTCGCCCTCGTACCGGGCCCGCACCCGGACGAACAGCACGTCCGGACGCTGCTGCCCCTGGATCGGCACCTCGATCGGCACCTCGAAGCCGTCCACGCCGAGCATGTCCTCGAGATGGCCCTGGTAGCTGTCCGGGCTGAGGTCGACGTCGAGGGCGTTCTGCAGCAGGCGGCTGGCGTTGCGCAGGCCGGGCGCGATCTCGTCCACCTGCGGCCCGACCAGCTTCCGCAGGTCGACCAGCTCGTCCTCCGTGCCCTCGACGGTGATCGACTCGAGTTGGGCAGCGCCGAGGCTCTCGTCGTACGCCTCGGAGGTGTGGACGACGCGGTGCTGCTCGGCCTGTGCCACGGCGCGCTCGGTGGTGGCACGGAGCTGCTCCTCCGCGCCGGCGGCCTGCTGTACCGGGACCTTGGCGCGCTCCTGGAGCTTCGCGGCGAGGAGGTCGGGCGTGTGCTCGGCCGCGAGGCCGGTAGTGACGCCGGCCTTCTCCCGCTGGTACCGGCTGAGGAAACCGGCCGCTACCCGGTGGCTGATCGGCAGCTTGTCGTTCAGGTAGCGCTCGGCGGCGTCGGCCGCCACCCACAGGGGCAGGTCGAGCTTGCGGGTCGCGTAGAGCTCCAGCGCCCGCCGCTCGGCCATCGCCTTCTGCGCCAGCGCGTCGGGCAGCGGGACGGAGCGCAGTACCTCGCCGTTGTGGACGATGTCCGCGGTCATCTTGTACCGCTCGATGAACTCGTGGTGCGTGCCGGTGTTGACCAGCAGCCGCTCGTCGCCGGACGTCTCGCTGGTCGAGGTGGACTGCGACCTGCCGCCGGTCCGGCCGAGGGACAGGCCGCCGGACTTCGCGGCACCGTCGGCCTGGACCGCGCCGCCACCGGCGTTGGCCGAGACGCCGCCCGAGGCGGACGTCCCCGAGGTCGAGCCGACGTCGCTCATCGTGAAGTTGACGTCGACGGTGTTCTGCTGGCTCATCGCGAGGTGGGTGAGGCTGACCGCCTCGCCCCGGATCACGATCTCGTACTCCTGCGGCAGCAGCGTGCCGTCGGTGAGCGCGTGCACCGGGTTGCCCGGGGCCCGGACCACGGTGAACGGCAGCCGGTACTCGCCGTTCATCCACTCGCGGTTGGCGACCAGGCTGGCCGGTGACAGCGCCTCGTGCAGCGCCGGCAGCGCGGTGGAGTCGGACCGGATCGCGGGGATCGCCTTGCACAGCTCGTCGGCCGCGTTACCGGCGTCGACGGCGACCGGGATCGCCTGCTGGACGGCGGCCCGGTGCGGCGGCTTCGGGTTCTTCTCGAACACGGGAGCCGACGCCCGGGTCAAGGAGCTGTCGTACGCGATCTCCATGCTGCCCTGGACGTCCGCGATCGGCGGCGCGTCGCCGCGATCGGTGATCTCGGCGAACGTGATCCGGAGGTTCTGCTCGAACCGGTCGAGGGGCTCGGTGGATTCGTTGAGCGTGACCCGGTTGACCCGTCGGCCGGCCGTCCAGCTGAAGTTCCGGCCGCGGGCGTTCCGGCTGAGCTTGACGCCGGCCCTCCCGGAAACTCCGGCGACTCCTTCGCCCGGCGAGCGCGAGCCGCCGAGTCCCGCGGACAGCGGAAGCGACTTGGACCGGCCGGACGTCCGGCCGGTGGCCCGCGAGCTGATGCCGAGCCGGACGGCATTCTCGTTCGTGCTGACGCCGACGCCTTCGGCCGTGAAGTCCAAGGTGTTCTCGTCGTGCTCCTGCGCCGCCGACAGCCGGAACGGCCGCCAGCGCGGCGTACCAAGCGGTCCTCGGTCCTCGAGCATCACGATCAGGCCGCCCTGGCAGGCCTGGTCGATCCCCGCCTCCATCCGTGGCGCGCTGATCTGCTGGAAGACGCGCTCGCGGTTCCTGAGCTGCTCGGGCGTCGCCTTCTCGCCTGGCCGCGCGACCAGCCCCATCGTGCTCAGGTGCTCCAGCGCCTGGTCCCGGGCCTGCTCGGCGCCCTTGAGATTCTGCGCCAGGCCTCTGCCGACGCCGCGCAGCTGGTTCTCGCCGAGGCCCATGGACGGCGGCAGCGTCTGCGGCACGGCCGACGGCTGGGCGTCGCCGCGCAGCACCACCCGGCCGCGTTGGTCCAGCTGGACCGAGCCGTCGGCGTCCCGCGGTACGGCGTCCTTGTCCGCTCGGCCGCCGACCCGCAGCAGGTCGTTCTCCGCGACCCGCAACAGCGCCCGGCAGTCACCGGTCTCGACGATCGGCTTCGCCGAGGGATCGCCGACCTTGCGCAGGGTCGCGCGCACGTTGAGACCGATCAGGACACCCTGCGTCGGCCCTTGGTTGCGGTGTACGACAGGAGTGATCGAGGTTGTGCTGACGCTCTGACCGCCCGAGCGCGACACGTTGCGTCCGGCCGACACGTTCGGGGACACGTTCACGCCGGACCCGGCGATGTTGTTGAGCGTCGCCGCCGCCGACAGCGGGTTCGACTTGTCCACGAGCTTGCCCGGGAACGCGGCCGACGCGGTGCCGGTGGAGGACGCGCCGTACGTCTGGCTCGCGTTGACGCCGGCGAAGTCGACGAGGACCTCTTCCTGCCACATCTCCGCACTCGACTCGCCGACCAGCTCGGCCCGGCCCCAGACCGGCTCGACCTCCCAGGTGAGTTCGTACTCCGTCTCGCCGCCGGACGGGATCTGCCGGGTGATTCCGCCCGGCCGGCTCATCTCGCGCAGCAGACGGTGCGAGTCGTTGATCATCAGGCCGGCGATGTGGTTGTACGACACCCGGTCCAGTCCGCCGTACTGCTGCTGGGCCTTGCGGACGAGGCGGTCGGTGACGTCCTGCAGTCCGCTCATGCTCGTGACGGCGTGCCGCGGGAACTCGCCGGTGACCTGCTGCCCCTGGCCGAGATCGTCCAGCGAGACCGTCTCGGACGGCGGCTTCACCGTGTAGGCGCTGGACACCCAGGTCTGCTGCCGGCCGGCGTCGAGCGTCTCGACCGACGACCAGGGCTCGGTGGGGGAGCTCCGAACCTCGATCTCCCACTCGCCGGACCACTCGTAGAGCAGTGACTCGCCGCGGTTGTCGTCGACCCAGCCGGACTGGTGGTGCGCCGTGGCCCCGCTGTTCTCGGCCAGTGACCGGCCGCGGGACACCTCGACCCTGGGGGCGACGAGCTGTGCGGCGGCGTGCATCGGCGTACCGGGTGCGGCCAGCGCCATCAGCATTCCCAGGTTCACGCCGACGTTCACGTTGGTGGAGTGGGTGTCGGTGGTGCCGACGCTCGTGCCGCCCTCGCCCAGCGACCCGGACATCTGCTCGGCCATCCGGTAGTCGCGATCGGTCACCTCGGTGACGTCACGCGGCTTCATCCGCAGCCGGACCTGCGCCAGCTTGGTGACGTCGTCGTCGGGTCCGTTGCCGACGGCAAACACCATCCCGTCACGGGACAGCAGCCGCCGGTACTCCGCCGCGGGGATCGGGAGCGGTCCGCGGGTCGGCAGCTGCTCGGCGATGCGGTTCGCGGCCAGGATCCGGTTGATGTCCGCGACCGGCAGGCTGAGCCGCTTGCCTTCCGGCATACCGGTCATCAGCAGGTCCTTGACCGGCATCGCCCGGTCGACACTGCGCTCGTACGCCAGCGCCTGCTGTTTCGCCGTACCGGCCAGCTCGGTGATCCGGGCCGGGGAGGCACCGGCGTCGATCTCGGTCAGCAGGGTCTGGTAGCCGGTCAGGGCCTGCCGTGCGGCACCGGCGGCCTGCGTGTAGCCGTCGGCGATCTCCGTGTGCCGGCGGGCCTTGTTCTCCGCGGTGACGGCGGCGCCGCGCAGTACGCGGGCGCGCTCGGGGGCGCCGAGATCGCGGCCCTGGTCCTCGGTCGCGGCCTCGCGCTTCTTCGACTCGGCGTCGTCGGCGGCGACGCGCGAGCTGTCCCGCTTCGTCGTCGCGTTCGCCTCGAGATCCGCGGCGGCCGCCTCGAGGGCCTCGATCTGGGTGACGACCTGACCGCGCAGGTGGGCGGGGGTGTGCCGGGCCGGCTTCGTCTCGGCCTCCGCGCGTGCCGCGGCGATTCCGGAAGCGGTGGCGCCCGGGTCGGCGACCGCACCGGCGGTCCAGGGCAGTGCGGGCTCGGCGCCGCCGCGGCGCCGGATCGTCCGGGCGAGGCCCTCCAGGTCGAGCTGGAGGTCCGCGATGCTGCGCGATCCGCTCGGCCGCCCGGTCGCCAGCATCTCGGCGCGGGCCTCGTGCCAGTCGCGGAGCAGGACCTGGAACGCGGCATGGTCGGCCTGCAGTCGCCGGTCGCGACGTTCGTGGCCGAAAACGGAGCGCAGCTTGCCGAAGACGCCGCGCGGACGCTCGGCCTGGGCCGCGGCGACCTCCTGCGTCATCAGCGACAGCTGGTGGGTCCAGACGTGGCGGAGCTGCTCGTCGGCGAGCCCGGACGAGATCCGCAGGACGTGCGGATCGTCGGCCGTGCCGGCGCGCACGTCGCCCTGCGCCAAGGCGCCCAAGGTCGTGTTCCCGACCTCGACGCGGACGTGCTGGGGTACGTCGGTGGCCGTCGTCCGCAGGACGGCGCGGTTGGATCGGGTGTCGATCACCGGCTGGTCGGTCACCGACGCGGCCAGGTCCACCTGGTTCATGGAGGCCAGTACGCCGAGCGCGTGCGTCTCGGTCAGAGCAGGCTGCGTGCTCGGACGCGTCCCGGTCGTCAGGCCCGTACCGCGCACCTGCGCCGTCCGGACGCGGCGTCCCTGCGCGCTGCGGTGCCTGCCTCCGACCTCGGCGCGATGCCGTCCGCGACGTCGCGGCGCGGGCGCGGTGTTCAGGCCGAGCAGCCCGGCGTCGCGGCTGATGGCGGCCGACGCGGACACGATGGTGGACGGTGTGGCCGTGGTCTTCGGCGCCGTCATCCGGCTCAGCCGGGCGGCGGCTTCAGGGTCGTCGCCGGCCGCACTGCTGAGGGCGACGCGCAGCATCGCCTCGCCCTCGATGCGGCGGGACCGGTTCAGCCCAGGCGCACCCAGGTAGCGGTCCAGCGCCTCGGTCGCACCACGAGCGGCTGGCTGGCGGCGCGTGCGAGCGGCCTCGGAGCCGAGGACACCGATCGCCTCCGCGAGCAGACGGTCGTCGCTGACCCGGTCGGCTGCCCGGCGGGCGAGCAGGTCTTCCATCGCCCGCATGACGTCGGCCGGCAGCAGGTCGTCGTGACGGCCGAGCCGGACCCGGCCGTCACGGAGCGGGACCGCCGACGGGTGCAGGATCCCGAGGGCGTATCCGATGGCCCAGCGCGCACGAACCGTCGCGTTCGCCGCCGACAACGTCGTTGTGGTCAGCCGAATCACCCCGTTCTGTCGGTGCCCGGGTGCTCACCAGTTGTCACCAGGACCCTCTGGTTCCGGAATCTAGCAAACAAACGGTTACTCGCCAGCTACTCGATTCACCCGGACTGTTAACGATTTACCCTGAAAGGTCCACCTAGGATCCTTTTCATGTGGGAGAAGTTCGGTGACTCGGCGTGGAACATCCCCGAAGCGCGCAGCACGGTGGCCCAACTGCGGCACCACGCCGGTGACGGACCGGAGTACGACGGGATCGAGCTCTTCCTCGCGCTGTGCGACTACCTCGACCAGTTGCACGGGAGCGATCGGCAGCGTGGGCGGCACGGGTTCGACTACTTCTACACGGGCGACGAACTCACGGCGTTGACGACCGCGGTCCGGGAGGTCCGCGGCCCGCGGGTCGAGCCGGACCCGGATTCGGACCGGTTGGTCCAGCCGGTGAACGCCGCGGTCACGCTGGCCGAGGGGCGGGACCTGGTGACCTGGCTGGAGGCCCGGCCGGGCTGGGAGCGGGAGATCGGACTGTGCCTGCGGGCGATGTATGCCTATCTAGACCAGTTGTACGGCGGTCCGGGCACTTTCAACCAGCTGCTCCAGCCGGGCGAAGTCGAACAGGTGGCGGCACGGTAAACGCACCGGACGTGTCTCCGGGCCGCTGGCGCGTTTGGCACCTCGGTGCCATTACGGTATGCGGGTGAGTCTCTCGTCCTCCACACGTAGTTCTTCCCAAGGGTCCCGGGCCGCGGCCCGGTCGGCCGGTGGCAGCCCGGCCCGCCTCCCCAGCGGCCGGGAACGGCGGCCGGCACTGGCCGCGCTGGCGGTCATCCTGATCCTCCTCGGCGCGGCCGGATCGGCCCTGATCGCGCTGAACAGCGGCAACCGGTCCGACTTCGTGGCGATCTCCGCCGAGTCACTGCCGCCCGGGCACAAGATCGAGGAGAAGGACTTCTCCCGCGGTGACCTCGCCGGTGCCACCGGCGGCCTGATCCCGTGGTCCGAGGCGGAGAAGTACGTCGGCCGGTACACCACCAGCTGGCTGTACAAGGACCAGTTCGTCACGCCGGCCAACTTCACCCCGGACGGGCAGCCGCCGATCCCGACCGGCGGCGCGCTGGTGGGTGTCAGTCTCGAGGCCGGCCGCGCGCCGTCGGACGGGCTGAAGGTCGGCGACATCGTCACGGTCATCCGCGTCCCGAGTGCGAACCAGGAAGGTGCCGCGACGCCGCTGGTCAGTGCTGCCGAGGTGACGTCGAGCGCCGGTGCGATCACCGACAGCAAGACGAGTGCGAACAGCTCGCTGAACGTGACGATCCTGATCCCCGCGGACAAGGTCAACCCGGTCGCGGCCGCCGCGGCGGCGAAGACGCTTGTCCTGGTGAAGCTGTCGCCCGGGATGAAGCCCGAGGTCTCACGCACCGGCGGGGGCAACTGATGGCACTGGTTGCACTGGCGAGCGCGAAGGGCTCGCCCGGCGTGACCACGGCGAGCCTCGTCTTCGGTGCGCTCTGGCCGCGGCAGGTGCTGCTGGCCGAGTGCGACCCGGCCGGTAGCGACGTCGCGATCCGGATGACCGGGCAGGGCGGTGCGCCGCTGAACTCCGACCGTGGACTGGTCAGCCTCGCCGCCGCGAGCCGTAAGGGCCTGGGCGACGAGGTGATCCTCGCGCACAGCCAGCAGCTCGACGGCGGTCTCGACGTACTGCTCGGTGTTCGCTCGCCGGAACAGGTGGGCGGTATGGGCGGACTGTGGCACCCGCTCGGCATCTCGTTCAACCAGATGCAGCACGGCGACGTCCTGGCCGACTGCGGGCGGATCGGAGCCGCGTCGCCGCAGCTGCCCGTCATCCAGTCCGCGCGTCTCGTCGTACTGGTGTGTTCTGCGACCGGCTCGTCCGTGGCGCACCTGCGGGAGCGGCTGTCGACGCTCGTGCACCATGTCGACGCCCAGCTCGGTGTTGTCGTGGTCGCCGATCCGAAGCAGCGGGACGGGGTGAAGCAGGTCTGGACCGTGCTGGACGCGATGTCCCTTCCGGTGCGGCACCGCTGGCACCTGGCGTACGACCCGGCCGGCGCCGCGTTCTTCGACGGTCGCGGTCACGGCCGCCTCGACAAGACCCAGCTGATCCGGTCCGCCAGCGTCATCACGGCGGAGATGGCCGCGCTGGTCGCGGCGCCGCCGCCGCAGGACTTCGACATGGCGAACGCCGCATTCCCGCCGCCACCGGGTGATTACCAGTGAGCGCCGATCAGGAACTCGTGCGGCGGCTGCGGGCGCAGGTCGCCGAACGGCTGAACGAGCAGCGCCGCCGTGACCAGGTGAACGGCGTACCTCCGATGAGCGCGGAGGACGAGCGGGAGTACGCGCGGTCGCTGATCGTGCAGGTGCTGGAGGACCACGCGCGGTACGAGCTGGCCGAGGGGCGGACGCCGCCGACGCCGGACGACGACGCGCAGATCGCCGGTGCGATCCACTCCGCGCTGTTCGGCGTCGGCCGGCTGCAGCCGCTGATCGACGACCCCGAGGTCGAGAACATCGACATCAACGGGTACGACCAGGTCTTCGTGCAGTACGGCGACGGTCGCGAGGAGACCCCGGGACCGGTGGCCGAGAGCGACGACGAACTGGTCGAGCTGATCCAGGTGCTCGCGGCCCACGCCGGCCTGACCAGCCGCCCGTTCGACTCGGCGAACCCGCAGCTGGACCTCCGGCTGCCGGACGGCTCGCGGCTGTCGGCGGTGATGGGCGTGACCGCCCGTCCCGCGGTCTCGATCCGCCGCGCCCGGCTGGGCAAGGTGTTCCTGAAGGACCTGGTGGTCAACGGGACCATGAGCGAGGACGTCGGCTCGTTCCTGCGGGCGGCGGTCGCGGCGCGCAAGAACATCATGATCGCGGGCGCGACGAACTCCGGGAAGACCACGCTGCTGCGCGCGCTGGCCAACGAGATCCAGCCGCACGAGCGGCTGATCACCGTCGAGCGCTCGCTCGAGCTCGGGCTGGGGGAGTTCAAGGACCTGCACCCGAACGTCGTCGCGTTCGAGGAGCGGCTGCCGAACTCCGAAGGCGTCGGCGAGGTCACGATGGCCGACCTGGTCCGCCGCTCGCTGCGCATGAACCCCTCGCGGGTGATCGTCGGTGAGGTGCTCGGCGACGAGATCGTCACGATGCTGAACGCGATGAGCCAGGGTAACGACGGCTCGCTGTCGACGATCCACTCGAACAGCTCGATGGAAGTGTTCAACCGGATCAGCACCTACGCGATCCAGGCGATGGAACGGCTCCCGATGGACGCCACCCAGATGCTGATCGCGGGCGCCCTGGACTTCGTGGTGTTCGTCCGCAAGCACAACGACTACGTCCGCGGCGGCGGCCTGAGCCGGTACGTCGAGAGCATCCGGGAGGTCACCGGCTGGGACGGACGGGTGCTGTCCGGCGAGGTGTTCGCGCCCGGACCGGACGGCCGCGCCGCGGCGCACGCGCCGATCGCGTGCATGGACGAACTCGAGCACTTCGGGTACCAGCCGCTCGTACACGGGACCTGGGCGTGATGCGATGAACGACCGGACGTTGCTGGCGCTGCTGTGCGGTGCGGTGGTCGGTGGTGCGGTGCTGCTGCTGATCGTCGCGATCCGCGGCACCGAGCCGAAGGACGAGACGCCGTCGCTGTTCCGCAACCGCAGCGCCGAGAACCGCAAGAACATGGTGCGGCTGGGCGTCGGCATCGGTGTCGGCCTGCTGGTGCTGGTGGTGACCCGCTGGCTGGTGCTCGCGGTCGCGCTCGGCCTGCTCGCCGGGATGGCGGACCGCTTCTTCGGCGGCACCGGTGAGGAGCGCCGGGCGATCGACCGCCTGGACGCCCTGGCCACCTGGACCGAGGCGCTGCGTGACACCATCGCCGGCGCGGTCGGCCTGGAACAGGCGATCCCGGCCACCGCGGTGAACGCGGCGCCGGCGATCAAGCCCGGCCTGAACCTGCTGGTCGACCGGCTGCGGATCCGCGAACCGTTGCCGTCGGCCCTGATGCGGTTCGCCGACGACCTCGACGACCCGTCGGCCGACCTGATCGTCGCGGCCCTGGTGCTGAACGCCCGGCTGCGTGGACCGGGTCTGCGCGAGGTCCTCAGTGCGCTCGCCGACTCGGCCCGCGAGGAGCTCGACGTACGGCGGAAGGTCGCGGCGGAACGCCGGTCCACCCGGCGCAGCGTGCAGGTGGTCGTCGCGATCACGCTGCTGATGGCGGCTGGGCTCGTGCTGTTCAACCCGACGTACATGGCGCCGTACACGAGCTTCATCGGCCAGGTCGTGCTGGCCGTGGTGATCGCGCTCTACGCGTTGGGCCTGCTGTGGCTGCGGCGGCTGGCGAAGATCGAGGTCCCGGAGCGGTTCCTGATCGGCGTCCGGAAGGACCAGCACCTGAACCGTCCCGGTGACGAGCGGATGGAGGTGGTGAACGGATGACGTGGGCCTTCATCACCGGCGGTATCGCCGGGCTCGGCGTGTACGTGCTGGTCCGGATGTTCATCAAGCCGCGGGCCAACGTGCTGTCCACGATCGCGCGGATCGACGCAGGCCGCGGCGGGTACACCAGCGGCGCCACCACCAGCGCCGCGGGCGAGCGCGTGCTGGGCGGCGTGGACCGGGCTCGGGAGACGCTCGGCCGGCGGCTGGAGGCGGAGGCGAACGCGCGGGGCTGGGCGTTCGGCAAGCTCCGCCGCGACCTCGCGGTGATGAACCAGCCGTTCGCCGCGATGCTCGCGACCAAGGTGTTCTTCGCGCTCGGTGCGCTGGTCTTCATCCCGCTGGTGCTGTTCCTGTTCTCCGCGATCGGGCTCGCCGCGCCGGGAGCGACCCCGGCGATCGTGACGCTGGCGTTCATGGCGCTGGCGTTCTTCCTGCCCGACCTGGCGCTGCGGCAGGAGGCGGAGAAGCGGCGCCGGGACTTCCGGCACGTGGTCGGCAGCTTCCTGGACCTGGTCGCGATGAACCTCGCGGGCGGCCGCGGTCTGCCGGAGGCGCTGATGACCGCGTCGACGATCGGCGACCACTGGGCGATGGCCCGGATCCGGCAGGCGCTGGCCAACGCGCGGCTGATCGGCATCACGCCGTGGGACGCGATGGCGCGGCTCGGCGAGGACCTCGGCGTCGAGGAACTGCGCGACCTGGCCTCGGCGCTCGCGCTGGCCGGTGACGAGGGCGCGAAGATCCGCTCGTCGCTGCTCGCCCGGGCGGCGTCGCTGCGGCGCAAGGAGCTCGCCGACGTCGAAGGCAAGGCGGGTGAGCGATCCCAGTCGATGTTGGTCGCCCAGCTCGTGATGATCGCGGCGTTCTTCCTGTTCCTGGCCTTCCCGGCCGGCGCGGCGATCCTCGGAAGCTAGGGGGTACGAGCATGGATCCGTTGGGCGGAGTTGTCCGTCGAACACGGCATACTGAGGCCTGCTTCGGCCTCACGACACGGAAGGCATGCGGATGACCTCGGAGTTGATGTTCTGGCGGGCCATGGCCGGCTATGCGGTGGCACGGGCCCAGGCCCAGCGTGCCCGGGCACGGGCGGGACAGACCGAGCTGGGCGCCTCCGCGCTGGAATGGGCGATCATCTCGGCGATCCTGGTCGCCGCCGCGCTGGCGATCGGCGTGGTCGTCAAGCGGGTGATCACCAAGCGCACCGCCGAGATCGACCAGGGCTGACGTCCACCGTGGTACGGCGGCGCGCGCCGCGGAGGGCGGCGTGGAGAAAGGGGCGGAGACGGTCGGAGCGAGGCGTCAGCACACTCGAGCTGGCCATCCTCGCGCCGTCGATCCTCGCGCTGATCTTCGTCTCCATCCAGACCGCTCTCTGGCTGTACGGGCGGTCCGTCGCGCTGAACGCGGCGCAGGAGGGCGTGTCCCGGCTGCGGCTGGTGCAGCCGCCGGTCTACACCACGGCTGTGGGGGAGAAGGTGCGGTCGGACATCCAGTCCTACGCCCAGCAGTTGGGCGGTACGACGCTGCAGAACACCGACGTCCCGTTCCCGTCGTACAACAGCCCGGAAGGCATGGTCTCGTTCACGGTCACCGGTGACACCGTCTCGCTGGTGCCCGGACTGAAGCTGAAGGTGAGCCGGACCGCCACCGGCCCGATCGAGCAGTTCGACGCCGACAAGTGAGTGTGAGGACGATGCGCAGGGTGCTGGGGACCCGCGGGCGGCACCGCCGCGAGCGGGGCACGATGGCGCTGGAGATGGTGATCCTCGCGCCTGTGCTGCTCGCGCTGTTCATGTTCCTGCTGGCCTGCGGACGGTACTTCCAGACGTCGTCGCTGCTGGAGAGCGCGGCCCGCGACGGCGCCCGCGCCGCCAGCCAGTCGCGATCGATGCAGGAGGCCCAGGGGCGGGTCGACGACGCCGTCACCGGCACGATGAGCCAGGCGGTGAAGTCCTGCAAGGACTCCGCGTCCGGCTCGATCACGACCGGCTTCGCCGCCGGTACGCCGTTGTCGGTCGAGGTCACGTGCACGATCAACTACCGCGACCTGGGCCTGCTCGGGCTGGGCGGCGACACCAAGATCACCAAGCGCTTCACGTCTTCGATCGACCCGTACCGGGGGGTGCGCGGTGACGGCTCCTGAGCGCTACCGGTCCCGGCTCGTCGAGTTCCTGCGGATCGATGCGCCGCGCAACCACCGGCGGTTCGCCCGCGGCGCGCTGAGCCCGGCGGTCGCGATCCTCGCGGTGATGATCTTCACCCTGGCCGGCCTGGTGATCGACGGCGGCCGGCAGCTGGGTGCGCGGTCCCGGGCCGTCAGCTACGCCCAGGAGGCGGCGCGGGTCGGCGCCGCCGCGATCCAGCTGAACGTCGCCGAGGCGAAGATCGACACCACGAAGGCGGCGACCGCGATCGCGGGGTTCTGCGGTCAGTTGCAGTCCAACGACCCGTCCGTGACGGGGTGCGGACCGACCACGCTGACCGAGAAGGAAGTCGCCATCCAGGTCGACATCGCCAACAAGACGACGTTCCTCGGCCTGATCGGCAAGCAGTCGCTGAAGGCGGTCGGCACCGGCCAGGCGCACGCCGAGCAGGGCGTCACCAAGGCCGACGACAGCCCGACCATCCCGCCGATCGTGGTGAACTCGACCACCGACGATCCCGGCGCGCCGATCACCACCGCGCAGCCGCCGACGATCGACCTGCCGTGCCCGACCTGGACGGTCGGCTCGCCGACACCGATCTGGACGCTGTCGCCGTTCCCGTTCCCGCGGACCTGCACGCCGAACGTGACCCCGACACCCACCCCGGACCCGTCCGGCACACCGCCGACCGACAGCCCGTCGGGGCCCACGACTTCGCCCACTGAGCGCTAAGACCGGAGGAAAGTGTTCGTGCGTAGGTTTGCCCTCCCCGCCGCCGCGCTGATCGGCGTGCTGCTGCTGAGTGCCTGCGGCAAGGACTCGACCGACGGCGGCCGCCCGGTCCCCGTCGGCGGCGGCGACTCAGGTACGACGGCCTCGACCACCCCGACCGCGGAACCGAGCCGGACCAGCAGCGCGCCGACCCAACCGGCCACCACCGCGAAGCCGACCGCGCCCGCCGCGAAACAGGTCATCGTCCAACCCGGGAACTTCGCGTCCAACCCCGCCGTCCAAGGCCTCGTGACCAGCTACCCGCTGTACTTCCAGGCCCTCGTGACAAAGGACGACACAATCCTCAAGAAGCAGTTCCCGTCGTTCTTCTACGCGGACGTGTCGCAGGCGATTCTGGATGCCCAGCGCAACGGCTGGGTGATGAAGCCGCCGGGCAGTGTCGTGGTCGTCGGTGCGCGGAGCACACCGGACAACACCGTGGCGGTGCAGACCTGTCGCTCACAGACCACGCAGTACTGGGACCCGAAGTCGCGGACGTGGACAGTCGTGGCCCCGAAGGGGTCTCCGGAGGTCATCGAGATGATCAAGACCGGGCTCGGCTGGATGCCGTACCGCCTGGCCACGAGCAAAGGCGTGAACTGCGCGGGAGTGCGCTATCCGGCCTAGATCGGAAGTGTCGATTTCAGGTTGCGAAGAGGTGACGGGGCACAGAGCAACGGGCATGATGCCCCTGGTCGAAGATAATCTGCGCGTAGACGAGTCTGGGGAGTGAGGATGCACAACCGGGTAGGCCGCACGCTGCTCGCTCTGAGCGCGGTACTCGCACTTCTCGTGTCCGTCCCAGCAACGACGGCCAGCGCCGAGACCATTCACAGCGGTAACAAGGTCTGCAGCATGTACGTGAATTCGGTCGGCTTCGGCGCGTACTGCAGTTCCGGCATGGCCTACACCGGCGGGCAGGCGCCGCCGACTTGGCGTGAGCGACTCGACGGCCGGCCGTTCGTCCCGTGCCGTGACTTCGAGATCCCGGAGGGGATCCGACTGCCCAAGGCGCCGGACGGCAAGGAATGGGTCCTGCGGATCACCATCACCGACTACACGCTGGACAGCTACAACGGTGGTCCCGACGCGCATCTGGAGCGAGCGTACGTCGCGGTCAACGCGGAGGAGCGCGAGCAGTGCCCGTTCCCGGACTACATGGAGCAGTTCTGGTGGCCGTTCAAGAGCACGTATCCGCCTCCGGCGCTCCAGATCATGCCGACGTACACGCCGCGCGTGAACGTCCCGGCCTACTTCACGTTGACGCCTGACAGTTCGATGGCCGTCAAGAGTGACGGCAAGAAGTACACGCCGGAGGAGCTGACCAGCGGGTACTTCGATCCGAAGCACAACCTGACGATGCGCGGCATGGTCGTGCAGTTGACCGTCGACCCCGGCGACGGCTCCGCGCCGTTCAAGTGCCCGACAGGGATCACGCCGGTGGACGACCCGGACGGGTATGACCAGACGAAGGATCCGTTCAACCAGATCAACCCGTGCAAGCACATCTACAAGCGGTCGAGTGCGAATCAGCCGGACGGGATGTACACCGTCAAGCTGACCATCACGTGGGAGGTCTCGTACTGGATCGGCAAGGACGCCGGCGGGTGGCACCCGATCGGGCGCGCGAACGTGACAGCGGTGCAGCGGTTGCCTGTGCAGGAAGCTCAGGCGATCGGTGGCTGATGGTGGGGGTATGGAGGAGCGATGGTAAGGACGAATGAGCCCGTGCGCGCGGCGAGGTTGCCGCAGCGGCGGTCGAGCAGTCCCGGTGCGGACCGGCTGAAGGGCTTCGTCGCGCTGCTCGCGATCCTCGCGATCGTCGGCGGTGTGCCGTACGTGCTGCTGCGGTTCTTCGGTACGCCGTGGCCGGACCAGATGCCGACCCGGAACATGCTGTTCAGCGAGCTGAGCATCGAGACGGTGCTCGGCATCATCGCGTTCTTCATCTGGGTCGCCTGGCTGCACTTCGTGGTCTGCCTGATCGCGGAAGCGGTCGCCGAGATCCGCGGCCACGGCCTGTCGCCACGGGTCCCGCTGGGCGGCGGATCCCAGGCGCTCGCCCGCCGGCTGATCAGCACCGTCGTCCTGATCGCCGCCGGCGCCGGTGTCAGCCTGCCGGTCGCGAGCGCGGTCACGACCAGCGGCCCGGCCGCGCCGACCGCGGTGAGCGTGCGGCACGGCGACGAGCAGTCCGCGACGTCGCAGTTCCGCCAGACCGAGGCCGCGAGCACGATCCTGACCGGCAGCCAGAAGAAGGAGACCACCGGCGTACGGACGAACAGCGACCACAAGGGTCAGGTCGTCAAGTACACCGAGGTCCGCCCGCCGCAGGGCCGGAACTACGACTGCCTGTGGGACATCGCCGAGCGGTACCTGGGCGAGGGCCGGCGGTACAAGGAGATCTACGAGCTCAACAAGAACAAGTTGCAGCCCGACGGCCGCCGGCTGAACAACCCCGACCTGATCCTGCCGGGCTGGCAGGTGCGGCTGCCGGCCGACGCCAAGGGCCCGGGTGTGCACACGGTCCGGGTCAGCATCGGCGACAACACCAAGACCACGACCAAGACGGTCAGCTCGAAGCCCACGGTCGAGACCAAGACCACGGCCAAGCCGAAGACCACCGTCGAGAACCGGACCGAGACCCGGACGACGCCCGAGTCGAAGCCCGGCGCCCCGAGCCGTTTCTCGGAGCAAGGTGTCGAGCCGGGGTCGACGGTCACGATCGGCAACGGGAAGAACGATCCGGGCGCGAAGACCGCCAAGCCGGGGGAGCCCAGCGTCACCGTCGAGCCGCACGCTCCGGGGACCGGGCAGACCCAGCACGGCGAACCGGCCGGCGGCGGTACGCAGGTGCCGGAGGCGACCCCGGTCGCGTCCGACGGCAGCGGCATCGGTCTGCAGGAGGCCGGCATCTTCGGCTTCGGTGCGACGGTGCTCGCGGCCGGCTTGGCGCTGGCGCTGAAGCGGCGCCGCGGCTGGGCGCAGGGCCCCGGGCCGAAGGCCGCCGGTCACCGGCAGACCGAGGTCGGCCTGCGGCTGGCGTCCGACGTCCCGACCGCGCAGTTCGTGGACAACGCGCTGCGCAAGCTGGGCTCGGACATGACCCAGCTCGGGCGGCCGATGCCGAAGGTGGTCGCCGCGCTGGTGACCGACCGGGCGCTCACGCTGGTGCTCGACCCGTACGAGGCGCAGCCCGCGCCGCCCGGTCCGTGGCAGGCGATTGCCGAGGGCACGCGCTGGACGCTGCGCCGCGCCTACGCCCCGAACGGTGCGGTCAACGCGCCGGCGCCGTACCCGACGCTGGTGACCGTCGGCCAGAACGCGGACGGCGCGACCGTCCTGATCGACCTCGACACCGCCAACGGGATCGTCGCCTTCGGCGGCGTGAACAACGCGTCCCGCGACGTGGTGGGCTCGCTTGCGGTCGAGTTGGCGACGAACCTGTGGTCCGAGGGCGCGCACATCAGCATGGTCGGGTTCGGTGACGACCTGTCCTCGCTGGCGCCGAACCGGCTGAGCTACTGGGTCCGCCTCGACGACGCGATGGCCGAGGTGGCCCGCCGTACCGAGGCGCAGGTCCAGGCCTGCCAGCGGCGGAACGTCGGCTCGGTGGCCGAGGCCCGGATGTCGCATCCGGACGCGGCGCTGTGGGGCGCGGAGATCATCTTCCTGTCCGCGCCGCCGTCGCCGCAGGAGCAGGACCAGCTGAACCGGCTGGCAGCGGACGCCAAGCGCAGCATCGCGGTCGTCGTGGTCGGCGACGTGATGAACTCGCCGTGGCGGTTCGTCGTGGACGAGAAGAACCAGGCCGTCTGCCGGCTGCTCGGCCTCGAGGTGGACGCGCACAGCGTCAACCCGGAGCAGTTCGCCGACCTGGTCGCGCTGTTCGACGCGGCCGAGGCGGACGCCCGCGACAAGCGCCGCTCCGAGCAGGACATGCCGGCGTACGAGTTCTCGACCACCGACCTGAGCCAGCCGGCCCCGGTCGAGGTCGACCTGCTCGGCCCGGTCGAGGTCGACGCGCGCGGGACCATCGACGAGGGCCGGGTCGCGCTCTCGACGGAGATCATCGCGTTCCTGGCCAGCCAGGACTACGGCGTCCACCCGAACGTGCTCGCCGGTGCGATCTGGCCGCGCGGCATCAGCCAGGAGCTGCGCGACGCCGCGCTCGAGCACACCCGGCGCTGGGTGGGCGTGGACGCGATGTACGCCGACGAGTCGGGCCGCTGGATGCTGAACCGCAGCGTCGTACGGGTCGACTGGGACGTGTTCCGCACGCTGGCCAAGCAGGCGTCGATGGTCGACGACCCGCGCGGTCCGCTGTCGACGGCGCTCAGCCTGGTCCACGGTCCCGCCTGGTCGAACCTGCCCGGTGGCCGCTACTCGTGGCTGGCCGCGTCCGGCATCGAGCGCCGGATGGCCGAGGCTGTCGTCGACGCCGCACTGCGGCTCGCCGAGGCGGCCCTCAGCCACAACGACGGCAACACGGCGCGTACGGCGCTCCAGACCGGCCTGAGCTTCTCGCCGGCCTCGGAGGAGCTGTGGCGAGCCACCCTCCGCCTGGCGGCTCACTTCGGCACCACCGCGGACGTCACCAACGTGGCCGGCCAGATGTACGCCGCCCTCACCAGGCACGGCGGCCCGCGCGGCCCCGAGGCGGAGACCGACGCCCTCGTCGACGAGCTCCTCCCCGGCTACCACCGCCCCGCCCAGGTCGCCTGACGAACAACAGAACAGCGGTCTACGCCCTGAGCGGTCAGTAGCTGAAGGTTGTCGCGCCCTCATCGCCGATCCATTGCCACATCGGGATGGTCCCCTGTACCTCGGCTCCGGGGATCAGATCCGCTCTGTCGAGTTTCTTGGCGTCGAAGCAGATGGGGCAGACGTAGTAGCGGCCGCCGGCTGCCTCGTACCGCTTCATCAGGTCGGGCAGCGGCGGGCAGCCGTCGCAGGCGACACCGACCGCGACGCCGTCGACGGCGAGGCGCACGGCTTCTTTCGTCATGAACATGAGCGTGGCCCGGCCGGTCTCGGCGGCGCCGACGGCGACCAGGAACGCCACCGTGACCTTCTCCGCGTCCTCGAGCCCCGTGGTCAAGCTGATCACTGCCTTCGCGGTCATGGAATGCCTCTTTCTCCGTGGAGCGTTCACCGGCGCGATGTCTTTCGACGCCTCGGGGACGACGCTACGGAGCGCTGAGGGCGGGTGTCGTCGGGGGTTTTCCCTACGGATCGAGCGGTTCGAAACTGTCGAGGAGCCCGTTCTTCATGGCGAACAACGTGACCGTCGAGCGGGTGGAGGCGCCGGTCTTGGCGTAGATCCGCTCGATGTGGGTTTCGGCTGTCTTCGAGGTGATGTGGAGGCCCTGGGCGACTCGCCGCGTGGATGCACCCCGTGCGATGAGCTGGAGCACCTCGATCTCCCGGGGAGTGAGCCCGGCTGGTCCGGCACGCCGCCTGCCCTGGCGCTGTCCGGCCGCTGCGAGCACAGCCTCGACGGCGTCCACATCGAGCCTGCCCGCCCGAACCTCGGCGTGAAGTTCGGCTGCGGCTTGCTTCGCAGTCATCGCCGGACGGTACGAGCGGGGCTCGGTCATGGCACGGTAGGCGCAGGCCGCGGCGAGCAGCCGTCCGCTGACACCGATGGCGGGGCCGGACAGACCCCGGTGGTACCCCGAGCCGTCGCATCGCTCCTGGGCCAGTGACGCGACGGCGCCGATCCGGGCGAGAGCCGGCGGGCGGCTCAGCATCCGCTCGGTGTAGTAGGTGTGCATCCGCAGGCGCTCGGACTCAGACGCCGACAGGGGCCCCGGCTTGTCGAGGATCGTCGCCGGTATCCCGTGCAGGCCGATGTCGTGCAGGAGCCCGGCGCGTCGCAGAGCCACGACTGCCGGCCGTGCGAGACCGATGTCGGCCGCCGCTCGGGCGACGAGATCGGCGACCGCACGCGAGTGACCCGCCCGCGATGGCGATCGGAGGTCGGTGAAGTCCGCCATCGCTTCGAGCGCCGCGTCGAGCTCACGTTCGGTGAGGCGTGTCTGCAGGGCGGGTTCCTGGGCAAGGACGACGTTCCAGTCGGGCTCGGTCGCCGTGTCACCGAGCACCTCAGGAGCCAGCGCGCAGAAGGCGTCGACGACCGTCGGGTCGAAATGCGTGCCGCGGCGGGCACGGGCCACCGCAACTGCGGCGTCGACCCCTTCGGCGCGGTGGAACACCTCGACGGTGTCAGCGAGGTGGAACAGGCGCATCGAGAACGCGATCGCGTCGCCACCGACATCGTTGGGAACACCCTGGCCGTCCCACCGCGTGAACATCTGCTGCAACGCGCCGCAGACACCTGCGCCCAGGCCGAGACGCTCGGCCATCTGAGCCGTCGTCAGGCAGTGCGACATCAGGCCCAGCTGAATTCCCTTGCCTCCGGTGACCACAAGATTGGCGGACAGCCGGAGCCGTTGGAGTGCCGGGCTGCCGGTCCCGACGTGGCGGAGCATGAACCCCAACAAGGGCAACCCGGCGAAGTCGACCTGGTAGCTGTCGCTCCGGAAGGCGATGTCGTCCCCGAACCACGTGGCGACCTCGGGCGTGTCCGCCACGCACCCGACCCAGGCGAGCGTGGCGACGTAGTACAGCGCCGCGCGTTCCTCCGGGTCGACGTCGAGGTGATCGCCCAGACGCGTCGCGATGGCCCACGACCGGAGCACATGCTCCATCGGCTGACCCATTCCCAGGTCCGTGGCCAGCGAGAACGCAGCAAGCAGCTCCGTCAGCCGGAGCCCCGAGTCCCGTTCGCCCTCTTCCACGGTCACAGAGTACGAGCCTGCTCCCGCAGTTGATGGTTTCGCTGATTTGTCAGGTGAACCCCCGACGACCACGGTGTCGATCCTCCCTACCGTCGGCAGCACGACCATCAGCCTGGAGGACACCTTGTCTGGCACCCGAACGAAGTCTGATCCCCGAACGCCGGAAGGCAGCCCGCCGGTCCGGTGGTCGGTCGGCGGCATCTTCCTCGAGACGCTCGCCACCCGCGACTACGAGAGGATGGCCACCACGCTGGGGCCGGCCGTTCGCTTCCGAGCGCTGCTGCCTCCCGGCCCAAGCCACTGCGAGGGACCCGAGAGGGTCACCGACACGTTCAGGTCATGGTTCGGCAGCGCCGACGACTTCGAGCTCGTGGACGCGACCGTGGGCGAGATCGGCGGACGGCTCCACCTCTCGTGGCGCATCCGCCTGCGTCCCGCGCCCTTCGGCATCGGCGAGAACTGGCACGTCATCGAACAACACGGGTACGCCGACGCGACCGACTCGATCGAGACACTCGACCTGCTGTGCTCCGGCTTCCATCCCGACGGCCGGGTGGGGTCAGAGTGAGCGGGCGGACCAGGTGTCGCAGGCGGTCATGTCGCCGGAGTCCTTGCCCTTGGTGAACCAGCGCATGCGTTGTTCGGCCGTGCCGTGGCTGAAGCTCTCCGGGTCGACCTGGCCCTGGGTCTTCTCCTGGATGCGGTCGTCGCCGACCGCTGCCGCCGCGTCGAGACCGCGTTCGATGTCGTCCTGACTGAGCTCGGTGATCAGCGGTTTGCCGTTCTTGCCGGGGACCGTGGTGGCGTGGTTGGTCCAGATGCCGGCGAGGCAGTCGGCCTGGAGTTCGGAGCGGACCGCGTCGGACGTGGGGCCGTTGCGGGACTTGATCCGGTCGAGGATGCCGTACAGGTTCTGGACGTGGTGGCCGTACTCGTGCGCCACGACGTACGCCTCGGCGAACTCGCCGCCGCGGGCGCCGAGGTCGCGCTCGAGGGTGTCGAAGAACCCGAGCTCGAGGTACACCCGCATGTCCGGCGGGCAGTAGAACGGTCCGACCGCGCTGGTCGCCGGGCCGCAGCCGGTGTTCACGGAGCCCTCGAAGACCCGCATCGGCGCCCGGGTGTACTTCTTCCCGCGGCGCGGGAGCTCCGCGGCCCAGAAGCTCTCGATCGAGTTCTGGTAGAAGACGAACCGGCAGTCCGAGTTCGACTGCAGGTCGGTGCCCTTCTTGCAGGAGCTCAGGTTGCCCGGGGCCGTGTTCTGCGTGACCGGTTCGTCGCTGCCACCTCCGCCTGGCAGGCCGCCGGTCAGCAGCACGATCACGATCAGCAGGATGATGCCGCCGATGCCGCCGCCGACCGGGATCATCCCGCCCGGCAACCCACCGCGGCCGCCGCCGCCACTACCGCGGGTGTCCTCGATACCACTGGTATCGAGATCCGCATCCGGATTGAATTTCATGCCACATACACTAGACCTCAGTGCGGGGAAATTCGGCGTGCCCGTGACACCGCCTTGTCAGTCTGTAGCCCAGCGTAAGGACGCCTGCGACCCCCGATGATCACTGTCTCCCATCTCGAGGTTCGCGTCGGTGCCCGTCAGCTGCTCGCGCCCGCATCCTTCCGGGTCGGCCCCGGCGACAAGGTCGGGCTGGTCGGCCGCAACGGCGCCGGCAAGACGACGCTGACCAAGATCCTCGCCGGTGAGGGCCTGCCGGCCAGCGGCACGGTGACCTCCTCGGGTCAGATCGGCTACCTGCCGCAGGACCCCCGCACCGGTGATCTCGAGGTACTGGCCCGGGACCGGATCCTGTCCGCTCGCGGCCTCGACGACGTCGTACGGCGGTTGCGCAGCGCGGAGAAGTCGATGGCCAGCGCGGACGAGAAGACCCGCGCCAAGGGCATGCGGCGGTACGAGCGCGCCGAGGCGGACCTGCACGCCGCCGGCGGGTACGCCGCCGAGTCCGAGGCCGCCCGGATCGCGGCCAACCTCGGCCTCCCGGACCGCGTCCTCGGCCAGCCGCTGGCGACCCTGTCCGGCGGTCAGCGGCGCCGGGTCGAGCTGGCCCGGATCCTGTTCGCCCAGGCCGAGACGCTGCTGCTCGACGAGCCGACCAACCACCTCGACGCCGACTCGATCATCTGGCTGCGGGACTTCCTCAAGTCGTACGCCGGTGGCGTGATCATGATCAGCCACGACGTGAACCTGCTCGAGGAGACCGTCACGCGGGTCTTCCACCTGGACGCGAACCGCGCCGAGATCGACATCTACAACGTCGGCTGGAAGGCGTACCTGACCCAGCGCGAGACCGACGAACGCCGCCGCAAGCGCGAGCGCGCGAACGCGGAGAAGAAGGCGACCCAGCTGGTCGACCAGGCGAACAAGATGCGCGCCAAGGCGACCAAGGCGACCGCCGCGCAGCAGATGCTCCGGCGCGCCGAGCAGCTGATGGCCTCGCTCGAGGACGAGCGCCAGTCGGATCGCGTCGCGAAGATCGCCTTCCCGACGCCGGCGCCGTGCGGGAAGACGCCGCTGATGGCGCGCGAGCTGTCCAAGTCGTACGGCTCGCTGGAGATCTTCACCGACGTCGACCTCGCGATCGACAAGGGCTCCCGGGTCGTCGTGCTCGGGCTGAACGGCGCCGGCAAGACCACCCTGCTGCGGATCCTCGGCGGGATCGAGAAGGCCGACACGGGTGAGGTGATCGACGGCCACGGCCTCAAGCTCGGGTACTACGCCCAGGAGCACGAGACCCTCGACGTGAACCGGACGGTCCTGGAGAACATGAAGTCCGCCGCCCCGGACCTGAACGAGACCCAGGCCCGCAGCGTGCTCGGCTCGTTCCTGTTCACCGGTGACGACGCCGACAAGCCCGCGAGCGTGCTGTCCGGCGGTGAGAAGACCCGGCTCGCCCTGGCCACCCTGGTCGTGTCCGCGGCGAACGTCCTGCTCCTGGACGAGCCGACCAACAACCTCGACCCCGCTTCCCGCGCCGAGGTGCTGAACGCGATCCGTTCCTACACCGGCGCGATCGTTCTGGTCACCCACGACGAGGGCGCCGTCGAGGCCCTCGAGCCCGAACGCGTCGTCCTGCTCCCGGACGGCGTCGAGGACCTCTGGTCGAACGAGTACGCCGACCTGGTCTCGCTCGCCTGATTACTTCCGAGTAATATCCGGCGTATGACGGATCTCGGACTGCGGTTGACGGTGGACGGACCGGTCGCGCGGGTGGTGCTCGACCGTCCGGAGGTACGCAACGCGCAGACGCCCGCGATGTGGGGCGCCCTGGCGGACTTCGGTACGGCGTTGCCGGACGACGTCCGCGTGGTGATCGTGTCGGGGGAGGGGCCGTCGTTCTCGGCCGGACTCGACCGGCGGCTGATCATGGGGGAGAACGATCTGGGGCAGGAGCCGTTGCTCAGCCTCGGCTCCAAGCCGACCGACGAGGTCCTGGAGCTGATCGCGCGGTTCCAGTCCGGCTTCTCGTGGCTGCGACGGCCGGAGATCGTCAGCATCGCCGCGGTGCAGGGCCATGCGGTCGGCGCCGGCTTCCAGCTGGCGCTGGCCTGTGACCTCAGGGTCGTGACGCCGGACGCCAGGTTCAGCATGCGCGAGCCGGCCCTCGGTCTGGTCCCGGACCTCGGCGGTACGAAGCCGCTCGTCGAGCTGATCGGGTACTCGCGGGCGCTGGAGATCTGCGCGACCACGCGCTGGGTCGAGGCCGCGGAGGCGAAGGAGCTCGGGCTCGCGAACATCGTCGTACCGGCGGACGAGCTGGAGGCGACGGTGAAGGATCTGTCCGACGCACTGCTCGGCCCGCTGCCTGGAGCGATCCGCGAGACCAAGGCGTTGCTCCTCGGTGCCGCGGACCGCTCGTACGACGACCAGCTCAAGGCCGAGCGGGAGGCGCAGGAGCGCCGTTTGAAGGAGCTCCTGGCCGCGTTCGGCTAGGGCGTCGGGACACACGCCCTAGGGCCAGTTGCTGATCACCACGTCGTTCGGCGACGGGTCGCCCGCGCCGGTTTCGACGTACTTCTTGAGACTCAGCAGGAAGCTCGCCCACTTGGTGCTGCAGTGGTGCATGAACTCGACGGGCTCCTTCCAGCCCTCGTGCTTGAACAGGACGATGGCCCACTCGTCGGTCTGCGAGAGGTCGAAGCGGATGTGCGTCCCGATCCACTCCTCGGGACCGTCGACGACCTCCCAGCGGACGAGCTCGCCCGGTGCCGTCTCCAGGACCTTCATGTCGAACCCGTCGCCGCCCGCGGCCGCGAAACGGAACTTGATGACGCCGTCGGGGTCGCCCGTCGTGTCCTTGGTCCACCAGCCGGCCAGTCCGTCAATGGTGGTGAGGGCGGCGTACACGTCCTTGGTGGACGCGGTGATGCCGACCCTGTGCAGGATGTCGTTCATTGCTGTTGTCCTTTACGTTGTTCGATCGCCTCGGCGATCCGCTGGATGCGCTGGAGCCGGCGGTCCCAGGCTTGGGTGACGTCGGCGAGTTGATTGATGGCGCGGGCGAGCTGGACCTCGTCCACGGTGTAGCGGCGTTCCCGTCCGGACGGCGTGGAGTGCACGAGTCCGGCCCGGTCGAGGACGCCGAGGTGTTTCGCGACCGCCTGCCGGGTGACGGGCAGCCGATCGCTGAGACCGGTCGCCGTACCGCCGCCGTCCGCCAGCAGGAGGTCGAGCATGCGCCGCCGAGTCGGGTCGCCGATCGCCGACCAGAGCTCGTCGTCGATCACGGCCGCTGCGCCAGCTTGTCGACGTACGGCGCGATGCGGGGCAGGAAGTAGTCCCAGCCGCTCGTGTGGTCGGCGAGTACTGCGTCCGACTTGGCGGCCTCGTCGTACCCGGTCTCGGCGAACCGGAGCAGCGTGCCGCCGTCGACCGGGACCAGGTCGAACGTGACGAGCAGCGAGTTCTCCGCGGTGGCGACCTCGCCGTCGTAGTCCCAGCGGAACGCGAACCGCCGCGGGGGCTCGGCCTCGACCACGGTGACCGCCACGACCTTCGTCCCCTCCGCCTGCCGGAAGCCGACTGTCCCGGTCGCGCCCGGAACCGCCTCGAGCTCAGCGTCGTCCGGCCACCACGCGCGCAGGTGCTCCGGGGTGCTGATCACCTCGTAGACCACCTCCGGCGCGGCCTCGATCCGAATCTCCCGCTCGATGCTCCTGCTCATGCCCACTCGTCCTTTCGCAACCTTTGGTTGCATATGACTGTAGGCCAGCTCGGACGAATGCGCAACCAAGGGTTGCGGGAAGCGTGGAACGACCTCGAGTGTTATGAAGGTTCACGACAGGGAGGAGCCGGATGTCCGGACCGATGATGCGCGGCGGTATGCCCGGAATGGGTGCGATGGGCTGGCGGCGCCAGGACGCGTCCGTCGTCGGGCAGAAGCTCGCGAAAGGGACGCTGCGGCGGATCGTCCGGTTCGCGCGGCCGTTCCGCTGGTACATCACGGCGTTCCTGGTGCTGGTGGTCGTGTCCGCGTTCCTGGTGATCGCGTCGCCGCTGCTGTTCAGGAAGATCGTCGACGACGGGATCTCCAAGGGGAACGCGGGTCTTGTTACCGCGCTCGCGCTGGTGGTCGCGTTGCTCGCGGTCGTCGAGGCGGTCCTCGGTCTGGTGCAGCGCTGGTTCTCGGCGCGGATCGGTGAAGGGCTGATCTTCGACCTGCGCACCAGGGTGTTCGCCCACGTGCAGCAGATGCCGGTGGCGTTCTTCACCCGCACCCAGACGGGCGCGCTCGTGTCGCGTCTCAACAACGACGTGATCGGCGCCCAGCAGGCCTTCACCTCGACGCTGTCCGGCGTGGTCTCGAACGTCATCAGCCTGATCCTGGTCGTCGGCGCGATGCTCGCGCTGAGCTGGCAACTGACCCTCGTCGCGATCCTGCTGCTGCCGATCTTCCTGGTCCCCGCCCGCATCCTGGGCCGCCGGCTGGCGGCGATGACGCGCGAGCAGATGAACCTGAACGCCGAGATGTCCACGGCGATGACCGAGCGGTTCAGTGTCGGGGGAGCGCTGCTGGTCACGCTCTTCGGCCACCCCTCCCTGGAGAACCGCGACTTCGGCGAACGGGCCGGGCGCGTCCGCGACCTGGGGATCCGGATCGCGATGCTCGGGCGGGTGTTCTTCACCGCGCTGACCCTGGTCGCCGCGCTGGCGACGGCCTTGGTGTACGGCGTCGGCGGCAACCTGGCCGTCCGCGAGACGCTGACCATCGGGACGCTGCTCGCCCTCGTCGCTCTACTCGGCCGGCTCTACGGTCCGCTGACCGCGCTCTCCAACGTCCGCGTCGACGTGATGACCGCGCTCGTGTCGTTCGAGCGGGTCTTCGAGGTGCTCGATCTGGAGCCGATGATCAAGGACGCCGACGACGCGCGTGATCTGCCCGAGGACGCCGCGAGTGTCGAGTTCGAGCATGTCGCGTTCGCGTACCCGACGGCCGAGCAGGTCTCACTGGCCAGCCTCGAGTCGGTCGCCATCCTCGACAAGCGGGCGTCCGCGCAGGTTCTCGAGGACGTGAGTTTCGTCGTCCAGCCCGGTCAGATGGTCGCGCTGGTCGGGACCTCGGGCGCCGGTAAGACGACGATCACGAACCTGGTCGCGCGGTTGTACGACGTCACCGGCGGAGCGGTTCGCGTCGGCGGTCACGACGTACGGGAGGTGACGTTGCAGTCGTTGCACGACACGATCGGGTACGTGACGCAGGACGCGCACATGTTCCACGACTCGATCCGCGCCAACCTGCTGTACGCGAAGCCCGGCGCCACCGAGGACGAGATGGTGTCGGCGCTGCGGGCCGCGCAGATCTGGGAGCTGGTGTCGGAGCTGCCCGACGGACTCGACACCGTGGTCGGCGACCGCGGTCACCGGCTGTCCGGTGGCGAGCGGCAACGTCTCGCGATCGCCCGGTTGTTGCTGAAGGCGCCGAGGATCGTCGTACTCGACGAGGCGACCGCGCACCTGGACTCGGAGTCCGAGGTCGCCGTGCAGCGGGCGCTGGACACGGCGCTGGAGGGCCGTACGTCGCTGGTGATCGCGCACCGGCTGTCGACGGTGCGGAACGCGGACCAGATCCTGGTGGTCGACCACGGCAACATCGTCGAACGCGGCACGCACGAGCAACTGCTCGCCGCGGGCGGCGAGTACGCTGATCTCTACCACACGCAGTTCACCGAATCCGGCACAGCGGCAGGTGTCTGATGATCAAGTTGGGGCTGGTTCTGGCGGCCGGGTACGCCGGTTTCAAGGCGGCGTACCACTCCGAGGACGGTCGGCACTACGGCCGGACCGGCGAGCGCGCGGTCCGGACGACGCTGTCGCTGCTGATCGCCGGCCTCGCGGCCGGCGTCACCTACGCGGTGCTACTCCCGCACTGACGAGGCGCGCTGCGAGTCGTGCTCCAGCAGGTGCAGGACGGGTACGCCGAGGTGCCGGCGGGCCGAGTTCGTCCAATCGAGGTGGAAGAACTCCGCCACCACGTGCGGCCGGGTCAGGATGATGACCTCCTGACCGTGGACGGCCTCGACAGTCGCCACCAGGGCGTCGATCGGCCGGTCGTGGGAGATGCCGCCCTCGGCGCTCTGCCCGAGGTCACGCAGCCGTTGCACGCTGCGGCCGCTGCAGCCCTTGGCCTCCGTGTCCATGGCCTTCTGTGCCTCCGCGAGGTCCTGCCGCTGACCCGCGAGCCCGGGGCCGTAGAGGTCCGCCGTACCGAGCGCGCTGATCGAGGCCTCGACGCCGGCCTCGGCGTTGTGGCACGGCACGAGCACGTGGTACTTGACCGGCTCGGGCATGTCCTGGTGCAGTTCGACGACGCGTTTCGCGTCGGGTTCGGACAGTTCCTGTTCGACGAGCAGTACGACGTCGTACATCGTGCCACCTCCGGTGCTTACCAGTCGGTATGCCTCCATAGTGCCCCGGTCCGGCGCAAAAGTGTTCAACTGGATCGTTGCAGTCTCCGCTGTCCGTACGTTCGCAGTGCCCGGAGCAGGTCGACCTCGCGGAACGCGGGCCAGTAGAGGTCGCAGAACTCGATCTCCGAGCGCGTCGCCTGCCAGAGCAGGAAGTCCGACATGCGCAGTTCGCCGCTCGTCCGGATGACGAGGTCCGGGTCCGGAAGGCCGGGAACGTACAGGTGCCGGCCGATGTCCTCCTCGGTCAGCCCGTCAGCGACGTCCTCGAGCGACCGCCCCTCGGCAGCCGCCTCGTCGAGCACGGAGCGTACGGCGTCGAGGACTTCGAGGCGCCCGGAGTAGCCGATCGCGAGCGTCAGGTCACCGGCGTCCCGGTCCCGGCTGAGCTCGACCGCGTCCTTCAACGCGCGAGCCGTTGAATCGGGCAACAGATCGAGCTGCCCGGCGACGTGCAGCCGCCAGCGGTGGTCGCGACGTACGTGATCCGCGAGCACACTCTCGGTCAGCTCCATCAGGTAGCCGACCTCGGACGAGTCCCGCTTGCGCAGGTTGTCGGCCGACGCTACCCAGGCGGTGACGCAGGTGATGCCGGCGTCCGCGCTCCACTGCAGGAACTGCTCGAGGTGCTTCGCCCCGAAACGGTGACCGATCCGTACGTCGTCGTACCCGGCGCCGCGGGCCCAGCGGCGGTTGCCGTCCATCACGATCGCGACGTGCTGCGGCTTCGGCAGGCCGCGGAGCTGGTGGCGGAGGCGACGTGCGTACAGGTCGTAGAGCATCAGCGCTGGGCGCTGGAGAGTACGTCGGCGAGGTCGAACTTCACCGGCTCCTCCAGCTGCTCGTACGTGCAGGACTCCGGCGTGCGGTCCGGACGCCAGCGGACGAACTGCGCGGTGTGGCGGAAACGGATGCCTTCCATGTGGTCGTACCGGACCTCGACGACCAGCTCCGGTCGCAGCGGCACGAAGGACAGGTCCTTGCCGGCCTGCCAGCGGCTGCCCTCCGCGTTGCGCGGCGTACGGACGCCCTCCTCCTGCTTCGCCCACGCCCATGGGTGGTCGTCGAAGGTGGTGACGAGCGGCTGCATCTCCTGGAACAGCTCCTTGCGCCGCTCGAGCGGGAAGGCGCCGATCACGCCGACGCTGGCCAGCGTGCCGTCCTCGTTGTAGAGGCCGAGGAGCAGTGAGCCGACGCGGTCCGGGCCGCTCTTGTGCAGGCGGTACCCGGCGACGACGCAGTCCGCCGTACGCTCCGGCTTGACCTTGAACATCACCCGCTTGTCCGGCTGGTACGGCCCGTCGGTCGGCTTCGCGATCAGGCCGTCCAGGCCGGCGCCCTCGAACTGCTCGAACCACCGCGCGGCGACCTCGTGGTCCGCGGTCGCGGGCGTGACGTGGATCGGCGGCTTCACGTCCGCGAGGGCGTCGAGAAGCGCCGTACGACGCTCGCTGAACGGGCGCTCGGTGTAGTCGTCGTCGCCGAGCGCCAGCAGGTCGAACGCGACGAACCGGGCCGGGGTCTTCTCGGACAGCATGTTCACCCGGCTCGCGGCCGGGTGGATGCGCTGTTGCAGGACCTCGAAGTCGAGCCGGTCGCCGGACTCGCCGATGACGATGATCTCGCCGTCGATCGCGCAGCGCTCCGGCAGGTTCGCCTTCA
The DNA here is from genome assembly GCF_011761605.1 of Kribbella shirazensis. Lineage (GTDB taxonomy): Bacteria > Actinomycetota > Actinomycetes > Propionibacteriales > Kribbellaceae > Kribbella > Kribbella shirazensis. The sequence continues at coordinate 5,872,597 of NZ_JAASRO010000001.1, read as the reverse complement.
CCGCCTCGACCAGCTCGGGGAAGTACCGCGTCATGGGCTTCTCGTTGCGGCTGCCGATCTCCACCTCGTCGCCGTCGCGGAAGATGATCGACCGGAACCCGTCCCACTTCGGCTCGTAGGACATCGCCCCCAGGGGAATCTCCTTCACCGGCTTGGCGAGCATCGGCTTGACCGGTGGCATCACAGGCAGTCGCATCCCGTCATTCTGTCCCACGCCGCCGACAGTCACCAGGAAGCTCGTTGTCACGGCCCTGTGGTGGACACCGGACCGGGGTGCCCGGACAATGCCGCCATGACCTCGGTTCCGGTGGAGAGGACGCGTCCGTCGGACGCGGAGCGGGACCGTGCCCTCGCCGTACTGCGGGACGGCGCCGGCTCCGGCCGGCTGTCCCACGACACGTTCGTCCGCCGCATGAACGTCGTGCTCCGCGCCCGGACCCGCGGCGAGCTGGACGACATACTCCGCGACCTCCCACGCACCGAACCGCGCCTCGTCACCTGGACCCGGAACCTGCTCGGCCGGGGGACCGGGTCGCCTTCGGCGCGGTCCGCTTCTCCCTGACGTGGATGGATCAGCCGGAGTAGTTGCATCCGGTACTTTGGTACAGGTTTACCGTCGATCCATGGACGAAACCTGGGCCCCGGAAGCCTGCACGCTACCCACCGCGGAGCGCCCGTTCCGCGAAGCCGAATTCGACGGACTGTTCGCGCGGCATCTGCGGCGCGCCGACCGCGTGGACGCGCGGACGCTCGACCTCACGCTGAACCCGGAGTCGCGGACGACGGTCGAGGACCTCACCGCCCGTGAGACCGAGTGCTGCTCGTTCTTCACCTTCACGCTGACCGGTACGAGCGAGCTGTACCTGCGCGTGACGGTCCCGCCGACGCAGACCGCAGTACTCGACGGCCTGGCCGGACGACTCCCGCGATGAGATCGAGCGAACTCGCGGCCGCCGCCGGGGTGAACCTGCAGACCCTGCGGTACTACGAACGCCGCGGCCTGCTCGAGGAGCCGTCGCGGACTCTCGGCGGGCATCGCGTGTACCCGGACGACGCCGTGACGACGCTCCGCGTGATCAAGGCGGCCCAGCGTCTCGGCTTCACGCTCACCGAGATCGCCGAGCTGCTCGACACCGCGAGACATCGGCACGCGCGCGGCGAGGGCGTCGGGCTGCAGGCACGGGCACGCGAGAAACTGGCGGACGTGGAAGCCAAGATCGCCGACCTGAACGTCATCGCCGACACCCTGCGCGCCGGAATCGTGGCCGGTTGCGACGACCTGGAGACCTGCGCCGGCGACCCGAACTGCCCGCTGCCGTTCACGGAGATCGCTCAGTGACGGTCCTGAGGTCCGTCGCGCTGTTCGTGCTGGCGGCGCTGGCGGAGATCGGGGGAGCGTGGCTGATCTGGCAGGGCTGGCGCGAACACCGCGGCCTGCTCTGGATCGCCGGCGGAATAGTTGCCCTCGGCGCCTACGGCTTCGTCGCCACCTTCCAGCCCGACCCCCACTTCGGCCGCATCCTCGCCGCGTACGGCGGAATCTTCGTAGCCGGCTCCCTCACCTGGGGCATCCTCGTAGACCGCTTCCACCCCGACCGCTGGGACATCATCGGCGCCACCATCTGCCTCCTCGGCGTAGCCGTCATCATGTATGCCCCCCGCAACTCCTGAGGGTCACGGGACGAGGACGACCTTGCCGGTGGTGGCGCGGGTTTCCAGGGCCCGGTGCGCGGTGGCTGCTTCGGACAGGGGGAAGGTTGTGGTGAGGGCCTTCCAGCGGCCGGTGATGGTTTCCTCGAGGGCGGCGGCCTCCAGGGTGCGGAGTTGGCGGGTCAGTTTGGCGCCGATGGCCCAGCCCGCGGTGAGGCCGCGCGTCATCAGGTCTTCGTGGGTGAACTCGATGGGTCCGCCGCCGGACCAGCCGAACATGAGGGCTCGGCCGCCCGTGCCGAGCAGGTTGAAGGCTTGCTGGCCGTTGGGTCCGCCTACTCCGTCGAAGAGGACAGTGACCTCCTGGTCGCCGAGGTCCTGCTTGAGCTCGGTCGCCCAGTCCGGGTTGCGGTAGTCGATCGCGTACTGCGCACCGAGTGAGCGGACCGTTTCGACCTTCTCCGGACCGCCCGCCAGGCCGATCGCGACCGCGCCGGCGTTGCGCGCCGCCTGGACGAGGTAGCTGCCGATCCCGCCCGCCGCGGCGGTGATCAGGACGACGTCGTCCGCGGTGAGGTGCGCCTGCCGGAGGATCCCGGCCGTCGTCCGACCGGTGCCGATCGCCGCGACGGCCTGGGCGGCGTCGACGTGGTCCGGCAACTCGTACAGCGACTCGACCTTCGCCACCGCGCGTTCGGCGTACCCGCCCGGCACCATCCCCAGGTGCACCACGACCCGCTTGCCGACCCACGACGGGTCCACGTCCGGCCCGACCGCGCTCACCCGGCCCGCGACCTCGCGTCCCGGGATCGTCGGCAGCTCCGGCACCGGGATCGGGCTCTTGTCGTTCGTACCCGCCCGGATCATGGTGTCGACGAGATGAACCCCGGCCGCCTCCACGTCCAGAAGCACCATGCCACTGTCAGGAGCCGGGTCCGGCACCTCCTCGTACACGAGGTTCTCCGCCGGCCCGAACGCATGCAATCTGATCGCTTTCACACCGCAACGCTAGAACCTCAACAAGACTTGAGGTCAAGCGAGGAAGTCCCGCAGCCAGCGGGCGCTCTTCTTCACGATGCGTTCCTGTGTCGCGTAGTCGACGTACACGATGCCGAAGCGGCGGCTGTGCCCCCAGGCCCACTCGAAGTTGTCGAGCAGCGACCACGCGAAGTACCCCTTCAGCGGGAACCCTTCGCTCACCAGGTCCTTGCACACGGCAACATGTCGCCGCAGGTAGTCGAGCCGCTCGTCGTCCTCGACGGTTCCGTCCGCGGTCACGACGTCCGGGTACGCCGACCCGTTCTCGGTCACGTACAACGGCAGCTCGGGCGCGAGCTTGTTGATCGTGACCAGGATGTCGCGCAGGCCGGACGCCTGGATCGGCCAGCCCATCTGCGTCTCCGGGAGACCGGTGTCGACGGCAACGACGTTCTCACTGCCCGGCTGGCTCGACGTGCCGGGCGCCGAGATCAGGCCGTCCGGAGCGGCCACGGTGGTCGGGCAGTAGTAGTTGACACCGACGAAGTCGAGCGGCGCCCCGATCAGCGGAAGATCGGCCTCCCGCTCGGCGAACCAGGCGGTCGTCCCGGTGTCCTCCAGGACGTCCGCCGGATACCGCCCGGTGAGCAACGGCTCCAGGAAGAGCCGGTTCCGCAGCCCGTCGATCCGGCGCGCGGCGTCGCGGTCGGCGGGGGAGTCGCTGGCGGCGTGGATCGGCGCCGGGTTGAGGGCGATACCGTACGCCGCACCGTCGGAGCGGATCGCGTCCAGCGCCAGACCGTGGCCGAGCAGCAGGTGGTGCACGGCCTTCAACGCCTCGGTCCCCACGGTCCGGCCCGGTGCGTGCTCCCCGCTGCCGTACCCGAGGAACGCGGAACACCACGGCTCGTTCAGCGTCATCCAGTGCTTGATCACGTCGGACAGTGCGTCGTGGGTGACGGCGGCGTAGTCGCGGAACCGCTCAGCGGTGTCGCGGACCAGCCAGCCGCCGGCGTCCTCGAGCGGCTGCGGCAGGTCCCAGTGGTAGAGCGTCGCGTACGGCGTGACGCCGTTCTCGAGGCACGTCTCGGCGAGCCGTCGGTAGAAGTCGAGGCCTGCCGGGTTGACCGCGCCCGAGCCGGTCGGCACGATCCGCGGCCACGCGATCGAGAACCGGTACGCGTTCAGTCCGAGGTCGGCCAGCAGCCGGATGTCCTCGGCGAACCGGTGGTAGTGGTCGTCGGCCACGTCACCGTTCGTGCCGTCGGCGATCCGCCCGGGCGTGTGCGCGAAGGTGTCCCAGATGCTGGGGCCGCGTCCGTCCGACGCGACCGCGCCCTCGACCTGGTACGACGCGGTCGCCGCACCCCAGGTGAACCCGCTCGGGAAGCCGTTCGTCACGTCGTCTCCTTCTCGACCCAGTACCGCCTGTCCGGGAGCAGGTTACCTAACCGGTTAAGCAGCTCGTCCGGCAGGTCCGCATCCCGGGCAGCGAGCAGTGTGTCGACGCGGGCCGGCTTGCTGATCCCGACCACGGTCCCGGCGATGCCCGGGTCGTCCAGCGAGTGCCGGAGCGCGGCGGTCGCGAGGTCGAGGCCGTACTCGCGGCACGCGGCGTCCATCTCCGCCACGGTCTGCAGAAGCTCAGCCGGCGCCTCGCGGTACGCGTACTTCGTCGCGCCGGCCGGGTTCGCGAGGATCCCGCCGCCGTAGATCGCCGCGTTCACGACCGCGATGCCCTCGGCGCGGGCCCGCTCGAAGATCCGTCCGGCGGAGTGGTCGACCAGGCTCCACCGGTTGTGGACGAGCAGTACTTCGAACCCGCCGAGGTCGAGGTACCGCGACAGCTCGCGGGTGTTGCCGCCCGCCAGACCGACATGCCCGATCTCGCCGTCGGCCCGCAACTGCATCAGTGTGTCCACGGCGTCGCGCATGTACTCGAACTCGTGCGCCTCGGGGTCGTGCAGGTAGACCAGCGGCAGGTCGTCCAGACCCAGCCGTTCCTTGCTCTCGGCAACACTCGCCCGGACGCGCGCCCCGGAGTAGTCACGGCCGCGAGCGTCGACCTTCGTCGCGACGAGGAACCCTTCGGGCAGTCCGCCGTACTCGCGGATCGCCTGACCGATCCGGGTCTCGCCGGCGCCGTCGCCGTACCCGTTGGAGGTGTCGATCCAGGTGAGCGGGCTGTCGAAGACCCGCAGTACCAGGTCGACCGCTTCCTGTGTCGTGACGTCGTACCCGAAGACTGCGGGCATGCCGGCGATGCCGCTGCCGCCGGCGCAGACGGCGGAGACGGTGAGGCCGGTGGAACCGAGGGGGCGGAGCCAGTTGTTGGTCATGGGCGGAAGCCTATGGTGAGCGGCTTGTAGGGTCGGGGCCATGGTGGTGCGGTTGAGTGAACGGCGGCCGGAGGTGAGTCCGGATCGGCTGCTGTCCGAGTGCGTTCCGCCGCCGCGGTTCGCCGACGTCCGGTTCGGTACGTACCGCCCGGATCCGGACGAGCCGTCGCAGGCCGAGGCGCTGGCCGTGCTGACGGCGCGCGCCGCCCGGCTCGCGACTCCCAGGCCGACACCCTCGTTCTGGGCTCGGTTGCGTCCCGCGCGTGCGGCTCCGGGCAAACCTGGGATTTACCTCGACGGCGGTTTCGGCGTCGGCAAGACCCACCTCCTCGCGTCGCTGTGGCACGAGGCGTCCGGCCCGAAGATGTACTGCACGTTCGTCGAGCTCACGAACCTCGTCGGCGCGCTCGGACTGCGGACGGCGGTCGAGGCGTTGTCGTCGTACCGGCTGATCTGCGTCGACGAATTCGAGCTGGACGATCCCGGTGACACGATGCTGATCTCGCGCCTGCTCGGTCAGCTCGTCGACGCCGGCGTCGAGTTCGCGGCCACCTCGAACACGTTGCCGGACAAGCTCGGCGAGGGCCGGTTCCAGGCGGTCGACTTCCTCCGCGAGATCCAGGGGCTGGCGGCGCGTTTCGACGTACGGCGGGTGGACGGTCCGGACTACCGGCACCGCGGTCTCCCGGTCGCGCCGGACCCGTGGCCGGACGAGAAGGTGGAGCAGGAGGCCGCCGTACGCCGGAACGCGTCGTGCGACCACTTCGTCGATCTGCACCGCCATCTGGCCGAGCTGCATCCGAGCAAGTACGGCGCCCTCCTCGACGGGGTCGAGACGGTGGCGATCACCGACATCCGGCCGCTGACCGACGAGAACGTCGCGTTGCGGCTCGTGGTGCTCGCGGACCGCATGTACGACCGCAACCTGCCCCTGCTGGCGGGCGGGGTGCCGCTGGACCAGCTGTTCTCGGCGCAGATGCTGAAGGGCGGCTACCGGAAGAAGTACCTGCGGGCCTTGTCGCGGCTGATCGCGTTGGCCCGCGCCGCATGATTCCCTGAAGGAATGCGGATCGCGCTGAATCGGCTTACGGCGTCCCTGGCGCTACTGGCGGTGACACTCGGGCTGTTGGCTGCCGGCGGGTTCATTTCGTTCACCGACGGGGGAGGTCCGGACTGGACCTTCTCCGTCGCCAAACTGATGGTGATTCCGGCGGCAGCCGCCGTTGTCGTCGCCTGGCCGGAGCCGAAGGCGCGACTGTGGCTGGGGATCGTGCTCGGGGTCCTGACGCTGCTCATCGTCTGGGAGCAGGTCGTGAACGTCAGCTTCCGGTTCATCTGGGTCGGGAGCGAGGCCGAGCTCATGTACTTCGAGGGGTTCGTCTTCCTGCTGTCGTGTCTGCTGGTCACGACGGCGGGGGTCGCGCTCGGTGCGAAGCCCTGGTTGTTGCGCATCCCGGCGTACCTGATCGGCATAGCGGCGGTGACGATGACCTTCGGGTTGCTCTCGGCTTGGTTCTTCGGGCGCTCCTGTACGGGGGAAGAGGAACAGGGGTGCATGGCTGCGGCCGGTGGGTTGGTGGTGGGCATGGCGGCCGGGATCATCGTGTGCCCGTTGTTGATCCTCGTGGTCGAGCTGATCCTGTGGGTGCGGCGACGGCGGAAAGCCGCCGAAGTCGGCAGTCGATGAGGCAGGATGAGCGGATGGCGAAGCAGAAGAAGGGGCAGAAGGCCGCTGACAAGCCGGCTGTGAAGGCGCCCGTGAAGGCGACTGAGCCCACGGCTGGTGGGGGACTGCGGGAGCTGCTGCGGGTCCCGGCCGGTGAGGTGGATCTGGCGACGTACGACACTCGCGCGACGGCTGGGTTCAACGGGACGAAGGAGGACGGCAAGCTCGCCCTGGAGAACCTCGGCGCCGAGGTGTCGGACTGGCAGGAGCGGCTGTTCGCCGAGGGACGCAGCGGCGGGGAGCGGAGCATCCTGCTCGTGCTGCAGGGCATGGACACCTCCGGCAAGGGCGGCGTGATCCGCCACGGCGCGGGGCTGATGGATCCGCAGGGCCTGAAGATCACGTCGTTCAAGGCGCCGACGCCGGCCGAGAAGCGCCGCGGGTTCCTGTGGCGGATCCGGCAGGCTGTGCCCGAGCACGGGTTGATCGGCATCTTCGACCGGTCGCACTACGAGGACGTGCTGATCGCCCGCGTGCGCGAGCTGGTCACACCGAACGTGTGGAGCCGGCGGTACGACCAGATCAACGAGTTCGAGGCCGAGCTGACCGCGAGCGGCGTGACGATCGTGAAGTGCTACCTGCACATCTCGCCCGACGAGCAGCTGGCCCGGCTGCAGGCGCGGCTCGACGACCCGACCAAACACTGGAAGTACAACCCGGGCGACGTCGACGAGCGGCTGCTCTGGCCGGACTACATGGAGGCGTACCAAGCGGCGATCGAGCGCTGCAACACACCGGACGCGCCGTGGTACGTCATCCCGGGCGACCGCAAGTGGTACCGGAACTGGGCCGTGACCACGATCCTCCTGGAGACGCTGAAGGAGCTGAACCCGGAGTGGCCCACCGCGGACTTCGACGTGGAGAAGGAGAAGAAGCGCCTCGCGGCGACCTAGTCAGCTGTCCGGGTTAATGCCGTGCCGGCGGAGCAGTTCGCGGAGGCTCGCGACCTGCTCGTGCAGGCGCTCGTTCTCGTCCAGGACGGCGTTCAGCTCGGCGATCAGGTGATGACGGCGGCCGTACGTCGTCCAGCTCGCCGACTGCTCCTCGGCGACCACCTCGGCGACCACGGACTCGGACCGGCGGCGCCAGTCCATCCGCTGATCGAGCTTGCGCCGTACCCGGTCGACGTCCTCGGCGAGCTTGGTGATGATCTGCCCGCCGACGCCGTCGCCGTCATGGAGCACGCCGAGCAACAGGTGCTCGGGAGCGACCTGGTCCGCGCCGCGCTCCTTGGCCTCGCTCCAGGCGAACTCGAAGGTGCTCTTCGCCCGCGGCGTGAACGGGATCGATCCGGCGGCCGCCCCGCTCTGGCCGCGGCCGATGATCTCCACGATCAGGTCGCGCACGGCCGGCGCGGTGATGCCGAGGTCGGTCAGGACCCGCGCGGCGACGCCCGTCCCGAGCGTGATCACGCCGAGCAGGAGGTGCTCGGTGCCGATGTACACGTGGTCGAGGCCGCGCGCCTCCTCCTGGGCCAGGACGATGACCTGCCGGGCCTGTTCGCTGAACCGTTCGTACATCTGGATCCCCCTCCACCACTCCTGCTCGATGCCGAAGGTCAGGACCTCCTGCTGGAGCATCAGCTCGATCTGGAAGTGTTCCTGTAGGTCCTCGGCCGTGACCGGTCGGTGTTCGAGACGGCTGCGGATGAAGCTCGCGGCCAGCTGATGGCCTGCCTCTCCGTCCGCGATCTTGTCGAGTAGCTCGTCGACGTCCTCGACCGGCTCCAGCTGCAGTTCGGCCCCATTGAGTGCGACGAACTGCAGCACGACCGCGACCGCGACGACCCGGTTCGCGCCGTCGAACGGGCGCGCTCGCACCAGACCGGCGAGCAGTACGCCGGCCGCCTCCGCCAGAATGCTCGTCGACCGGACGTCGTCCAGGACGCGGTCGATCGCGTCGAGATCCGATCGGCGTACCGCGTCGTCGGACGCGCAGCGCAGGACACGCGCGGCGACGGCGAGGACGTCGTACCGACCGAGATAACGCATCAGTCGTCTCCACGCAGCCGGCGCAACGACTCCTCGTGCCGCGTGAGGTTCTCCTCGAGCAACCGGCTGAACCGCGCATCCTGCCGCCGCTGATCCACCAGCGCCGCAATCGCCTCCCGCGCCACGTCCGACACCGATCGCCCTTCCACCGACGCCACGGTCTGCAACCGCTCCGCCAACCCGGGATCGAGCCGCAACAAGATGTTCTTCGTGGAGTCCTTCGCCATAGATAGCAAGATATCACGCTAGTTGTATCTCCACGCAGGCAGAACCCCGGTTTCGGAGGCTCCTGGGGCCGTTTCAGGGGGTTTTGTCTGCGTGGGGGTACGCCTGTGGATAGCGCCTGCGCGGAGGGGGCGGTTCTTGCCACGCTTGCTCCATGGCCGACGTCGTCGAAGTCCTGCAAAGGTCGGGGGGCAGTGCGACGTATGCCCAACTGCGCGAGTACGTGCCCGCGCGGGACCTGCGGATCGCCCTGGCCGAGGAGCGGATCAAGCGGGTCGCCAAGGGCGTGTACGCACTGCCGCTCGACGTCTCACCCTTGACCGTCGCGCGGTCCTACGGCGGGGTGCTGTCGCACGAAAGCGCGGCGGAACACCTCGGGCTCGACGTGGTCACGACTCCGCTCAAGCCCCACGTGACTGTCGGGCGCAACCAGCGCCGGAGGATCTCGCGGCTGGCGTGCACGCTGCACTGGGGCGATGTAGCCGAGTTCGACGGCGCGACGACACCGGTGCGCACCCTGCTCGACTGCGCGCGGACCCTCCCGTTCTGCGAGGCTCTGGCGATCGTCGACTCGGCGCTGCGCAAGGGCCTGGTGACGCGCGACGAACTACTCGACGCGGCGTTCGCGGTCCGAGGGCCTGGGCGAGCGCGAGGGATCAAGCTGGCCGAGGCGGGCGACCCGCGGGCGGCGTCCGCCTTGGAATCGGTACTGCGGGCGCGCGTCCTGGAGGCCGGTTGCCGTGGCTTCGTTCCGCAGTTGGTGATCGCCGACGACGACTTCTTCGCCCGCGTCGACCTCGGGCACCCGGAGTTGCGCATCGTCCTGGAGGCCGATTCGTTCGCCTACCACGCGTCCCGTGAGGCGCTGCGTCGCGACTGCCGCCGCTACGTCAACCTGGCGATGCGCGGTTGGACCCTGCTCCGCTTCTCCTGGGAGGACGTTGTGCTGGATGACGGATGGGTCGCTGAGGCGTTGGCTGCCGTCCGCGATGGACGGCCACGCAGGCAGAACCCCCGAAAACGGGCCGCTTGAGGGGCTTGGCAGGGGGTTCTGCCTGCGTGGAGGTTCAGGCCGAGTGCACCAGCAGGGGGCGGGCGACGACCGGGCGGGGGGCCGGGTCGAGGGTGAGGAGGTCCAGGCCGGCTACGCCGTAGCGGAGGAGGACCAGGCGGGCCACCTCGGCGCTGACGCCGAGTGGGCGGGAGACGGCGACGGCGCCGGCGCGGCGGGACGTGGTCTCGGCTTGGTCGGGGAGTACGCCGGGCGCGAGGAAGAGCGAGCCGACCGCGACGTGGCGGCGACCCTCCAGGCGCCACTGGAGGACGGCCTCGGCGGGTGACGGCGACGCGGCGCATACGAACGCGGCGGTCACCGGGAGCTTGTGCCGCTGGCCCCACAGCCGCGCGAGGCGGGTGACGCTCGCGTTGGCGTGGGAGTCGCTGGAGCCGGCGCACGCCAGTACCAGCGCGTCCAGCTCACGCACCCGGCCGTCCTTCAGTTCGGCGCGCATCCGCCGGTCGAGGACGTCGAGCAGCGTGTCGTCGTACCCGAGGACGTCGGAGGCGATGATCCGCAGGTTCGGGAACCGGCTCTGCGCCTCGTCGACGACCGCGGGGACGTCGATCTTCGCGTGGTACGCGGCCGACAACAGCAGCGGCAGGACGACGACCTCCTCGACACCTTCGGCGGCGAGCTTGCCGAGCACCTGGTACGGGGTGGGCGGGCAGTGGTCGAGGAAGGAGGCTTCGATCCGCAGGTCGTCACGCATGTCGCGCAGGCACTTGACGAGGGCGTGGACGGTGGCGGCCGAGCGCGGGTCGCGGCTGCCGTGGGCGAGGATCACGAGCGCTGGAGCAGTCACAGCAGTTCCCCTTCTTCGTCGTCGATCATGCCGGCTGCGAGCGTCCACCCGTCGTGGGCGTCGATCAGCAGGAACGATCCGGTGATGGCGTTGCTGGAGTACGGGTCGGCGGCCAGCGGCGCGGCGATCTTGAGCTGCACCTTGCCGATGTCGTTCAGGTGGAGCTCGGTGGCGTCGATGACTCCGAGCGTGTCGAGGTCCAGCGCGCCGGTGATCTTGGTGACGATCGCCTGTGCGGTGGTCGTGGTGTGCTTGATCAGCACCCGGGCCCCGACGGTCAGTGGCCGGTCGGACAGCCAGCTCACGGTGGCGGCCAGCTCCCGGCGGGTGCCGGGGGAGGCCTCGGCGGCGACGATCACCGAGCCGCGGGCGACGTCGATGTCGTCGGCGAGGCGGATCGTGACGGCTTCGCCGGCGACCGCGGACGGTCGTTCGGCGACCGCGGTGCTGGTCGGGGTGACCACGGGGCGGTCGATGCCGGCGATCGTCGTACGGCGGCCGGTGGGCAGCACGATCACCGGGTCGCCGACCGCAACGGTGCCGGAGGCGACGGTGCCGGTGTAGCCGCGGTAGTCGCGGTACTCGTCGTCGGTCTGCGGCCGGACCACGTACTGCACCGGGAACCGCAGCGGCTGGTTCGAAGTGTCGGTGCGTCCGGTCGCGTTCTCGAGGTACTGCAGCAGCGTCGGCCCGTCGTACCAGGAGGTCGCGGCCGAGTGGTCGACGACGTTGTCGCCGACGAGCGCGGACACCGGGATGGCCTGGACGTCGGCGATGCCGAGCTGGTCGGCGACCTCGCTGACGTCCTTGGCGATCTTGGTGAACACGGCCTCGTCGTAGTCGACCAGGTCGATCTTGTTCACCGCGAGGACGACGTGCGGGACCCGGAGCAGCCCGGCGACGGCCAGGTGCCGGCGGGTCTGCTCGAGTACGCCGTGACGTGCGTCGACGAGGATGATCACCACGTCCGCCGTGGACGCGCCGGTCACGGTGTTGCGCGTGTACTGCACGTGCCCGGGGCAGTCGGCCAGGATGAACGACCGCTTGTCGGTGGCGAAGTACCGGTAGGCGACGTCGATCGTGATGCCCTGCTCGCGCTCGGCCCGCAGGCCGTCGGTGAGCAGTGCGAAGTCGAAGTCGCCGCCGCGGGCCTCCGAGACCGTCTTCACGTGGGCGATCTGGTCGGCGAGGATCGCCTTGCAGTCGTGCAGCAACCGCCCGACCAGCGTCGACTTGCCGTCGTCCACCGATCCGGCCGTTGCCAGCCGCAACAGGGTGCTCATCAGAAGTACCCCTCTCGCTTGCGGTCTTCCATCGCGGCCTCGCTGGCCCGGTCGTCGGCGCGGGTGGCGCCGCGTTCGGTGATCTCGCTGGCCGCCACCTCGATCACGACCTCGGCCGCCGACGTCGCCGTGGAGGCGACGGCGCCGGTGCAGGACATGTCGCCGACGGTCCGGTACCGGACCTGGCGGCTGCTGACGGTCTCGCCCTCGCGCGGCTGCGAGTAGGGGCCGACGGCAAGCAACATGCCGTCGCGCTCGAACACGTCCCGCTCGTGCGCGTAATAGATCGAAGGCAGCGGGATCTGCTCACGCTCGATGTAGTGCCACACGTCCAGCTCGGTCCAGTTGGACAGCGGGAACACCCGCACGTGCTCACCCGGCCGGTGCCGCCCGTTGTACAGAGACCACAGCTCCGGCCGCTGGTTGCGCGGGTCCCACTGACCGAACTCGTCCCGCAGACTGAAGATCCGCTCCTTCGCCCGGGCCCGCTCCTCGTCACGGCGGCCGCCGCCGAACACTGCGTCGAACCGGTGCGCGTTGATCGCGTCCAGCAACGGAATCGTCTGCAACTGGTTGCGCGTCCCGTCGGTGCGCTCCCGCAGCCGGCCGTCGGCGATGTAGTCCTCGACGCTCGCCACCTCGAGCCGCAGCCCGAGCTCCGCGACGACCGAGTCGCGATAGGCCAGTACCTCGGGAAAGTTGTGCCCGGTGTCGACGTGCAGCAACGTGAACGGCACACCCGCCGGCGCGAACGCCTTCCGCGCCAGGTGCAGCATCACGATCGAGTCCTTGCCACCGGAGAACAGGATCACCGGCCGCTCGAACTCCGCCGCCACCTCGCGGAACACGAAGATCGATTCGCTTTCCAGAGCATCGAGCTCTGTCACTGTGTTGGTCGCTGTGATCGTCATGTGTGCAACCCGCATTCCACCTTGCCGGTGCCCGCCCAGCGGCCGCTGCGCGGGTCCTCGCCCGGCGCGACGCGCTGCGTGCACGGCTCACAGCCGATCGACGGGTACCCGTCGTACTGCAGCAGGTTCACGAGTACGCCGTTGTCCTGGATGTACTGGTCCAGGTCTTCCTGCGTCCACGGCGCGATCGGGTTGAGCTTCACCATGTCGCGCTTCTCGTCGTACTCGACGACCGGCGTGTTCGCGCGGGTCGGCGCCTCCTCGCGGCGGATGCCGGTGACCCACGCCTTGTAGCCGGACAGGTACCGGTTCAGCGGCTCGACCTTGCGCAGTGCGCAGCACTTGTTCGGGTCGCGGGCGTACAGCTTCTCGCCGTACTCCGCGTCCTGCTCGGCCACGGTCTGCTTCGGCAGCGCGTTGACGAGGTTGATCGGCAACGTCGCCGCCACCGCGTCCCGGGTCCCGATCGTCTCCGCGAAGTGGTAGCCGGTGTCGAGGAACAGTACGTCGACCCCTGGCGCCGCCTCGGCCGCGAGATGGGGGAGCGCACCATCGGCCATCGAGGCGGTCACCACCAGCTCGTCACCGAAGGTCTCGCGCGCCCAGGCGAGCACCTCCACCGCCGACGCGTCGGCGAGCCGTTCGTTCGCCTCCTCGGCGAGCGTCTTCAAGTCCGTACTCATTCCACCGTCACCCGCAACCCGATCATCTTCAGCTGGAACACCCGCGCACACGGCCGGCACTCCCACGCGCCATGGCCTTCCTCGGAAGGACGAAGGTCCTCGTCCCCGCAGTAGGGGCAGTAGAGAGGTGCAGCTCGTTCGCTCACTGAAGTGCCTCCTCGTCCGCTCGGGTGACCCACTGGGCGAAGCGCTCGCCCTCGTTGCGCTCCTTCAGGTAGTTCTGGGTGACACGCTCGACGTAGTCGGTGAGGTCGTCGGCGGCGACCTTGTGACCGCGGAGCTTCCGGCCGAAGCCGGCGTCCAGGCCGAGCCCGCCGCCGAGATGCACCTGGTAGCCCGGCACCTGCTTGCCGTCGGCCCCCATCACCAGCTGGCCCTTGAGGCCGATGTCGGCGGTCTGGATCCGGGCGCAGGAGTTCGGGCAGCCGTTCAGGTTCACCGTGATCGGTACGTCGAGCTCGGGGATCCGCTCCTCGAGCTCCTCGATCAGCCGCGCGGCCTTCGCCTTGGTCTCGACGATCGCCAGCTTGCAGAACTCGATGCCGGTGCAGGCCATCGTGTTCCGCCGCCAGCCCGACGGGTTCGCCTGGAACCCGAGCTTGTCCAGCTCGGCGACCAGCGAGTCGACCTGCGACTCCTCGACGTCCAGCACGAGAAGCTTCTGCTGCGGGGTGGTGCGGATCCGGTTCGACCCGTGCGCCGCGACGACGTCGGCGACCTTCGCGAGCGTCGTACCGGAGACCCGGCCGACGACCGGCGCGACGCCGACGAAGTACTTGCCGTCCTTCTGCTTGTGGACGCCGACGTGGTCACCCTGGACGGCGGGGACCTCGGGAGCCGGGCCGTCGATCAGCTTCCGCTTGAGGTACTTCGTCTCGAGCACGTCCCGGAACTTCTCGGCGCCCCAGTCGGCGAGCAGGAACTTCAGGCGGGCCCGGTTCCGCAGCCGGCGGTAGCCGTAGTCGCGGAAGATGCTGGTCACGCCCCACCAGGCCTCGGCGACCTCCTCGCGCGGGATCCAGGTACCCAGCCGCTGCGCGAGCATCGGGTTCGTCGACAGGCCGCCGCCGACCCACAGGTCGAAGCCCGGGCCGTGCTCCGGGTGCACGACGCCGACGAACGCGATGTCGTTGACCTCCGGTACGACGTCGTGCGACGGGTGACCGGTCAGCGCGGTCTTGAACTTCCGCGGCAGGTTGGAGAACTCGTTCGAGCCGATGTACTTGTCGACGATCTCGTCGATGGCCGGCGTCGGGTCGATGATCTCGTCCGCCGCGATCCCCGCGACCGGGCTGGCGATCACCACCCGCGGTACGTCGCCGCACGCCTCGGTGGTGTAGAGCCCGACGGCCTCGAGCCGCTGCCAGATCGCCGGCACGTCCTCGATCGCAATCCAGTGCAGCTGGATGTTCTGCCGGTCGGTGATGTCCGCGGTGTCGCGCGCGTACAGCGTGGAGACCTCGGCGATCACCCGGAGCTGCTCGGTGGTCAGCTGGCCGCCCTCGATCCGGACCCGCATCATGAAGTAGCGGTCGTCCAGCTCCTCCGGCTCGAGCGTCGCGGTCTTGCCGCCGTCGATCCCGGGCTTGCGCTGGGTGTACAGCCCCCACCAGCGGAACCGGCCGCGCAGGTCGGCGGGGTCGATCGAGTCGAAGCCGCGGTGCGCGTAGACGTTCTCGATCCGGGCCCGGACGTTCAGGCCGTCGTCGTTCTTCTTGTTCTCTTCGTTCTTGTTCAGCGGCTCGCGGTATCCGAGTGCCCACTGGCCTTCGCCCTTGCCCTTGCGGGGGCGGGCAGGTTTGCGGGCAGGGGTGGTGACGCCGGCAGTCATCGGGGGCGTGTCCTTGTCCTCGTGACAGGTGCTCACCGAGGGCGGGCATCGAAGCGTCGTCGGTTCGATACGTTCCGCGCGGTGCGCACCCAGCGGTGATCGGGGGAGATCAGGGGGCCGTCATTGGCCCGGGCAGGGTGGCTGTCAGAACATCGAAGGACAACAGATGGCGCTGCGCATCCGCCCGAGGTCGACATGGAGCCGACCTACGAGGTGGGTGGAGAGGGCAGCGAGCATGTCCACAAGCGTCAGCGCCAGAGCCTGACAAATCAACTCCCATTCCTACATCCTGAGACCCGATCTCACGATGTGGATATGTCTACCAGTCTGGTGAAGATTGATTCGGAGCATGATCATCGTTCACAAGAGATCTTGTGCAAGAGTTCTTGTGAAAGCTACGGTGCCGTCCATGACGCCTGCCAACCGCCGGGCGGTGGCGCCGTCCGTCCTCGCCGCCGTCCACCATCCGCTGCGCCGCCGGCTGATCGACCTGCTGTCCGTCGACGGCCCGGCAACCGCGTCGCGACTGGCCGGGGCCACCGGAGAACTTGTCGGCAATGTGAGCCATCACCTGAAGGTTCTCGCGTCCGCGGGCGTGATCGTCGAAGCGCCTGAACTGGCGAAGACCCGGCGCGAGCGGTGGTGGCGGATCGGCGACACCTCGCAGTACTCCTGGTCGATCCCGGACGCGGAGGGGGATCGGGCGGCCGAGTTGGTCGCGGCTACGGCCGACGACGCGAACCTCGCGTATCAGGTCGCGAAGGTGCGCCAGTGGTTCGACATCCGGCACGAGTCCGGCGAAGCCTGGGGGCGGGCGGCGTACGCGACCGAGAGATGGCTCACATTGACGCCCGAGCAACTCGTCGAGCTGGGTGAGCGGATCGAGGAACTGGTCCGCGAGTACCACGACCACCCCGCCGAAGGTGAGGACGCCCAGCGGGTCTACTTCTTCGCCCACGCGGTACCTGCCCGGCCCTGACCACCGAGGTCCTTCGCCGCGTACACCCGCGCGGGTGTTCGCCCCGGATCGCATCGTGACTGCTCGCGCGATCGCGGAGCAGGTGCGGTCGGGAAGCATGACAGCGCTGGAGGTTGTCGAACAGGCCCTCGACGCCGCGCGGCGCCTGGACCCGGTGCTGCACTTCCTCGACGAGCTGGATGCCGACGGTGCGCGGGCACTGGCCCGCTCGGAGCCGACCGGGCCGCTGGCCGGGGTACCGTTCCTGATCAAGTCCCGGACGCCGCCGGAGTCGCCGCTGCTCACGCGGCTGACCGCGGCCGGTGCGATCCCGATCGGGTGGTCGACGCGGGCGCGCGCCGGGGCGGTCTCTCTCACGTTCGGGTGGAACGGGCGGGAGTACACGCGCAATCCATGGGACAGCACCCGCTCGCCGGGCGGTTCGACCGCCGGCGGGGCGGCCGCGGTGGCAGCGGGCGTCGTACCGCTGGCGACAGGTGGCGACAGCGGCGGCTCGTTGCGGATTCCGGCGTCGTTCTGCGGGATCGTCGGGTTCAAGGGCACGTACGGGCGGATCCCTCGGCCGGGTGGGCGACCGCTCGGCGGGCTGACCACGGCCGGCCTCCTCGGCGCGGATCTCGACGACGTGATCCTTGCGACCAGCATCGCGAGCGGACCCGATCGCCTCGATCCGACGGCCCTTCCGCACTGGCCGGTGCCGTCGCTCGTGGACCGGCCGTGGCGGGTGGCGTACCGCTCGACCCTCGGGCAGTGTCCCGCGGATCCCGGTGTCGATCGCGTACTGCGGGAGCGGCTGGCGGAGGCCGGCGTCGAGGCGGTCGACGTACCGCTGGAGCTCGCCCCGACCGACGAAGCGTGGTCCGTGTTGTCGGCGCTGGACAACGGGCGCGGTGTGGACGCGACCGCGGCCGTCCGAGCCCGGCAGGTGCGGGATCTCAACAACACCGCGCTGGCCGACCTGTTCGCGACCGTGGACGCGCTGGTGACACCGACCACGCTGACTGTTGCCCACGGCTACGACCAGCACGAGCAGAGCATCGTCACCGGGGATCCGTGCTGGGTGTTCAACGTGACTGGCCATCCCGCCGTCAGCGTGCCGGCCGGCCTGTCGGACGGCTTGCCGGTGGGCGCACAGGTCGTCGCACCGCACGGCTCGGACGCAGTGGCCTTGGCGGTCGCGCGGCGCCTCGCGGTCGAACTCCCGCTGCCGGTGGTCAGCGTGGGTGCTCGGCGCGCCAGCTCTTGATCATCTGCTCCATGTCGGTGTGGATGAAGGCGAAGAAGTCGGCGGCCTCGGTGAGGCGGCGGCCGACGGGGGAGTCCTCGCCGAACAGGGCCGCACCGGAGCGGCTGGTCGACTCCCACTCGCTGAGCGCCAGGTTGCGGCGCTCCAGGATCGCGGCGAACACGTCCTCGCGGATCCGGTAGTGGTCCTTGCGGGATCCGGGCAGCCGCTCGCGGGAGATGAACGAGACCTGGAGCAGCTGCCGGACGGCACCGGACACGGCCGGCTGACTGATCTTCAATGACTCGGCGAGCTCGGCCGCCGTCATCGTCCCGGTCGGACTGACCAGCATCGCGCCCATCACCCGGGCCGACATCGTCGGTACGCCGCTGTTCGCCAGCACGCCCGCGAACCGCTCGACGAACCGGCTGATCTCCTCTGGGGTGGGCTCGGACATGCCCGCACCCTACCTCAACTATTACAACCTTCTGATAGTTGAGTGCCCACTTCCCGCCGTCGCGGGAAGTGGGCGCTGTCGTGTGATCAGCTGAGCTCGAGGCCCGGGTACAGCGGGAACTTGTCGAGCAGCTCGGCCGAGGCGGCCTTGGTCTTGTCGGCCACCCCGTCGGCCAGCACGTACTTCGCCTTCGACGGCGCGCCCGCGGATGTGGTGGTCGGCGTCGTCGCGGACAGCACGTCGACGATCAGCTCGGCGACCCGGTCGAACTCGTCGGCGCCGAGGCCCCGCGTGGTGAGCGCCGGCGTACCGATCCGGACCCCGGAGGTGTACCAGGCGCCGTTCGGGTCCCGCGGTACGGCGTTGCGGTTCGTGACGATGCCCGCGTCGAGCAGCGCCGACTCGGCCTGCCGGCCGGTGATGCCGTACGACGACACGTCGAGCAGGACCAGGTGGTTCTCGGTGCCGTCCGTCACGAGCTTCACGCCACGCTTCATCAGGCCCTCGGCCAGCGTCACCGCGTTGTCGGCGACCGCCTGCGCGTAGTCACGGAACGCGGGCTGCCGCGCCTCGGCCAGCGCGACCGCCTTCGCGGCCATCGTCTGGCTGAGCGGACCGCCCAGGACCATCGGGCATCCGCGGTCGACGGCGTCGGCGTACTCCGGCTGGCAGAGCACCATGCCGCCGCGCGGGCCGCGCAGCGACTTGTGGGTCGTGGTCGTGGTGACGTGCGCGTGCGGGACCGGGTCGAAGTCGTCCGTGAACACCTTGCCCGCGACCAGGCCGGCGAAGTGCGCCATGTCGACCATCAGCGTCGCGCCGACCTCGTCGGCGATCTCGCGCATCTTCGCGAAGTTCACCTTGCGCGGGTACGCCGAGTAGCCGGCGATCAGGATCAGCGGCTTGAACTCGCGGGCGGTCGCGGCGACCTTGTCGTAGTCGAGCAGCCCGGTCTCCGGGTCGGTGCCGTAGGAGTGCTGGTTGAACATCTTGCCGGAGATGTTCGGCCGGAAGCCGTGCGTCAGGTGACCGCCGGCGTCCAGCGACATCCCGAGCATCTTCTGGTCGCCGAGCGCCTTGCGGAGCTTGGTCCAGTCCTCGTCGGACAGGTCGTTGACGTGCTTCGCGCCCGCCTCGGCCAGCGCCGGGGACTCGATCCGCTGCGCCAGGATCGCCCAGAACGCGACCAGGTTCGCGTCGATGCCGGAGTGCGGCTGGACGTACGCGTGCGGGGCGCCGAACAGCTCGCGCGCGTGGTCGGCGGCGGTCTGCTCGACGGTGTCGACGTTCTGGCAGCCCGCGTAGAAGCGGTGCCCCACGGTGCCCTCGGCGTACTTGTCCGACAGCCAGTTGCCCATTGTCAGCAAGGTGGCGGGGGAGGCGTAGTTCTCGCTGGCGATCAGCTTGAGCGAGGACCGCTGGTCGGCCAGCTCGGCCCTGATCGCGCCCGCGATGGTGGGCTCCACCGAGGCGATCACCTGCAGCGCGTTGTTGTACGCGGCCGACGCGGCGGCGGCGTCGAAGGGTTGAGTCATCGTTGTCTCTCCTGCGGTTGCAGTGGGTCGAAGGCACCCAGGCGCACGGTGCCGACGGGTTTCGCTCCCCGGTGGTTCTCCACCTCAGCGCGCCAGTCGCGACGCCTCACCCTATCGCGCGCTCGACGATCCGCTCGAACGGTGTCGTCCGCGGGAGCGTCCCGAACACCCCGCCCCAGTCACCGGCCAACCGTGACGCGACGAACGCCTCCGCAACCTCCGGCGTCGAATGCCGGATCAGCAGCGAACCCTGCAGGCACAGGGCCATCTGGGCAGCCAGCCTGCGCGCACCGGCTTCGGCGTTCTCGGCATCAGCAAGCGCTTGCAGTACGTCGTTCACCGCGGCGTCCATCCGAGCGTCGGCACCCTGTACCGCGGCCATCTCGGTCAGCCAGCCATCGAGCGACTCGGGCCTGCGGAGCGCCCGCAGGACGTCGAGCGCGTTCACGTTCCCCGACCCTTCCCAGATCGAGTTCAGCGGCGACTCCCGGTACAGCAGCGGCAGCCCGGACTCCTCGACGTACCCGTTGCCGCCCAGGCACTCGAGGGCCTCCGCGACCATGAACGGCGTCCGCTTGCACACCCAGAACTTGGCGAGCGGCAACCCGATCCGCCGGAACGCCGCCGCCTGCGGATCGCCCCCGACCGCGGCCTGCGGGCCGCCCCCGACGGCCGCATCAACCGCTGCCGCCAAGCGCATCCCCAGGGCCGTCGCTGCCTCCGACTCGAGCGCAAGATCCGCCAGCACGTTCTGCATGGCGGGTTTGTCGGCCAGCAGCCCACCGAACGCCGACCGATGCCGCGTGTGCCAGACCGCTTCCACCAGAGCGCGACGCTGGAGAGCGGCGGACCCGAGGACACAGTCCAGCCGCGTCGCCGCGACCATCTCGATGATCGTCCGCACCCCGGCGCCCTCGTCCCCGAGCCGGTAGCCGATCGTGCCGTGGAACTCCACCTCGGACGACGCGTTCGACCGGTTCCCGAGCTTGTCCTTCAGCCGTTGCAGGGCGAACGGGTTCCGGTTGCCGTCGGCAAGCACCCGCGGTACGACGAAACAACTGAGCCCGTCCGGCGCCTGCGCGAGCACCAGGAACACGTCGACCTGCGGCGCGGAGCAGAACCACTTGTGCCCGTTCAGCTCGTACTCGCCGTCCCGGTCCACGGGCGTCGCCGTCGTGAGGTTCGCCCGTACGTCGGACCCGCCCTGCTTCTCGGTCATCCCCATCCCGGCGAGCACCCCGCCCTTCGCCGCGGCCGGCAACCGGCGTACGTCGTACCGCGTCGACGCCAGCGCCGGGATCCACTCCTTCGCGAGCCGCTCGTCCGCCCGCAGCGCGGGCACCGCGGCGTACGTCATCGAGATCGGGCAACCGTGTCCCGGCTCGACCTGCGACCACAGGTAGAACCCGGCGGCCCGGGTCAGATGCGGTGCGGGCCGGTCGCTCGTCCACGGCGCGGCCTGCAGCCCGAACCCGACGGCCTGCTCCATCAGCCAGTGCCACGACGGGTGGAACTCGACCTCGTCGACACGGTTCCCGTACCGGTCGTGGGTGCGCAGGACGGGTGGGTTCTGGTTCGCCGGGAGCGCGTGCGCGCGGGCCTCCTCGGACCCCGCGAGCTCGCCGATCCGCCGCAGTCCGGGATCGGCGGCGAGGTCCCCTGCGAGCCCGGCGTACGGACGCAGAGCGTCACCCAGTGGCTGGTCCTGGGTGAAGAAGTTCACGCCCCGCAGTGGGGGAGCCTGATTCGTTACCGCGAATGGGTCCGCCATGTCAGTACGGTAAGCGGTATGGCACGTTCTGGGGCAGGACCCACTGGTGGGAGCTCCCTCTCATTGGCATGGGTTCGCAAGGTCCCGGCGACGACCTGGAAGCTGCTCACCCAGACCGTCGGGGTCTGTCTGCGCTACCGGGTCACCGGGCTCGCGGCCGAGGGGGCGTTCTTCGCGATCCTGTCGTTGCCGCCACTGATCTTCGGGCTCGCCGGCTCGCTCGGTTACATCGCGAGCAAGTGGTTCGAGGTCGAGACGATCAACGACATCAAGCAGCAGATCGCGGAGCTCGCGGCCCGGGCCCTGACCGACGACTCGGTCCAGAGCGTGATCGTGCCGACCCTGAACCAGGTGCTGAACGGCGGCCGGCCGGACGTCATCTCGATCGGTTTCGTGCTCGCCCTGTGGTCCGGCAGCCGTGCGCTGAACGTGTTCGTCGACACCATCACGATCATGTACGGGATGGGCGGCAAGCGCGGCATCGTCCGCACCCGCGCGCTGTCCTTCTCGCTGTACTGCGCGGCGCTGGTGATCGGTGTGATCGTCCTGCCGCTGGTGCTGGCCGGACCCGACGCGGTCGACGCGCTCCTGCCGCACCGGCTGGACTTCCTGAACCAGCTGTACTGGCCCGTGGTCACCATCCTGTCCGCCGGCTTCCTGAACACCCTGTACCACCTCTCGGTGCCGGTCCGTACGCCGTGGGTCTCGGACCTCCCGGGATCGTTCCTGGCGCTGTCGATCTGGATCCTGGGCAGCTTCGTGCTCCGGTGGATCCTGCAGAGCACGGTCGGCGGTACGTCGATCTACGGCCCGCTGGCCGCGCCGATCGCCGTACTCATGTGGCTCTACATGAGCGCGATCGCCGTACTGATCGGTGCCGCGCTGAACGCGGTCGTGGACCGGCTGTGGCCGCACAAGGCACAGGTTGCCGAGGTCAAGCAGTCCGCGACGACCGACGACGAAGCGCCGCGCGACGACGAGATCGAGCCGGTGATGAAGGCGGAGCCGGACCCGCACCACGAGCACGGGCACGGGCACCCGCTGACCCCGGTCGTCGAGGACGAGCGCCCGGAGACCGAGGCCGCGCGGAAGGTGGAGAAGCTCTCCGAGCACCCGCGCAAGACCGCGCCCGGGGCCGAGTCTCGCCCACGGCGTGAGGCTGAAGCTCAGGTTGAGGGTGATGGTGCGCGGAGTCCTGCCTCGGTCGGAAAATCCGGTGCGCAGAGTGACACCGACGACCTACGCTGACGGCATCGCGACACACGGTCCCCAGCTCGGGGCCGCCGGGACTTTGGGAAGGGAGGCACCCGCCATGAGCTACGCAGAGGCCCAACGGGTCGATGCCTCCCACACCGTCCGTCCGCTGAGCTGATCTCGCGGCCGGACCCTCTGAAAGGTTCGCCGCATGTCAGCCACTCTCCAGGCCCTGGGACTCGACGGTTCCACGGCCGACTTCCTGCACTCCGTCCCGGACGAGCTCGTGCCGGGACGCGTCGCCCGGGTCGACAAGGGCCTGGCGACGGTACTCACCGAGGACGGACCGGTGCGCGCCAGCTGGTCCGGCGCGCTGCTCGCCGACCTGGCGTCCGATCCTCAGGCCGGCCCGTGCACAGGGGACTGGGTCGTCCTGCGGTACTGGCCGGACGACCGGATCACGGTCGAGTCGGTGCTGCCCCGCCGTACGGCGATCGTCCGGGCGGAGGTCGGCGGCTCGTCCCG
Source organism: Kribbella shirazensis (assembly GCF_011761605.1). Lineage (GTDB taxonomy): Bacteria > Actinomycetota > Actinomycetes > Propionibacteriales > Kribbellaceae > Kribbella > Kribbella shirazensis. The sequence goes on along the minus strand of NZ_JAASRO010000001.1, from coordinate 5,849,432 downwards.
CGGGCAGGTGCTCGCGTCGAACGTGGATGTGATCGCCATCGTCGTCGGTCTCGTGCCGGAGCCGAACATCGTGCGGATCGAGCGGTTCATGGCACTGGCCTGGGAGAGCGGTGCGCGTCCGGTCGTCGTACTGACCAAGGCCGACCTGGTCGGTGACGCCGAGCTGGTGGCCGAGGACGTAGCGGCTGCTGCGCCCGGTGCGGACGTGCTGGTGTGCAGTGCGACCACAGGTGCCGGGATGGACGCCGTACGGGAGTTGCTGGACGGGGACGCGACGCTGGCGTTGCTGGGGTCCAGTGGGGCGGGTAAGTCGTCTTTGGTGAATGCGCTGGCCGGTGTGGAACTGCTGGACGTGCAGGACATCCGTGAGGACGGCAAGGGGCGGCATACCTCGGTACGGCGTGAGCTGATCGTGCTGCCCGCGGGCGGGGTCGTCATCGATACGCCTGGGCTGCGGGGCATCGGGTTGCAGGAGAGCGGGGAGGGCCTGGCCGCGGCGTTCCCTGACATCACGGAGCTGGCGGAGCGGTGCAAGTTCAAGGATTGCTCGCACCAGCGGGAGCCCTCGTGTGCGGTCCAGGTAGCGCTGGAGGAAGGGACGCTGCCGTACCGGCGCTACGAGAGTTGGGTGAAGCTGCAGCGCGAGGCGGTGTACATGGCTCGCCGTGCGGATGCGCGGCTGCGGTCGGAGGCGAAGAAGGACTGGGCGCGGGCCAGTAAGTCGTACCGCCGGGACATCAACCCTCGGCAGTGACGCCCGGGGCGGTGATGAAAGGATCGGTTCCGTGAACCGATCAGTGCTGGTGACGGGGGCTTCGCGGGGGATCGGTGCGGCGACGGCGCGGGCGTTCGCCGCCGCGGGTGACCGGGTGGCTGTGCACTACAGCGCCTCGGGTGCGGCCGCCGCGGAGGTGGTGAAGGACCTGCCCGGCTCGGGCCACCTGATGGTGCAGGCCGATCTCGCCGACCCGGCCGCGATCGAGAGCATGGTGTCGGACGCGGCATCCGCGCTGGGCGGCATCGACGTCGTGGTGAACAACGCCGGCGTCTACCACCCGCACCGGATCCGCGAGACGACGTACGCCGAATGGCAGCGGGCGTGGACGGACACGCTCGCGGTGAATCTCGTTGGACCGGCCAACGTCACGTGGTGCGCGGTTCAGCACATGACGCGCGGCGGGCGGATCGTGAACGTGTCGTCCCGCGGTGCCTTCCGCGGTGAGCCCAACCAGCCCGCGTACGGCGCGTCGAAGGCGGCGATTGTCTCCTTGACGCAGTCGCTGGCCCGGGCGTTGGGACCCGAAGGTATCGCGGTCACGGCGATCGCTCCGGGCTGGACGGTGACGGACATGGCCGCGGTCAACCTGTCCGGCGACGGTTACGACCGCCGGCGGCTGGAGAGCCCGCTGGAGCGGGTCGCCGATCCGTCGGAGGTCGCCGCGGCGATTCTGTACCTGGCGTCGGCCGAGGCCGAGTTCGCCACCGGCACAGTCCTCGACTTCAACGGCGGCTCCTACCTGCGGATGTAACCCGGCGGCTTCCGGGCTGCTCCGTCGATTGCGTTCAGCTGGTCGCGGCGTCCCCGCCGACGTGGTCGCCGCAGGATTCCCGGACGATCAGCCGGGGCTCCGCCAGGTGCGACCGCACAGCGGGCTCCGCACCGGAGATGACCGCGAGCACAGAGCGCGCGGCGGTCTCACCGAGGAGCTGGCCGCCGGTCGCGACACTCGTCAGGGACGGCACCGACACCTTGGCGGGGACGATGTCGTCGTAGCCGATGATTCGCGTGGCTCCCACGCGGCCCGTGTCGTAGAGGGCCCTGGCAACGCCCATCGCGATGCTGTCGTTGTGGCAGATGATGCCGTCCGGCAGCCCGCTGCCGACCAGTTCGTGTCCGGCCCTGAGGCCCGCCTCCACCGTGGACTCACTGATCAGGTCGACGAGGTTGACCTCGGATCCGGACTCGGCCAAGGCCCGATGGACGCCCTCGAGCCGATCCGCCCGCGCGATACCGCGCGTGGGCCCGCCGAGGTAGGTGATGGATCTGCACCCGTGCGCGCGGACGAGATGGTCTGCCGCCAGATAGCCACCCCGTACCTCGTCGGAGCCGACATAGGGCTCGGTCGACCCGCGGACGTACCGGCTCAGGAAGACGGTGGGTACGTCCCATGAGCGAATGGCGTCGACGAGCTCATGGTCGCTGGCCGTCGCCGGAATGATGACCAGTGCCGCCACCTGGTGTTCCCGCAGCATCCGCAGCAGCCGGTCCTGCTGGTCGAGCCGATTGCGCGTCGCCACCATCAGTGCCATGTAACCGCTGGCGGTGAAGGTCGACTCCACCCCGCTGAGGACCTCGCCGAAGAAGGGCCGGTCGATCTTCGGCACGATCACGCCGATGGTCCGGCTCTTCCGCCGTAGTGATGCCGCGCCCTCGTTGTAGACGTACCCCAGCGTTTCGATCGACGCCTGCACTCGCTCCCGGGTGGCTGTCGACACCCGGCCCGTGCCGGTGAGGACGTACGAGGCAGTGGTTCGTGACACCCCTGCGTGCCGAGCGACGTCGATCAAGGTCACTCGTCTGGCCATGCGTTCACGCTAGCAGGCACCGATCACGTGCCGTGCGCCCGCGTTGGAAGGGGCCGAAGGGGCGGACTGCCGCTGACCTTCGACCCCCTCGGATCCGCACGTACCGCGACGTCAGGATCGGTGTCAGACGGCGCGGACGTGGAAGATGGCCAGGCGGGCGTTGTGCGCGTCGACGTTCGTGTCGACAGTCCTGGTGGTGTTCAGGGTGATCTGCACGGAACCGTCGCCGGGCAACCAGTGCAGGCGATCGATGCCGGTGCCGAACGCCTTCTGCTCCGCGGCCAGGTCCGACGCGGTACCGAAGTCCGGGCGGTTGGTGTCCGCTCCCCAGATCACCAGCCTGCCCACGTTGTGGTGCGCGAGTGCCCTGGCCTTGTGGATGTCCCGCATCAGCCACCATTCGTCACGCAGGTCCGTGCGCTGGTCGCCGTTGAACGCGTTCGCGATGTAGTGGGTGTTGAGCACCGCGAACTCGACGGACGGATGGTCCTGGTGCCGCACGACGACCTCGTTGAACCAACGGGGTGGGGTCACCCCGGGAATGCCGCCGTGCGCGCGCTGGGTCCGGCTGGAAACGACGACCCACGGCCTACCGACGCAGATCGGAATCCGGAACGACGTCTCGTGGCGCAAGAACGCCTTGGTGTAGAGCGGGCCGAAGTAGTGGTCGATCATCGCTTCTTCGCCGGTATCTCCCTCGCTGATCTCCTGGAAGCAGACCAGCGGCCGGTTCGCGCCGTCGGCGTTGCGTACGGCGTCGAACGCGGCGTCCCGGGCTCCGAGGTTGTCCCGGCCGATGTTCGCCGTGATCACCGGCAGCCGGAACCAATCGGTCGCCGCCGATGCGGTGCCCGTGCCCGCGACGGCACCGGCGAGCACGCTGCCGCCGAGGGCGAGCGCCCTACGCCTGCTCATCTTGCTGTTCATGGTCGGACTCCCGTCAGGTCAATGCTTGGACAGAGGTGGGAAGCAGGTCGTGCCGAGGACGCCGGCGGCCGCTGGGCAAGCCGGTGGATCGCCCGTCGGTCATTCGACGTAGAAGCCGCTGGAGTCGAGTTTCAGTTCGCCGATGATCGGGTGGCGCTTGCCGGTCGCGGTGTCGTACCAGGCCCAGACGACGCACCGGCGGTTGCCTTCGGTGTAGAAGGCGGCCATGGCGCCGGGGCCGGTGTGGTTGCCGGGCAGCCCTCGGTACGGCCCGAGCCCTCCGCTGCCTGTGTAACCGAAGTAGGGCTGGTTGGCGCCGTCTTTCAAGAGGGTGCAACGGGTGGACGGGATCGGATTGGGCCCGCAGTCGGCGATGCCGGTCGAATACCTGGCACTGTTCCAGTTGTTGCCGGAGAACAGCAGATAGTAGTGCCCGGATCCGCCGACGAAGATCGACGGATTCTCGATGACATGGGTGGTGCCGGAGTCGTTGATGGTGTCCCAGACCAGATCGGTGCTCTTCAACGCGTCGCGACGGGTGTTCCAGAGGGCGAAGCCGTCGGAGCCGACTTGGACGATGGAGATGCCGGTCTCCGGGTGAGAGGTGATCGCGTCGTCGCGATAGGCGACGTAGAGCTTGCCGTTGGCAACGAACGGGTTCGCGTCGATGGCCCACCGGCCGCCGCCGGGACACGCCCAGATGCCCTTATTGGTAAAGGGACTCTTGGCCCCGCCGGACGTGGCCAGCCCGATGCATTTCTGGCCGGTGCCGGCCTTTGTCGCCGTGTAGTACATGTAGTACTTGCCGTTGAACTGTGTCACACCGGGCGCCCAGATGGCGCCGTTGTCCACCGCCCACGAACCCGGGCCGGAGGGGAGCGCGTCGCCGGCGACGCAGTCCGACATACCGACCGTGTCGCCCGATCCGTGGTTGAGGAAGGGCACGTACAAGGTCACGCCGCTCTGGGCGCCGCAGCGGGGGCCGGCACCGGAGCCGACGGTCGTGCCATAGGTGACATAGGTCCCGTCGATGGCCTGCACGGTGCTCGGGTCGGCCAGGCCGAACGACGATGAGCCGGTGGACGCCGACGCTGCGGTGGCCCCGGGTGCTCCCGGCGCGGCCACTCCGGTGACAGTCAGCGCGAGTGCCAACGCCGTCGCGAGCAGAGATGTCTTCCGTGATCTGGTCATGGATCCTCCTTCGTCGAACCCGGAGATCTCTGTCCGGGTGGGCGGAATCCGTCACATCAATTCCGGCGTTGACGGGAAAGGAAACGTGACGGCGACGAGTTGCCATTGTGGCCCTTGCAGAATCGATTCATCAACCCCACACTTTCTCTCGAACTCGGTCGGTGGGCCGAAGTTCGGGAGAGGAGTCCGCCATGGACCGTCGTCGCCGCCGTCGTGTGCTGACCGGCCTGCTTCTCACAGTCTCGATGTTGCTTGTCACCGCGATGCCACAGCCGCCGACCTTCGGTCCGGTGGACCTGAAGCTGAGTCGGCTGTGGTCGTGGCTGACCGCCCGGCCGGCGAACGCCGCAGCCGCGCCGCCAGGCCCGGTGCAGCAAAGCGGGACGGCCGCAGGCAAGGACCACTACGTCGGGTACGCCGAAACGAAGGCGCCAGGCGGGGCGGGACGGGCACCGGACCCGGCCCCGGCCGAACGGCAGAAGCGGGCGGTTCAGCAGCTGACAACACCCGGGACCAAGGGCTTCGAACCCGGCCGGAGTGTGCGGAGCGCGAAGGATTCGAGCGCGGGTTCCGACCTGTTCGCGAACCCGGACGGCTCCTACACCCGGGAGGTGTCCCAGGGCACTGTCAACTTCCAGGACGCCAACGGCGCCTGGCAGAAGATCGACGCGCGACTGACGTCGACGGGGGAGCGGCTCGGCCAGCGGGCGAACCGGCTGGGACTGCAGCTCGCGCGTCGAGGCGACGACGACCGGCTGGTGTCGGCGTCGTTCGACGGGGTCGGATTCGGATACTCGCTGCGCGGCGCGGCTGCCGTTCCGGCGCGGATCGGGGCGTACTCGGTGACCTACGCGGGGGTGTTGCCCGGGACCGACCTCGTCCTCGAGTCGCGAGAGAGCGGCGTCAAGGAGTCGATCGTGCTTCACCAGCGGAGCGCTGTGCACGAGTGGGTGTTCCCGCTCCGGCTGGCAGGGCTCGTCGCCACCCTGGACGCCGGTGGCGGTGTCGCGCTCACCGATGCGAAGGGCGTGGTCAGGGGACGTATCCCCCCGGGCTTGATGCACGACTCCAAGTTCGACCCCGCGAGCGGAGAGTTCGCCACGTCGAACGCGGTCCGCTACGAGCTCGTTCAGGTTGATCGCGGCGTCGGCCTGAAGGTGATCGCGGACGAGCAGTGGCTCAACGCGCCCGAGCGCGTCTACCCCGTGACGGTGGACCCGACCGTGGAGTTCATGAACACCTCGGACACCTACATGTACTACGGCAACGACGTGGACCACTCCGCCGAGGACAACCTCGCGGTCGGAACCTGGGACGGGGGTGCGCATCGGGGCAAGGCGCTGATGGCGTTCTCAGGTTTCGGTGGCACGTTCAACGGGCAACGGATCACGTCGGTCCGGCTGTACCTGTTCCTGACGTGGCAAAGCAGTTGTACGGCGCAGCCGTACACGGTTCACCGGGTGAACGAGTCGTGGTCGCAGAGCACAGTCCGCTACGGGAGCGTGAACTACGACGGTCCGGCGTTCAGCGGCGCGATCGGAACGCAGACACCGACGAGCTTTTCGCAGGCGTGTGCGAACACCGGTGGTAACCGGACGGTCGGCGAGTGGACGAGCGTCGAGTTGGACAAGGCGACGCTCGACGGCTGGCTCAACGGCACGATCCCCAATTACGGCCTGCTGGTGAACGCCTCGCCGACCCAGTCGGCGGCCTTCAAGCGGTTCACGTCACGCAACGGCCCGTCCGGTGCGGTCTGTGACAGCCACACCTGCGCGCCGTTCCTGTCGGTGTCCTACACCCCGAACAAGGCTCCCCAGATCGATGCGCAGTACCCGCCGCAGGACTACCAGGCGACCTCGCTGACTCCGGAGTTGCTTGCCCGGGGCCACGATCCGGACAAGTGGCCGAAAGCGATGCAGTACAACTTCAAGATCAACGACGCCTCCGGTGCGCTGGTGGCTACCTCGGGGTGGACGAGTTCGTCGAGTTGGACGGTGCCGGCCGGGAAGTTGCAGTGGTCGAAAACGTACTACTGGTGGGTGGTGTCGTACGACGGCTGGGCCGCCAGCCCCGACCCGCTGAACGTCGCGTACTACTACCCGCTGTCGACTCCTCCTCCGCAGCCGCTGCTGACCTCAGGGCTGTCGCAGGACGGCGGCGGGCGCGGCTTCGAACCCAGCGTCGGCAACTACACGACAGCGGCGATGGACGCCCAAGTCGCGACGGTCGGTCCGGCGCTGGCGATCCAGCGGTCGTACAACAGCCGCGATCCGCGCAGAGGTTCGGCGTTCGGAGCGGGCTGGTCGACGGTTGTCGACGCCAGTGTCGTCGAGCGGTTCACGACGGAGAGCGCGAAGACGGCGGTGATCACGTATCCGACCGGCGCCGAGGTGGCGTTCGGGCGTAACGCCGATGGGAGCTTCACTCCGCCGTCAGGCCGATTCTCGGTGCTCTCCGCGGTGACCGGCGGGTATTCCTTGCTGGACAAGGACGGCACGACGTACCTGTTCACCCGGCGACTGTCGGGGACCGCGGGCAGCACCGCGGCATACGGGCTGATGTCGATCAAGGATTCGGCGGGCCGGGCGCTGACGTTGGCGTACGACGCGGCGGGTCAGGTCGAGACGATCTCGTCCGCGCCGTCCGGGCGGGCGTTGCATCTCACCTGGTCGACGCCCGCGGGCGCGAGCAAGGCCCATGTCGCCACGGTCGCGACCGACCCGGCCGTCGCGGGCGACTCCACCTCCGTTGCCGTCTGGTCATACGCCTACAGCGGTGACCAGTTGACGAAGGTGTGCCCGCCGACCGACGCCACCCACTGCACGACCTACGAGTACGGCACCGGCACGCAGTACCCGACGGCGTTGCTCGATGCGGGTCCACGGTCGTATTGGCGGTTGTCGGAGGCGGCGGGGGCGACCAAGGCGGCCAGCACGGTTCTGGACAACGCCGGGACCGACGCCGCGACGTACCAGAACGTGGCACTGGGTCAGGTGGGATCTCTGCCCGGGTCGTCGGCGACAGCTGCCGGATTCAACGGCACCTCCTCCTATGTCGAAATGCCGTCCAAGCTGGTGACCGCGGCGAGCTACCAGTCCCTCAGCATGTGGTTCAAGACCACGACGCCCGACGGGGTCTTGTTCAGTTACCAGAAAGACCCGATCACCAACGGCACCACTGCCACCAACTACGTTCCGGCCCTGTATGTCGGCAGCAGTGGAAAGCTGCACGCGCAGTTCTGGAACGGCTCCCCGGCCAGCGCCATCACTTCGCCGAGCCCGGTCACCGACGGCGCCTGGCACCACGTTGTGCTGGCGGCGGCCGGTGACGTCCAGACGCTCTACCTCGACGGGACTGCGGTCGGCACGCTGACCGGGCTGATCAAACTGGCCGACGCGAACAGCACGGCGCACGAATACGTCGGAGCCGGTTTCATCGGCGGCAGCTGGCCCGACCAAGCCCACCAGAACACCACCGGCCAAGGGTTCGCCACCTACTTCACCGGCACGATCAACGACGTGGCCCTGTTCGACCGCACCCTCACGGCTGCCGAAGTGGCGAGTCTGCGGGGTGCGGCTTCGGCGGCGGCGCACCCGCTGACGAAGATCGTCCGGCCGTCCGGCGCGACGGCGGCGCAGATCTCCTACGACCCGGTCAGCGGTGTCGTGACGCAGGTGACCGACGAACACAACGGCACCTGGAAGATCAGCAGCCCGACGGTCGCGGGGTCGTCCCAGATCTACGCGGCGTCGGTGCTGTCCGGCGGTCCGGCGGATTATCTGCGGATGAACGAGACCGGTGTCTCCGAGGCGGTCAACGAGGTCAACGGCGGAGTCGCGACGTACAACTCGGTGACCCTCGGCACGCCCGGCCCGTTCGCCGACGCGACGGCGGCCAAGTTCAACGGCACCGCCTCCTCCGTGGAACTGCCGGCGACGGAGATCCCCACAACCGGACCGGACTCGGTGTCGATGTGGTTCAGCATGCCGTCGGGATCGACCAAGGGCGGCGTGCTGTACGCGTATCAGAGCATGTCCATGGATGATGTGGATGCGGCCGGCAGCTGGGTTCCGGCGCTCTACGTGGGTGTGGACGGCAAACTCCGCGGTGGTTTCTGGACCGGAAGCGCCGCGAACGTCCTGACCACCGCGGCCTCGGTGGCCGACGGCAAATGGCACCACGTGGCGTTGGCTGCGAGCAGCACCAGCCAGTCCCTCTACCTGGACGGAACGCTGGTCGGCACCCGCAACGCGACCCGGGTCGTGCCCTCCACCGCGCCGGCGTACGCCTACCTCGGTGCCGGGAAGTGGTCGTCCAGCTGGCCCGGATACGACGGGGATTCGTCAGGCTACTTCCCGGGGTCGATCGGCGAGTTCGCGTTCTTCACCTCGCAGTTGACCGCGGCGCAGGTCGCCGACCAGGTGGCGGCCGGCAAGAACGCTTCGGCGAACGCGGCGGGCGCGGCCTTGGCGAAGAAGATCGTGGTGACGGATCCGCTGAACGCGACGACCACCTACCTCCACGACGTGAACAACGGCGGCCGGCAGGTGGCCGAGATCTGGACCGACGGCGGCTCCGAGCGGCAGACGACGTACGGGTACAAGGACGGTTTCCTGCGGACGGTGACCGACCCGAACGGCAACGTGACCACCAGTGAACACGACGCGCGAGGCAACACGATCTCGGAGCAGACCTGCCAGGATCGATCGGCCGGCAAATGCTCCACCGTCTACTACTCGTACTACCTGAACACGGCCTCGGCCATCGATCCTCGCAACGATCAGCTGACCGAGGTACGCGACGGCCGGTCGGCCGGCCCGACCGACAACACGTATCTGACGAGGTTCGAATACGACGGGTCGGGCAACAAGACGAAGACCACCGACCCGCTGGGCCGCGTCGCCAGGACCGATTACACCGACGGGACCACGATCGCGGCGGCCGACGGCGGGTTCGCCCCGGCCGGACTGCCCTGGCGGACCACCTCCGCGGGCGGCCAGGTGCAGACCACGACGTACTTCGCCAACGGTGACGTGGCGCAGGTGACCGACCCCGCGGGCCTGGTGACCAAGCTCGCCTACGACGGGCTGGGCCGTACGGTGTCGAAGACCGAGATCTCCGACGGGTATCCGGCCGGGCTCGTGACGAAGGTGGCGTACGACAAGCTCGGGCGCATCACCCGGCAGACCGATCCGGCGACCACCAACCGGGTCACCGGGGTGGTGCACACCGCGGTCACCACGACGGCCTACAACGATGACGGGCAGATCTTGCAGCAGACCGTCAGCGACGCCACCGGCGGCGACCCGCCGCGTACGCTCAAGAACAGCTACGACGCCCTGGGGCACGTCGCGACGGCGACCGACGCCAGCGGCAAGGTGTCGACGTTCGGCTACGACCTCTACGGGAACATGACGAAGGAGGTCGACGAGGACGGGGTCGAGACGCGGTACGCGTACGACGCGAACGGGCACCTGCTGACCAGCACGCTGGCCGGCTACACGGGGAATCCGAACAGCCCGAGCCCCGCGGTGGATCTCGTGACGGAGTCGCGGGCGTACGACCCGGCTGGGCGGCTTGCCTCCATCACCGACGCGATGGGCCGCGTCACGGCGTTCACCTATACCGACAACAACCTCGAGGTCGCGGTCGTCCAGCGAAACGCCGACGGCAGCCAGTCGTTCGTCACGGAGCAGACGGGATACGACGCAGCCGGCAACGTGATCCGGGAACTTGCCAACAACAACACCACCGAGACCAAGTACACGGTGGACGCGGCCGGCCGGGTCTCCGACGAAACGCTGGATCCGAACGGCGTCGCTCGTAAGACGCTGTACTCCTACGACAACGACGACCAGGTCACCATGAAGTGGTACGGCGACTACACCGGCTACTTCGGCGCTGTGGGCAGTACCTACGACACCGCGGGCCGGGTCACGTCCGACTTCGTGCGTTCGTCCGGACCGCTGTCACCGGCCGGCTGGTGGAAGCTCAACGCGACCAAGGGCACGAGCGTGGTCGACAGTTCCGACCACGACTTCACCGCGACCGCGACGAGCGGCGTCACCTGGTCCGGTGGCGCGGCGGCGTTCAACGGCAGCACCGGCTGGGCCACCACGGCCGAGCCCGTCGTGAACACCACGACGAGCTTCACCGTCATGGCCTGGGTCAAGCTCGGCGCGAACACCACGACCCAGTCCGTCGTGTCGCAGGACGCGAGTGTCAACTCCGGCTTCGAGCTGCAGTATCTGAAGACCGAGAACCGGTGGTCGTTCACCAGGAACCTGACCGACACGACCGCGGCGCCCTCCGCGACAGCACAGTCCACTACCGCACCGACACTGAATACCTGGACCCATCTCGTGGGTGTCTACGACGCCGTCGACGGCAAGATGACTCTCTACGTCAACGGCGCCGCCCAGGGCGCGGCCACCGACACTACGCCGATCGCCTCGAGCGGGTCGCTCGCGATCGGCCGCTCCAAGTACAACGGTGCGACCGAAGCGCCGCTCAGCGGGTCCGTCGCCCAGGTCCAGGTCTACCAGCGGCCGCTGTCGGCAGCGGACGTGTCCAGCCTGTACGGCCGGGGATGGTCGGAGGTCCGGCCACTCGGCGACGTCATCCACAGCACCACCTACACGTATGACCAGCGTGGCCTGCCGTTGTCCGAGAAGGACCCGCTCGGCAACATCGAGCGCTACGAGTACGACGAGTCGGGAAATGTCGCGGTCACGATCGGTGCGGCGGTCGATGCAGAGTCCAACGGCGGTACGCCGGTCAGCTCGCGACCGGTCACCACCACCGGCTACGACACCTTCGGCGACGAGGTCGAACTGCGGGACCCGGACGGCACCGTCACCGTCATCACCCGGGACGCGTCCGGCCGGCCGGTGAGCACGCGACTCCCGAACTACACGCCGCCCGGCGGCTCGCCCATCACCGCCACGGTGTCCAGGACGTTCGGCGCGTCCGGCAACATCACCTCGACCACCGACGCACTGGGGCAGATCACCAGGTACACGTACGACCAGTTCGGCCGCCTGTCGAAAACGGTTGAGCCCAACGGCGGTGTGACGACGTACTCGTACGACTTGAACGACGAGCTGCTCAAGACGGTCAACCCCGTGGGCGCGTCCAGCCAGTCGACCTACGACTATCTCGGGCGCAAGCTCACCGACTCGACCTTCGAGCGAGTCGGCTCCAGCACGTTCACCACGTCGTACGCCTACGGCAGCGCCGGGTTCTTGCAGAGGGTGACCCGACCGTCCGGGTCGTACGTCACCTACACGACCAACGCGGCCGGTGACGTGGTCACGCAGACCGACGCCGCCGGCAACTCCACCCAGTACGGGTACGACTACCTGAGTCGGCCGGTCGCCATCACCGCGCCCGACGGGTCGAAGCGCCGGATCGTGTACGACGAGCCGGGCAACAACACAATGGTCAAGGCGTACGACTCGTCAGGCCGGTTCGTCTCGAAGATCTCGGCGGCCTACGACGCCAACGGCAACCAGGTGAGTACGACCGACGCGCTCGGCCACACCACGAAGTTCAGCTACGACGCGACGGGGCTGGTGACGGGGGAGACGCAGCCGATCTCGGCGACGGAGTCGATCACGACGTCTTTCGGCTACGACCTGCAGGGCCGTCGGACCCGGTACACCGACGGACGTGGGAACAAGCACCTGTCCACCTACAATTCGTGGGGCCTGCCCGAGTCGCAGATCGAGCCGGCGACCTCGGCGAACCCGAACGACCGCACCTGGACCACCGCGTACGACGCGGCCGGGCGGGCGATGAAGCAGACCCAGCCCGGCGGCGTGGTCATCACCAACGCGTACGACGCGGTCGGCAACCTGGTCACGCAGACGGGTACGGGCGCCGAGGCCGCCACGGCCGACCGGACCTTCGGCTACGACCTGGCCGGGCAGCTCACCTCGATGAGGGCCGGGACGGGAACCGACACCTTCGCGTACAACGACCGCGGCCTGCTCACAACGACAGCCGGTCCCTCGGGAACCTCCTCCTTCGGCTACACCGCAGACGGTCTGATGGCATCGCGGACCGACGCCTCGGGGACCAGTACGTACTCCTACGATGCGGTGAACCGGCTGTCGAACGCGACGGTCGCAGCTACCGGTCAGTCGGTTTCGTATGCGTACGACGGAATGTCGCGAGTGACCAAGCTGACCTACGGCAACGGCGATTCGAGGAGCTTCGGCTACGACAATGCCAGCCGCCTCGTGTCGGACACGTTGAGGACGTCGGGCGGGGCGACGGTCGCGTCGATCGCGTACGGGTATGACCTCAACGGGCGGGAGACGTCGAAGACGACGACCGGCTTCGCCGGGGCGGCGGCCAACACCTACACCTACGACTGGGCCGGTCGGCTCACCTCGTGGAACAACGGCTCGACGACCACGAGCTACGCGTACGACGCGTCTGGCAACCGCACGCGACTCGGCGCGAAGACGATGGTCTACGACGAACGCGATCAGCTGGTGACCGACGGGTCGACGACCTACACCTATACGGCGCGGGGGACATTGAAGTCGACCGTCACCGGGGCGACGACGCAGACCCTTTCGAGTGACGCGTACGGGCAGCAGCGGGCGATCGGGTCGCAGACGTACACGTATGACAGCCTGGGCCGGGTGCTGACGGCCGGGTCGGTGACGTTGACCTATTCCGGTCTGGACAACGACGTTGCCGGGGACGGGACGGCGACCTACAGCCGGGACCCGGACGGCGGTGTGCTCGGCGTCAAGCCGGACGGCGGCACCGGCGTGTTCGCCTGGACCGACCTGCACACCGATCTGGTCGGGCAGTTCACCTCGGCCGGCGCGACGCTGGCCGGGTCGGTGACCTACGACCCGTTCGGCACGGAGACGGCGACCGCGGGCAAGGTCGGCAAGCTCGGCTTCCAGTCGGAGTGGACCGACAGCGTCGCCAACCGGATCAACATGCACGCCCGCTGGTACAACCCGGCGACCGGGCAGTTCGACAACCGTGACACCGTCGACAACGACCCGGTCCCGGATTCCATCGACGCGAACCGCTACCAGTACGGCGACGGCGACCCGCTGCAGACGATCGACCCGACCGGGCACTGGGGCTGGAACCCGTTCAAGGCGGTGTCGAAGGCCGTCCACAAGGCCAGGAAGCACGTCTCCCACACGGCCTACCGCTACGCCTCCAGCTACCTCCGATCGAAGTGGCACGCGGCCACCCACGTGGTGCGCCACGCCGTCCATCACGTGAAGAAGGCGGTGCACAAGGTCAAGAAGGTCGCCCATCGCGCGTACCGGTCGGTCAAACACACCGTCCACCGAGCCGTGCACTACGCGAAGAAGACGTACAAGCGGGCCGTTCATGCGGTCAAACACACGTACCACCGGGTGAAGCACAGCGTCGCCAAGCACATCAACCACATCAAGAGCAAGGTCAAGAACACCTATCACCGGATCAAGCAATCCGGTCAACGGATCGTCCACAAGGTCACCAGAACCGTCAAACAGGTGGCCAATGTGGTCAAGGACGCCCATCACGCAGCCGCGAAGTGGGTGAAGGAGCACAAGGACACCCTGATCCAGGTCGCTGCGATCGTCGCCGGGGTGGCCGCGGGCATCGCCTGCACCGCCGTCACCGCCGGGGCCGGCGCAGTTGCATGTGCCGTCGGCGCGGCCGCGCTGATCAACCTCGGAAAGGACGCCGCTCAGGGCAACATCCACAGCTTCAAGGACGCTCTCGGCTCACTGGGTCGTGGCGCGATCCAAGGAAGCATCGGCGCCGTCACCGGGGGTGTCGGCGGCATCGTCGCGGGCAAGGTGGCCGGAGCGCTGGGGGGCTTCGCAGCCAAGGTCGGCGGCCGCATGATCGAAGGATTCACCGCCGGCGCTGTCGGTGACACCGCCGCCCAGCTGGCCACCACCAGACGCGTGGACCTGACCGGCGTCGCGATCGCCGCCGGCGTCGGGGCGATAGGTATCCGACGACCCCGCGGACGCCCCGCCAAGGACGACCCCGCACCGACGCCCTCGTCCGGCCGTCGTGAGCCTGGGGTGGTGAGCACCGGCGAGACGTTGAGGGCCGCTCAGGTGCGAGAGGAGCTCAAGGAGGATGTCGAAAACACCTGGAAGAGGCAGACGGCGGGGCAGAGTTTGACCAAGACCGTGACGCAGCAGGCGGACAACTTCCCTACTCAGGTGGATTACGGTGTGTTGCCGGTGGGGTCGCTGGACGTCATCCCGTTCGCGGTGGCTATTGCCGCCAGCAGGGTCAAACTGTGGATGAATCGTGGTGCCCCGTAGTGGCGGACGACGTTGCCTACGATGCCGCGGGCCGGACCTGCACCGGATGCAACCTCGCAGCATCGCCAGGCCCTCGTTGGGCCATACAACGTCACGTGGTGCGCGGTTCGGTACTCGACTTCAACGGCGGGTCGTACCTGCGGATGTAAATCCGTTCGCCCGGTCGTGGGGGACTGGTTAGGGTCCTCTCGTGCATCGCATCATCACTCCGCCGGCCGCCGCTTAGCGGACGGCTTCCTTCGCGCTCGGACCTGGCGGTCCGGGCTGTTCCGGCCTGTTCGCAGACGCCCCGACCATTCGTTGCGAACACCATCCGGAGTGTCCGATGCATCACCGTCTCTCGACGAGGCGTGCCCTCGTGTACGTCGTCATCGCCGGCCTGGCCTGGGGCACCGGCGGTCCGACCGGCGCCTTGCTGTCGCAGTACGCCGGTCTCTCGCCGCTGGCCACCTCGTTCTGGCGCCTGGCTGCTGCGGCAGCGTGGCTGGCCGTGGTTCGTTTGGCCGTACGGTCACGCCGTACCCCTGTCCGTCCGCTGCTGGCGGCTAATCCTCTCCGCTACGTCTTCAGCGGGATGGGTCTGGCGCTGTGCCAGCTCGGCTACTTCATCGCGATTCCGCGCGTCGGCGTTGGGATCGCCACCGTGATCGCCCTGGGGGCAGCGCCCATCTTGATCGCGGTTGCCACGCGCGAACGAATCACCGCGGCGACCTGTGCAGCCGTCGTCGGGCTGATCCTTCTGACAGCCACCACAGGCTCAGCCAACCTCGTCGGCATCGCGGCGGCCGTCCTGTCCGCAGCCGGCTACTGCTTGACCACTCTCTTGAACCGCGACACCCCTGACCCGATCACGACAGCCTTCGTGGGTTTCGTCGTAGGCGCCGTGTTGCTCCTACCTTTCGCTGCCGTCCCGACGAGTCCGATCGGCTGGCTCCTGATTGCCTACTTCGGCCTCATCCCGACAGCCCTCGCGTACACGCTCTTCTACGTCGGCCTCAGAACGCTGAGCGCCTCCACGGCTGCCGTCATCGCTCTACTGGAACCTCTGGTAGCCGCAGCCATCGGCATCTTCGCCTTCCACGAGCACCTGACTCCAACTGCGTTTGTCGGTGCCGCAATCCTGCTGCTCGCTATAGCAATCCGAGCCAGGTCGTAATTCGATTGCTGATCGGTCATGCCCGCCGGGACGATGCGGGCATGACCATCACGTCGTTCGATCCGGCCGACTCCGCGGCGATGGGTCAGTGGTACGACGTGATGGTCGCGGTCACCAGTCACGACGTACCCGACTTCCCGACACCCAGCCGACGGGCGCATCTGGTCCGGTTCGAGCATTCGATGGCGAGCGTGACCGAGGAGGCGCTGCTGGCCTGGGACGGCGATCGGGTGGTCGGCGTGGCGTCGTACCAGCTGCCTCAGACGGAGAACCTGAGCATGCTCTACCTGGAGCTGCTCGTGCATCCGCAGTACCGGCGCCGCGGCATCGGCACCAGGCTTATGGAGGAGGTCTACGCGGCCGCCCGACGGCACGACCGCAGCCTGATCGAGGTCGACACGGTCCGGGGATTTCCCGGCGGCGCCACCCGGGATGAGGCCGGCTATCGCTACCTCACCAACCGCGGCCACCAGCCCGGCGCGACCGGCATCAGGTCCCGGTACGAGGTCTCCGGCCAGACCGACGAGGCGATGATCGCGGAGGCGTGGACCCACGCGGACGGGTACTCGCTGGTGCAGTGGCGCGACGCAGTACCCGAGGAGATCATCGACGACGTCGCCGCCCTGCAGAGCCGGCTCATGCTGGACGCGCCTACCGGCGACCTGGCCGTGGAGCAGCAGGTGTACGACGCCGACCGGGTCCGCGACCAGGAGAAGTCCGAACTGGACCGCGGCTACCACTGGTACTCGACAGCCGCCCGTCACGACGCAACCGGCCAGATCGTCGCGAGAACCAAACTGGCCTTCGAGGCCGAAGGCAACACCCACGCCCGCCAGCGAACCACCATCGTCGAACCCACCCACCGAGGCCACCGCCTCGGCCTACTCGTGAAGTCCGCCAACCACACCTACACCCAGTCCCACGAGCCCACCCTCATGGCCATCGACGCCTGGAACGACGAACAGAACACCCCCATGCGAGCGGTCAACACACAACTAGGCTTCCACCCAGTAGACACCTGGCTAACCTTCCAACTCCCAGCCACCTGACCCACCGCCGCAGTCAGCCATGGGTGAGCCGACCGCTCAACTCAACCCCCGCCGGTGAGCTGCCCGCCCCACCCGACCACAGGAGCCGAGCGAAGCGAAGGCCATCCCGCCGACGCAGGCTCACCCCCGTGGCGACCCGACCGGCAAACCCGACCCCCGCTGGTGAGCAGACCGCTCAACCCAGCCACAGGAGCCGAGCGAAGCGAAGGCGCAAGGGGGTGCGGGTGGCGGAGCCCCCGCCCGCGGCAAGCGAAGCGCAGCCGCACAACACGACGAAGGCGAGGCGGTCAGCGCAGGAACTGCGCGACACACCTCGCCTATCGCCTTCGTGGACGATACTGGGATCGAACCAGTGACCTCTTCCGTGTCAGGGAAGCGCGCTACCGCTGCGCCAATCGTCCAGAACCACTCAAACCTGAGGCTCTCGAGGTGGAGACGGGATTCGAACCCGCGTGGACGGCTTTGCAGGCCGCTGCCTAACCACTCGGCCACTCCACCCTTGAGACGCTCCACCGTTTCGGGGCGAACCCTCTCCGAGCGGACGACCGGGTTCGAACCGGCGACCTCAACCTTGGCAAGGTTGCGCTCTACCAACTGAGCTACGTCCGCGCTTCACTCCGAGGCGTTTCCGCTCGGTGCGAGAGCAGAACAGTAGCGCACTTTCGGCCCGGACAAAAACCGGATTCCACGGTGTCG
This sequence comes from Kribbella shirazensis, assembly GCF_011761605.1. Classification (GTDB taxonomy): domain Bacteria; phylum Actinomycetota; class Actinomycetes; order Propionibacteriales; family Kribbellaceae; genus Kribbella; species Kribbella shirazensis. Next base: position 5,831,517 of record NZ_JAASRO010000001.1, on the reverse strand, counting down.
CCGACCGGTCGCCGCAAGCGCGAAAACCACCCCATCCGTCCCACGAGTCCCGCCGAAATTGTCCACTCGCCACGCCGTCCGATCACCCCTTCAACGGCACCAGATCGACGTTTTGCAGGTACTCCGCATCGCCCCGGAGATCGATCGCGGCGACACGCCCGTCGACCACCGTGAAAGAGAACACAATCAGCGGTTCGCCACGCCGCATCCACACCAGCCCGGGCATCCCGTCGACCAGCACGAGCTTCGCCGCCGCGGCCCGACCGGAGAACTGCTGCGCGACCCCGGCCGCCCCCGCCAGCACCGGCGAGCTCCCGTACGCGGCCGCGCCCGCATCCGCGCGCAGTACGACCTCCGGATCCAGTACGGCGAGCAACGCCGAGAAATCAGCCTCCCGGGCCGCGGAGAGGAACGCGCTGACGACCTCCTTCTGCCGCACCACATCGACGTCGGCGGGTTCCGGCGTACCGCGGACCCGCCGCCGTGCCCGGCTCGCGATCTGCCGCGCGGCCGCCGGGGACCGCCCGATGATCGGCGCGATCTCCTCGAACGGCACCGCGAACAGATCGTGCAGCACGAACGCCAGCCGCTCGGCCGGCGACAGCGTCTCGAGTACGACGAGCAGCGCCAGCCCGACCGAGTCCGCCTGGATCGCTTCGAGCTCGGGATCCGGTACGACGTCGTCCGCGAGCGCGGGCGAGTGGTCGCCGACCGGGTGCTCGGGCCGGACGCGACGAGCCCGCAACATGTCCAAGCAGATCCGCCCGACGACAGTGGTCAGCCAGCCGCCGAGGTTGTCGATCGTCTCGCTGTCGCTGCGGCTGAGCCGTATCCATGTCTCCTGCACCGCGTCCTCGGCCTCCGGCTCGGACCCGAGGATCCGGTACGCGACGGCTCGCAGGCGGTCCCGGTTCTCCTCGAACCGCAGTACGAGCCAGTCGTCCACCAGGACCACATCCTTCGCGATCTGTCACACTGACCGGCCCAGCGCCGTCACCTCGATTGACGGATCCCGCGCAGCGCATGTGACACAGGAGGAAGTATGGAGGCACCACCTCGTCCGCTGGAGGTGCGCGAGCAGGACACCCTGCACCGCCTGGAGAACGACGTCGACGCGTGGGTGTCCACGGCCGCGCTCGACGGTACGCCGTACCTCATGCCGCTCTCGTTCCTGTGGAGCGACGGCACGCTGCTGCTCTCGACGAGCCGAACCAACCCCACCGCCCGCAACCTGCGCGCGAACCCGCGGCTGCAGCTGACCCTGGGCGAGGTCCGCGACGTCATCCACGTGACCGGCACCGCCGAGATCGTGAAGCCGACCGACGCAGAGGCCGAAGCCTTCGCCACCAAGGCCGGCTTCGACCCTCGCCGCCTCGACAACTACCCGTTCTTCCGCATCACACCGACCAAGATCCAAGCCTGGCGCGAAGTCAACGAACTCAAAGACCGCGTACTGCTGCTGGACGGCACCTGGCTGGTCTGATGCGCGGTCAGCCTGTCCGGGCGCGGGTGGTGAGGCGGTAGCGGAGGGGGGATTGGCCGGTTTCGCGTTTGAAGGCGGTGCTGAAGGCGCTTTCGGAGGCGTAACCGAGCTCGATGGCCAGGGCGCCGACGCTGATGTCGGCGTCGCGGAGAGCGCGTTGGGCGAGCATCATTCGCCAGCGGTTCAGATAGGCGCGGGGCGGCATGCCGGCGACGGCGCGGAAGCGTTCGGCGAAGGCTGTCCGGGACATCGCGGCGGCGCGGGCGAGGTCGTTCAGGCCCCAGAGCTTGTCGGGGTGTGAGTGCATGAGGGTCAGCGCGGGGCGGAGGCGTTCGTCGGTCAGCACGCGCAGCCATCCCGGTGGCAGTTCGGTTTGTTCGACGTACGTGCGGAGTACTTCGAGCAGCACGAGCTGGGCGTGCTGCCGGATCGCGAACGCGGACCCGATGCGGTTGCCGGTGACCTCGTCGAACAGGCGGTGGAGGCTGCCGCGCAGGTTCGCGCCAGTGGTGGGGGAGGCCTGCACATGGGCGACTGGCGGCAGCGCTTCGCCCAGGAGCGTCTGTCCGGCCTCGTTGAGGTCGATCCGGCCGCCCAGGACGATGTCGTGCGTGTTCCAGTCGGCAGCCAGCAGGTCGAGGCCGCTCTCCACGGGCTCGATCTCGCGCACCGGTCCGTCTCCATTGCCGCCGGAGAGCTCCACCTCCGTCCGGTTGTTGAGGATGGCGACGTCACCGGGGAGCAGTTCGATCGGCGCGTCGAGGCCGTCGGTGAGCAACCGGGCTTGGCCGCCCACCATCGCGAGGAACTTGAACGTCTCCGCCAGCGATGCGCGCGACACCCGCGACCCCTGCGCCACGAACCCGCCAGACACCAGACCGCGCACCTCGACGAGCTCGAACACCTCGGACAGTTGATCGGTCATCTGTACTCTCGCGAAGAAAACGTGGACGGATAGTTATTCAGAGTACGCCGCCCGCGCAGCAGGCTGGAGGCATGACACAGAACAGCGCCACGAGGCAACGCCCCATCGGCACCGGATTCACCGCGGCCTCGACCGCGGACGACGTCCTCGAAGGCATCGACCTGACCGGCAAGAACGCGATCGTCACCGGCGGCCACCGCGGTCTCGGCCTGGAGGTCACCCGCGCGCTCAGCAAGGCCGGGGCGAGCGTGACCGTTGCCGTCCGCAACCCCTCACGCGCTCTTGCCGCGGTCGAGGGAATCGAGCGCGTGGAGGCCGTTCGGCTCGATCTCCTCGATCCCGAGTCGGTCGACGCCTTCGCCGAGCGCTACCTCGCCTCAGGACGGCCGCTCCACATCTTGATCAACAACGCCGGCATCATGGCGGGACCGCTGCAACGCGACGCCCGCGGATACGAGTCGCAATTCGCCACGAACCACCTGGGGCACTTCCAGTTGACGCTCGGGCTGCTGCCCGCGCTGCGGGCGGCGCGCGGCGCCCGGGTCGTGAACGTGACGTCCGGAGGGCACCGGCTGTCCGACATCCGGTGGGACGACCCGCATTTCACGCACGACTACGACCCGCTGCGTGCCTACGGTCAGTCGAAGACGGCCAACGTCCTGTTCGCGGTGGAGTTGGAACGGCGTTGGTCGCAGTACGGCATCCATGCCTTCGCCGCCCACCCGGGTGTCGTCATCACCACCGACCTCGGCCCGCACCTGGCCGAGGGGGAGACCCGCGCCGCATGGCTCACGCCGCATGGCTCACGCCGCAGGACCTGCACGCGATGGGCCTGACGGACGAGGACGGCAACCAGATCATCGATCCGGCCCGCGAGCGCAAGACCGCCGAGCAGGGCGCGAGTACGGCGGTGTTCGGCGCCACGAGTCCGCTGCTCGACGGGTACGGCGGCACATACCTGAAGGACAACGAGATCTCGCCGCTGGACGCCCGCACCGACACGAACTTCCGCGACCCCGAAGTCCGCTCGGACGTGGTCCCGCACGCCCTCGCCCCTGACTCAGCCGAACGCCTCTGGGCCCTGAGCGAGCAACTCGTCAAGCACTGATCGGACCCGGCGGAGGACTATCGTCCGTCACGATGAACACACCACCGCCGTACTTCCAGCTGGGCGCGGCTCGGCTGTACCAGCCCGACGCTGAGCTCAAGGAGCGCCTCCCCGCGGGCACGGCCGAGCTTGCCGGGTACATCAAAACCCTCGTGTGGGTGTGCACTGAGTACTTCGGCTACTACGCCCGACCGAGCCCGGCTTTCGGATCGATGGGGCTGCTCATCGCGGCAGGCATCAAACCGGCCGGGCGGACCCGGGTCTGGCTGGAGACTGTCGACGGCACGTTGCCCGCGGACGTCCAGTCGACCCTTGCCGAACTCCTCAACGGAGCCGCGCCCAACGCCAGGCCGCAAGCGACCGCTCCGGTGGCCTTCGCGCTGGAAGGCAGGCTCGGATCTGGCCCTAGCAGTGCATTTCCCGAGGTCCCCCTGCTCTGGCAGTCGACAGCCCGCCAGGCCAAGCAACCGCTCTCCATCCCGGACGGCCTGTTCGCCGAGGTCTTTCCCGACTGAGGCGAACCCTAGCTGTGCCGGGCGGCGATCGATCCTGTGCCGACGCCCTGGCCCGAACCATCAAGGCAGAAGCAGACTCCTTGCTGTCTTTCTGCTGCCTGCCGCGATTCCCCTTCTGTAACAAGCGTTTGGCCGACCAGGGAGCACTGAAGGCTGTTCGAACTTGACCGGGATTGACTGGGTGTTTGCTGTTGCCATCTCGCCCCGGGAGTCGTTGGCTGGAGAACGTCGATTCCAGCGAGGGGGCGGTCTGGGGCTCTCGCGTCCTCGATTGTCGAGGAGGGGTGGAGCGATGAAATCGAATCGTGTCCTGATAGGGGCTGTCGCTGCTTTGGTGTTGGTGCTCAGCACCTTGTCGACCCCGGCCCGCGGAGATCCCACCGGCAACGCGGTCACGGCGTGGAACCAGATCGCCGTGAGCACACTCATCGCGCTCCCGGGGCCTGCAGGCGGAGCCCCGCCGTCCGCGCAGATACATGTGGGAATGGTTCAGGGAGCGGTCTACGACGCGGTCAACGCGATCGAGCCCAAACATCACCGGCCGTACCTTCTGAACCGGCGCTTCTCGGCACGCGCCTCGAAGAGCGCCGCCGTCGCAACCGCGGCATACGGCGTTCTCCACAACATCGTTTCCACCGTGCCGAACGTCTCGGACACGGCGAGGGCGGCGCTGCTGCAGTCGCTCGCCACGCAGTACGCGAGCTCGTTAGCCGGGATTCCGGACGGTCCACGCAAGAGGAAGGGGATCGCCGCCGGGAGCGCCGCAGCCGAGGTGATGATTGCGGCCCGCCAGGACGACGGGCGCTTCGGGCCCTCGCAGTGGGTGCCGAACACGGCCCCGGGGCACTGGTGGCCGCAGGTGAACCCAACCACTGGGCAACCGCTCCTCGATCCCACGCCGTGGGTCGGCGGGGTGAAGCCCTTCGTGATGCAGAGTTCCTCGCAGTTCCGTACGCCGGGGCCGAACGCGCTCTCCAGCACCGCCTGGGCCCAGGAGTTCAACGAGGTCAAGGCGCTCGGAGCAGTGAACAGCGCAGTCCGAACGCCCGAGCAGACCTACATCGCCCGTTGGTGGCAGAGCACCCCCGTAGCGAGCTGGAACGCCGTCGCGAGCGACCTCGCGATCCGCAACGGCCTCGACATCGCCGACAGCGCCCGCCTCTTGGCGATGGCGAACCTGAGTGGTGCCGACGCGGCGATCAACTGCTGGAACGACAAGTACTACTGGGACTTCTGGCGGCCGTGGAACGCGATCCCTCGGGCGGCGGAGGACGGCAACCCGGCCACGGAGCCAGAGGCCGGCTGGACGGCGCTCATCACGGCGCCGTACCCCTCGCACCCGTCGGGCCATCTCTGTCTCGACGGCGCCCACGCACGCGTCTTGCAGCTGTTCTTCGACGACGTGCCCAAGGAGGGCTACCAGATCACCAGCTTGTCCACGCTCCTCGGCCCGACCGATCCGCGGACGCGCACCTTCAACAGCTTCTCGCAGGCCCTCGCGGAGATCGTGGAGGCCCGCATGTGGGCCGGCCTGCACTACCGCACAGCAAACGTCCAAGCCGAGGCACTCGGCCGGAACGTCGCCGACTACACGGCGGCGAACTACTTCCAGCCCGTAGGGCATGCCGATTGAGTCCGACGCGACATTGCCCCCTGCCCGAACGGCACCGCACGACCATTGCCGGACTGCTGGGTCGGTTTGCGGCGCAGGGCGACGAGTTCCCAACCAACCCAACCCAACTGGTGACCTGACCGCCCAACCCGCCCACAGCAGTCAAGCGAAGCGAAGGCCACCCCGCCGACGCAGCGCTCACCCCCGTGGCGACCCAACCAGCCAACCCAACCCCCGCAGGTGACCTGACCGCCCAACCCAGCCACAGGAGCCGAGCGAAGCGAAGGCGCAAGGGGGTGCGGGTGGCGGAGCCCCCGCTGGCGGCAAGCGAAGCGCAGCCGCACAACACGACGAAGGCGACGTGGTCAGCGAAGCGGAACGCTTCGCGACACACGTCGCCTATCGACTTCGTGGGCGATACTGGGTTCGAACCAGTGACCTCTTCGGTGTGAACGAAGCGCGCTACCACTGCGCCAATCGCCCAGCGTGGTGCTGGTGTTTCAGATGTGGTGTTGCGGGTGAAACCATAGCGCATGATGAAGCGACGATCTAATCGGGCCGGGCTACTCTTGCTGCAGGACGGAGATCCCGTCGCGTTGGAGACGTGATTGTGACTTTCTCGCACGACACCGAGCAGGCGCTCGGGACGCTGGTCCGGCTCGTGAACACCATGCCCGGACCGAACAGCCAGGTCGATTCGCTGGACACCCTGGAGGAGTTGGAGAAGTTCGTCCAGGAACGGGAGTTCAGCGCGGTCGACTCGCTGTCGGACAAGGACCTGGCCGAGGTCCGCGACCTGCGGCCGTTGTTCGCGCCGGTGTTCACCACGGATTCCGATGCGTCCGCGGCGACGATGATCAACGCGATCATCGCCCGCGGTACGGCGACTCCGCGGCTGACCAACCACGACGGGCACCCGTGGCACATCCACTACTCGCGGGCGGGTGCGTCGCTGGCGTGCCGGATCACGGTGGAGTGCGGGATCGCGCTGGCGCAGGTGATCTCCGCCGGCGAACGCGAACGCCTCCGCCGCTGCGAGGCCCCGGACTGCAACGATGCCTTGATCGATCTGTCGCGGAACCGTTCCAAGCGGTACTGCGACGCCCGTACCTGCGGCAACCGCTTGCACGTCGCGGCATACCGGGAGCGCCGCAAGGCCTCCGGAGAGTAGGACCGCACTCACTGGACCGCTGCCACTCATCAACCTCGCCTGCAACGCTGCGCGCCGGCGCGCAGCGATCGGCGGGGCGGGTTGGTGAGTGGCTGAGGTCCGCGACGGGTCAGGGGTTCGGGTGCTCCGCGGAGCGTTCGGCGAAGATCTTCGCAACCTGGGCCGTGATCGTGCCGGGCGCGTGCAGTTCGCGGTCGTCGACACGCCGAATCGCCTGGACGTCCCGAGTTGTCGATGTGAGGAAGATCTCCTCGGCCGCGAACAGTTGCTGCAGCGGTACGTCGCGCTCGACACCGCCGAACCACTCGAGCACCAGCGCCCGCGTCACGCCCGCCAGTGCGCCGGACTCGAGCGTCGGCGTGACGAGCTCCCCGTCGTACACACAGAAGATGTTCGAGCCGGTGCCTTCGCACAGGTTGCCGACCGTGTTCGCGAAGATCGCCTCGCTGCCGCCGCGCTCCTTCGCGGAGGCGAGCGCGCGGACGTTCTCGGCGTACGACGTGGTCTTGAGGCCGGCGACCGCGCTGCGTTCGTTGCGTACCCACGGGACGGTGACGATCGCGGAGACGGGGGACGGGCGCGTGATCTCTTGCGTCGCGACCAGAACGGTCGGGCCCGACGTACCGCGGTCCGACGACAGCGGCGAGACGCCGCCCGTGTACGTGATGCGCAGCCGGCCGAACGGGATCCCCGGATCGGCCGCCACCACCGCGTCGATGCCGGACTCGATCGCGGCGACGTCCGGGGTCGGCAGGCCGAGCCCGACCGCCGAGCGGACGAGCCGGTCCAGGTGGCGCCGGACGGCGAACGGGCGGCCGTTCTCGATCTTGATCGTCTCGAAGACGCCGTCACCGGTGGTCAGCCCGTGGTCCAGCGGCGAGACCGCCGCCTCGTCGTCCAGCAGGGCGCCGTTGAGCCAGATACGCATGTGGTGCTCCTTCCGCACAACACCTTAGTGCGCAGGTGATCCGTGGCCGCGCGGCAGTCCGGAGGTGAGCAGTCGGTGACCGTACGTCGACGTACCGGGGACCCCGATTTTTGAAGTCGGGGGCGGATGGGCTAATGTTCTTCTCGCGCCGGGGGATACTGGAACCGGTCGCAACGCGGACGTAGCTCAGTTGGTAGAGCGCAACCTTGCCAAGGTTGAGGTCGCCGGTTCGAACCCGGTCGTCCGCTCGGAGAGGGTTCGGCGGGCCAGCTTTCTCAGTGGTGGAGTGGCCGAGAGGCGAGGCAACGGCCTGCAAAGCCGTGTACACGGGTTCGAATCCCGTCTCCACCTCGAGAACCTCAGTTGTTTGGGTGTTTCTTGAGTGGTTCTGGACGATTGGCGCAGCGGTAGCGCGCTTCCCTGACACGGAAGAGGTCACTGGTTCGATCCCAGTATCGTCCACGAAGGCGATAGGCGAGGTGTGTCGCGCAGTTCCTGCGCTGACCGCCTCGCCTTCGTCGTGTTGTGCGGCTGCGCTTCGCTTGCCGCGAGCGGGGGCTCCGCCACCCGCACCCCCTTGCGCCTTCGCTTCGCTCGGCTCCTGTGGCTGGGTTGGGCGGGCAGCTCACCAGCGGGAGTTGGGTTTGCCGCTCCACTCGCCACGAGGGCGAGCGCTGCGTCGGCGGGGTGGCCTTCGCTTCGCTCGGCTTCTGTGGGCGGGTTGGGCGGTCGGCTCACCGGCGAGGGCTGGGTTTGCCAGTCGGTGGTAAGCGCTTGGTGTGGTCGCTCGTGTGGTGCGGCTGGGGATGGGGCGCTGCTCTTCGACGGCGCAGCGGGCTGCGGCGTGGGTGGGCTGAGGCTGGGGCTGGGCGGGAGGCTCGGCGGGGCGAGGGGACCTGGCTGGTCCGACTGTGTGCTTCCAGGCCTGTCGGCGGCGCTCCAAAGCTGGTCGGTTCCGGCGGTTGAAAAGTGAGCGGTTGTGGGCAGTCTAGGACTCGGTTTCCCCGGTGGTGGTGCGGATGCTGGGCAGGCTGTCGATGCCGCGTCCGCGGAGGCGATAGCTGGCCCCCTTCAACGTGAGAACGTCGGCGTGGTGGACGATCCGGTCGATCATCGCGGCGGCGACGGCTTGGTCTCCGAAGACGCCTCCCCAGCCGGAGAACGGCAGGTTTGAGGTCAGGATCAGCGAGGCGTGTTCGTAGCGGGACGAGACGAGCTGGAAGAACAGGTTCGCGGCGTCTTGTTCGAAGGGCAGGTAGCCGACCTCGTCAACGATGATCAGCCCGTAGCGCCGCAGCCGGGTGAGCTCTTGGGGGAGCTTGCCGGCGCGGTGGGCGTCGGTGAGGCGGGTGACCCAGTCGGTCGCGGTCGCGAACAGCACCCGGTGTCCGTGCCGGGCGGCCGCGACACCCAAGGCGGTGGCCAGGTGGGTCTTTCCGGTGCCGGGCGGCCCGAGGAGCACGACGTTGCGGGCCTCGGTCAAGAACCCACCGGATGCGAGCGCGGCGACTTGCTGCCGGATCGTGGGCTGGGCGTCGAAGTCGAAGTCCTCCAGTGTCTTGACCGCACCGAACCCAGCGGCACGGATTCGTAGTCGGGCGCCGGATGAATTGCGGGCGCTGACTTCGCGTTCGAGGACCGCGGCGAGGTAGTCCTCATGAGTCCAGCCGGCGTCACGGGCTTGGTCGGCCAGCCGGGTGGCGGCCTCGGTGATTCGTGGCGCTTTCAGTGCGGCGGCGAGGTAGGTGATCTGCTTGACCGCCTCCGTGCTCGCAGCGGCCTTCACGGTCGGCTTGGTAGCGGTCATCAGCTGATTCCTTCCTCGGTGGTGAGCCCGAATGCGCGGTCGTAATCGCTCAGGTCCCGGGCCAGGTCGTCTGCGCTGGCAACGGCGCGGGGTTGTTGGAACTGCTTGCGCAACCAGGCGGAGGTCTCGACATGCCCGGGGTCGGTGACGGTGGTTCCTCTGGCCCAGACGCGGGGGTGTTCGGCCACGACGCGGCCCTCGCAGCGGACCCGGACACGGTCGAGATCTGCGGCGACATCGACCATCCGGCCGATCACGGCCGGGTCGACGGAGTAGTCGTTGGTGTCGAGCCGGACGTAGTAGTCACGGCCCAACCGGATCTTGTTGCGCCAGCCCAGGTGCAGCGGGATCGGCGGCAACGCCAGCATCGCCGCCCGATCGGCGTCGACCAGGTCGGCCGGTGCGGCCTTGATGGTGCGCACCACCCGCGCGTTGGCTTTGGTCAGCCAGTCGGTGAACTGGTCGTTGAAGTCCGCCGGCGAGGTGAACCTGCGGCCGGGCATGAACGAGGTCTCGAACCAGCCGTTGCGGCGCTCGACCACCCCCTTGGACTCCGGGTCCCTCGGCGGCAGCAGCACCAACTTGGTGGCCAACGTGCCCATGAACGACGCGACGCCCTCGGCCCTGCGCTGGCCGCGGCCGATGCCAGGCTCGTTGTCCCAGAGCAGCCGGCGCGGGACCCGTCCGAGTTGCTGGATCAGCTCCCACGTGCCCAACAGCAAGTCTTCGGTCTTACGGGTCGGGATCATCCGGCCGGTGCTGAACCGCGAGTGCGCGGAGGTGATCACCAGCACCGGCAACAGCTTCGCGGTGCCGTCCTCGAGCGGGATCTTGCGCGGCGGGAACCACAGATCACACTGCGCGGCATCGCCCGGCAACCAGACCAACCGGTCCGATGGGTCGACCGGACGATGCTCGGGCCGCAGCCGTTTCACGTTCTCGCGGAACCACCGGATCGACCCAGTCCAGCCCACCCGCTCGGCCAGCACCGTCGCCGGCATGTCCGGAACCTCGGCCAGCAGCGCCCGCACCGCCGGCTCGAACGCCGTGAACGACGTCGGCCCAGGCCTGCGCACATACCGCGGCGGGCAATCCGAGTTCACCGCCTTGATCACCGTCGTCCGCGAGATCCCCAAACGCTCAGCGATCCGCGCCTTCGGCACCCCCTCAGCAGCCAACCTCCTGATCAGCGCCCAGTCCTCCAAAGTGATCACTCTCCAATCGTCGAGTGCTCACTTTTCACCGCCGAAAGTGTTCAGTTTTCGAGCGCCGCCGACAAGGCCATCACAATCGGCGGGGGCGGCGGCTGTTCCGCCTGGGTGAGTGATGGTGTGCGCATTGTGATGGCCTGGACGTCTGGGGGAGCTCGCTGTCGCGGCCGTCGTCCGGTACACGCGCTCGGTGTGCTTACCGGCGGCACGGATGCTCGGCGTAGTGGCGTGCGATGGGCTAGTGGGGTGCGGTGGGGTGGTAGAGGAAGCGGCGGGTGGTGGGGGATGGGGTGACTTCAACCAGGCCGGCGGTGGTCATGACGGTGGCTGATGCGGTGTTGGCTGGGTTGCATTCGCCCCATGCGGACTCGATCGACAGGTGGGTGTGGCAGTAGTCGAGGGCTGCGGTCAGGGCCTCGGTGGCGTAGCCGTTGGCTCGGTGGTCGGGGTGGATGGCGTAGCCGAAGCTCCAGTCCGCTAGGGGGTCTTGGCTGGCGCCCAGGCCTAGCCAGCCGACGGGAGTGGCGGTTGCTCGGAGGGTGATCACGAGTTGGAGATGGGTGCCGTCACGGTTGGTGCCGCTCGTGTGGAGGTCCAGCCATTCGCGGACGGATGGTTCGTCGCGCGGGCCCCAGTCGTCCATGAAGCGGGCGACGCGGGGGTCGGTCCAGAGTTCGCAGAGCGACTGGAAGTCGGACTCGATCGGCCAGCGGAGGGCCAGCCTGCGGGTGGTGATCAGCTCCATCCCGGGACGCTAGCGGGATCGGTCGAGAGGCAGCGACCGGATTTCGAGTGTTCGATGCACAGCTAACAGATGTACGATTCACATCAAACAACTGTGGAGGTGGGATCGTGCGGGCGTTGGTACAGGCTTCGTTGGACGGGCCGGAGGCGATGCAGGTAGTGGGAGATGCTGCGGTGCCGGTGGCTGGTGCGGGGGAAGTGTTGGTGCGGGTCGGTGTTGCCGGGGTGAACTTTGCGGACGTGATGCAGACCCGGGGGACGTACGACGGGGGTCCGCGGCCGCCGTACGTGGCAGGGTTCGAAGCGGTGGGGGAAGTGGTTGCGCTGGGCGACGGCGTGACGGATGTGGCGGTGGGAGATCACGTCATCGGGACCGGGTACGGCGCCTTCGCCGAGTTCATGGTGATGGCGGCGAACGGCGTGGTTCCGGTGCCGGTGGGCTGGAAGGACGAGGAGGCGCTCGGCCTGGTCCTGAACTGGGCGACCGCGCAGGTCTCGCTCCGGCAGCTCGGACGGCTCGCCGCGGGGGACACGGTGCTGATTCAAGCGGCGGCCGGTGGTGTCGGGCAGGCTGCTGTGCGGATCGCAAAGTACTACGGCGCGACAGTGATCGGTACCGCCTCGGCGTCGAAGCATGACGTCGTACGGCGGCTTGGCGCGGATCACGTGATCGACTACCGGGACTCGGACCTCGTCGCAGAGGTACGTCGGCTTACGGGCGGTCGTGGTGTGGACATCGTGCTCGAATCGGTTGGCGGCGACACGTTCCGGCACAGCGTGGAGGTGGCGCGGCGCGTGACCGGGAAGGTGGTTGTGATCGGGGTCGCGGGTGGTGAGTCGTCGATCAGCAACTGGGAGCTGAACTTCACGCACCCCGTCCACGTCATCGGCCAGCACTTGACGAGCACGATCCAGCACGCACCGGATCTGTTCGCCGAGGTACTCGAAGAGCTCGGCCAACTGATCAAGGCAGGCGCCTATCCACCTGGGAGCCCGACCGTCTACGACCTGGCCGACGGCCCCAAGGTGCTGGCAGAGCTCGAGTCTCGCGCCACCGTGGGCAAGCTCGCCCTCAGGCCGTCAGCCGGGAACTGACTGCGCAACCCGGAACCCGAGATCCTCGATCGCGAAGGTCGGATGCGACCGCCGGCGGACGGTGGAGCCGATGGAACGTTCCTCGTCGGCGAAACCGCCGCCGCGGAAGATCCGGTACGGCCCGTAGGCCGCGGGGTCGTACAGGTCCCAGCACCATTCCCAGACGTTGCCGAGCATGTCGTGCAGTCCCCACGCATTCGGCAGCAGCCGCCCGACCGGATGCGGGCGCCCCTCGGAGTTGCCCGCGTACCACGCGATCTCCTCGATCGGGCCGTAGCGATAGTCAGGCGTACCGGCGGTGCACGCGTACTGCCACTCGGCGTCGGTCGGCAGTCGAAATCCGGGGGAGGACTGGTCCCAGTCCACTCGCTCGCCGTCAATGGTGTAGGCGATCGGCAGCCCCGCGTCCCGCGACAGCTGGTTGCACAAGGCAACGGCGTCGTACCAGCTCACCCCGGTCAGCGGCAGCCCGTCGGCGTCGGTCAGCGGACAGGACGCGATCCGAAAAGCAGACAGGTTCACGTGCCAGCGCTTCCCGATCCGGTCGTCACGCAGGAAGAGCAGGCCGGCCGGGACGTCCACCAGGTCGAGCATCGTCCAACCGTAGGGCCATCAGTAGAACCGCCGGATCTTCGGCCACACCATGGACCAGGGCTCGGCCGGCCCCGAGCACAGCACGAGCGCCGTGCCGTCCTCGTCGTTCGAGACGATGCTGTCGACCGTGCCGACCTGGGTGCAGTCGCGGAAGTGCGACTCGAAGATCGGGGTCCGCTCGATCTCGACGAGCAGGACCGGGCCGGTGTTCGTGTCCGGCGGCCGGTCCCACTGCCAGAAGCTCATGTGTGCGGAGTACGGCATCGGCAGACCGTGCGACGGCCCGTAGCGGACGAGCGCCCCGGCCTCCCCGTAGTTCCCGGTGAAGATCGTCGCGGTCGACCGCTCGGAAGCAGGGATCTGCTCCCACGCGCCGGCCACCGCCGCGGCGAACTCCGGCCAGCCGATCTGCTCGCCCTGTTCCTTGTTCACCGGGATGACGGCATCCGCTGCGGAAGCAGGCAGAACCGGCAACGTGAAGACGGCGGACGTCACCGCGGTCAGGATCAGACCGGCAGCGGCCTGCCGGCGATGACGATCGACCCACCGGAGCGTCGGCTCGGCACCGGCCGCGACCAGGACGAGCAGCAGCGGGAGGGCGTAGTACGACTTCCCGCCGACCGCGAGGACGACGACGCACAGCACCGGATAAGCGAGCGCAACAGAACGGGCCCACGGCAACGAACGCCAGATCCGGCGGAAGCCCGCAATCCAGACCGGCACCAGGAACGGCGACAGCTGGACGAGCTGGAGGGGGACGAACATGATCCGGTTCTCGGTGCCGTCGTCCTCGCTGATACCGCCGGCGACCGTTAGCTGTGGCCAGTCGTGCTGGAACTGCCACAGCACGTTCGGCAAGGCGATCAAGCCGGCCACCGCCATCCCGGCGAGCAGCCACCACGATCGCAGAACACTCCGGGGACCGACGATCAGCAACGACAGCAACAGCGCGCCGATCGGCAGGACGACCAGGTACTTGTTCTCCAACGCGATCCCGGCCGTCAGCCCGAGAGCAAGCCACCAGCGCCCGTCCCGCGTCCGCAGCAGCCTCACCGCGAGCAGACCGATCAGCATCCACGCCAGCAAGTCGTACGTCGCCGTGGACACCATGTGCCCGACGCCGAGCACGAACCCGGATACCGCGGCGCAGACCGCCGCGAGGACCTGACCACGCCGGTCGCTGCCGAACTCGCGGGCGATCAACGCGACGACGATGACCGTCGCGACGGTGCTGAGCGTCGACAGCACCCGCAACCCCATCACCGTGTCGCCGAAGATCGTGGTCGACAGTCGCGCGATGAACGGAGTCAGCGGCGGCTGGTCGACGTACCCCCAGTCGAGGTGCCGCCCGGCGACCAGGAAGTACAGCTCGTCGCGGTGGTAACCGTAGCGGCCGGACAGCGCGGTCAGGACCGCCCCGACGACGACGCCGACGAGCGCGACCGGCCGAGCGGCGAACACGGGCACGCCGAGCTCGGTGGCGCTGAGGGTGTCTGACGAGCGGGTCATGGCGGAATGCTGTCAGCCCCACGACGCCCTCACCAGGACCTGAACCGGACTTGTACCAGAACTCTCCCGGACCGCGCGGCTTGCGAGCCGTCCCGCCGCAGGTGATTTGATATGTCAACTGACAGGTGAGGTGACCGAAGTCGTGACACTGCTGTACGAGCGGATCTGTGCGCACGTCCTGGAGCAGCTCCGCCGTGGCGCGCTCCGGCCGGGGGACCGGGTGCCGTCCGAGATGGAGTTGGCAACCCAGTTCGCGGTCAGCCGGATCACGTCCAAGCGTGCCTTGGAGGTACTGCGGGAGGCGGGCCTGGTCGAGCGCGTCCGCGGCAAGGGCACGTTCGTCGTACGGCGCCTGCCCGACCTCACCGAGCTGACCGTCCCGCTCCGCCCGACCCGGCGCCGCGAGGCCCGGTCGATCGCGCTGGTCGTGCCTGATATGTCCGAGGCGTACGGTCTCGACCTGCTGAACGCGATCGAGGAACGCTGCGCGGAGTACGGCGCCCACCTGGTGGTACGGCGTACGCACGGCCGCCAGACCGACGAGGAGAAGGCTGTCGACTCGCTCGTCACCGCTGTGGACGGCCTGATCGTGTTCCCGGTGCACGGCGACTTCTACAACGCCAGCCTGCTCCGGCAGGTGCTCGACGGGTTCCCGGTGGTACTGGTCGACCGCCACCTGTCCGGCATCCCTGTGGCCGCGGTACACACCGACAACGTGGCTGCTGCGCGCGCACTCACCGCCCGGCTGCTGGAGCAGGGACACGAGCACATCGCCTTCGTCTCGCCGCCACCGGTCAACACCTCCTCGATCGAGGAACGGCTCGACGGCTTCCGCGCTGCGTTCGGAGAGCGGGGCCAGCCGTACGAGCTGACCGACCTGCGCAGCACACTGCCCGGTTCGACGACCACCGAGAGCGTGCGGGCGGACATGGCCACCATCCGCGCCTTCCGCGACAGGCGGCCCGAGGTGACGGCGTACTTCGCCTGTGAGTACAACCTGGCCCGCATGGTGGACCGGGTGCTCGGCGACCGCGTGGTGGCCTGCTTCGACTCACCAGGTGACTCCATCGGCGGCCCGCCGTACCTGCATGTCCGCCAGAACCAGACCGAGATGGGCCGCCGCGCCGTGGACCTACTACTGGCACAGCTGCGCGGCGAACAGGTACCGAACCTGTCCTACGTACCTTTCGAGCTGATCGACGCAGAGACCTGACTTTCGGCAGTACGGCGAACGCGGCGCGACTGTGTAGCGTCTACGGCATGAAGTGGCGGCGCCTGTGGGATGTGGGTCTGTGGGGCGCACTGAGCTTCCTCGTGATCGCCGAGAGCGGCGCGCGGCAGGACCCGTACTGGTTCTGGCTGGTATGCCTCGCCGTACTGGCCGCCGCCGTCTTCGGCCGCCGCAGGTGGCCGCTGGCCGCGTGGTGGCGTGGTGGCGTGGACGGAGATCGTCATCCTCGTGTTCGCCCTCGGTACGACGAACGGCGTGCAGATCGCGCTGGTGCCGGCGCTGAGCCTGTTCAGCTACCTGGCAGGCCGCCGGGAGACACAGCTCAAGTACTTCGTTCTGCTGTGCAGCTGGTCGTTCGTCGGGATGCTGATCCTCGCGCTGACCGTGCGCAGGGGATCGCAGGCGACCGAGGCGGTCCTGACCTGGCTGCTGATGCTGCTCCTTGCCCTACTACTGGTCGTGCTGCCGTGGCTGATGGGGCGCTACCGGGCGCAGCAGGTCCTGCTGACCACAGCGGGCTGGGAGCGTGCTGAGCGCATCGAACGTGAGCAGCAGATGGAGATCGACCGGGAACGCCTGCGGGAGCGGTCCAGGATCGCGGAGGACATGCACGACTCGGTCGGCCACGAGCTCAGTCTGATCGCGTTGCGCGCAGCAGCCCTCGAGCTCGACCCGTCCCTCCCGGAGGAGCACCGGCGAGCCGCGGGGGAGCTGCGTGAGTCAGCAGCCGTGGCGACGGAGCGGCTCGGCGAGATCGTCGGCGTACTGCGTGACAAGGAAGCACCCACCGTCCCGCACGACGAGACAGTGCGCGAGTTGGTGGACCGCGCCGCAGCGTCCGGCCTGGCGGTACAGCTGACCGAGCAGGTCGACGGAGTACTGGCACCGATGGTCGACCGTGCCGTGCACCGCGTGGTGCAGGAGGCACTGACCAACGCGAGCAAGCACGCACCAGGTGCGTCCGTGATCGTCAGCGTGACAACCCACGAGGACGACGTACAGGTGGAGATAGTGGACACCGGAGCGACTCGACCGGTGACTGCGCCGTCCGGCGGGCGTGGACTCGATGGCCTGCGCGAACGGGTCCGCCTGGCCGGTGGCTCACTTACGGCTGGTCCAGTGTCAGGTGGTGGCTTCCAGGTCACCGCTACGATGCCCCGCGCAGGTGGCCGCCCCGGTCCGCCGACCGCCGCGGTCGAGCGAGCCACGGTACGTCGCAGCGCACGCCGCGGACTCATCACCGCCATTGCAGCACCGGTACTGCTCGGCGCGATCGTCGGCGTGGTTGCTCTCGGCTACTACCTGGTGGCCGGGTACAGCGCGATCCTGCGGCCGGCGCAGTATGACGCACTCACCGTCGGGCAGTCCGAGGCCGAGGTGGCGAAGGTGCTGCCCCGCATGCAGATGATCGATGCGCCGGGCGAGCGCTATCGACCACCGAGCGGCTGGAGCTGCCGGTACTACCGTCCGGCCGCTCCGTTCTCCACCAACTACGTGTACCGCCTGTGCTTCGCGAACGGCGTACTGGTCGCCAAGGCCGTCGTACAGAGCGGTTCCGTCCCACCGACCCCGGAAGGCAACAGATGATCAGGGTGATGCTCGCCGACGACGAGGCGATGGTGCGGGCCGGTGTCCGCGCGATCCTCGGAACCGACGAGGCGATCGAGGTGGTTGCCGAGGCAGCCGACGGCGTCGAGGCCGTCGAGGCGGTACGTCGGCATCGGCCGGACGTCGCCGTCCTGGACATCCGAATGCCCCGGATGGACGGGCTCGCGGCCGGTGCCGAGATCCGGCGCACCGTGCCGGAGACCGCGGTCGTCATCCTGACCACGTTCTCCGAGGACGCCTACATCGCCCGTGCGCTCGGCGACGGCGCGAGCGGCTTCCTGCTCAAGTCCGGTGACCCGCGCGAGCTCATCGCCGGGCTGAAGGCCGTCGCCGACGGAGCGGCGTACCTGTCGCCACGGGTCGCCCAGCGCGTGATCGCCGAGCTGAGCGCCGGATCGGGTGGCGGCGCGATGGCGCGTGCGGCGGCCGCGAAGGAGCAGGTGGCCGCGCTGAGTCCGCGGGAGCTGGACGTGCTCGGTCTGGTCGGCGCGGGGTTGTCGAACGCCGAGATCGCGGCCCGGCTGTACCTGGTCGAGGGGACGGTCAAGGCGTACGTCAGCGCCATCCTGCTGCGGCTCGGCGTGAAGAACCGGGTCCAGGCGGCGATCGTCGCCTACGAGGCCGGTCTGGTCACTGGTTGAGGGCTGATCCTGGCCTGTTCGGGTCACGGCCGCGCATGGTCGGCGCGCGCCTGGATACTGGTTGCGGAACCGTCACCGGACGCTCCGGGTCGTGACGTGGTGAGGACACCCTGTCATGGGATAGTGGACCCTCCCGGAGCCCTCACCCTCCGGACTACCCAGCAAGCTCCAGGGGCCACCCGCCCCCTCTCACAGAATCGGGGATCCAGGTCGTGACCGACTCGCACAACTCCGGACAGCACAAGGACCGGGAAGCGGCGGCGGCCGAGGTCCGGAGAATGTGGCAGCCGACCCCCTCCTGGACCCAGCCGGACCCTGGCCCGGCGGCCGACGCCGAGCCCGTCGAGGAGACCGAGGAGAAAACGGACGCACTGTCCGAGGACTTCCCGGGTGACTCGTGGTCCGGACAGGCGGCCAAGCCCGCGAACCAGCCGGCGCCGTGGACCCAGCCGCAGAGCCAGCCCGCTCCGCCCTGGACTCAGCCCGTCCCGGAGTCCGCGGCGTCGTCGTGGACTCAGCCGGAGGAGCAGGACGACGAGCTGCCGGCCGGTACCGAGCCCGCGACGGCCGATGACCCGGCCGCGGCGCAGGAGGCCGGCCCGGGGTCGAGCAGCCCGGTCTTCGGTGGCTCCTCGTTCCACGGCTCGGGAGCCGGGCAGGACCCGCAGCAGGCCACACCGCAGGCCGGACAGTTCCCCCAGACTCCCCAGGGCGGGCAGCCCGGCCCAGGTGGTCAGCCGCTGTCGCCGGCGGCTCAGCACTTCTTCCCGCAGGGCGTTCCCGGTCAGCAGGCCCGGCAGCAGCCGCAGAACCTGTCGTACCGCGCCGACGAGCTGATCCAGGCGCTGCCGTTGCCGCGGGAGGCTCCGGCCGAGCGCGGCGTACGCAGCGTGCTGAAGCTCCGCCCGGGCAGCTCCGAGCGCTCCGAGCGGATCGCGCGCGCCACGGCGGCGACGGCCTTCCGCCGCCCGGTCACGATCGTCGTCGCGAACCCGAAGGGCGGCTCCGGCAAGACGCCGACCACGCTGATGCTGGCCGGTGCGCTCGGTCAGGCCCGCGGCGGCGGTGTCGTCGCGTGGGACAACAACGAGCTGCGCGGCAACATGCACCTGCGGACCCACGACACGAACAGCCGGTCCACGGTCACGGACATGCTGCAGGCGATGCCGATGCTGACCCAGCCGGACGCCCGGCTCGGGGACGTCGCGGCGTACCTGCGGCACCAGGTGGCCGGTCAGTACGACGTGCTGACGTCGGCGACCACGACGTACGCGCAGATCGAGGCGAAGGACTTCGACCAGATCCACCGCCTGCTGAGCCGGTTCTACAAGGTGCTCGTGATCGACACCGGGAACAACGAGGGCTCGAGCAACTGGCGTGAGGCGATGAAGGCGGCCGACGCGCTGGTCATCCCGATCAAGTGGAAGAGCCTGTCCTGCGCCGCCGCCGTACAGATGCTGGAGGAGCTCGACAACCAGGGTCCCGAGGCGCAGCGGCTGATCCGCCGCGCGGTGATCGCGGTCTCGAACGGCCCCGGCGACGTCAACAAGGAGGTCGAGAAGCAGCTCCGGCCGTACTTCGACTCGCGCGCCGCCGCCGTCGTCGACATCCCGACCGACATGCACGTCGCCGCCGAAGGCCCGCTCGACCACTCCGCCCTGCAGCCCGGCACCCGCCGCGCCGCCCTGGAGCTGGCCGCGAAGGTCTCCGAACAGATCACCATCGCCCTCAACACCCCGCGCTGAGCGCAGTCAACGAGGCGGTCCGGACACCTTCCGGACCGCCTCGTTGCTGTTCAGGCGTCGCGTCGCTTCAGGACGCTCGCGCCGAGGACCAGTGCGCCGGCGGCCCAGGCGACCAGGAGCGCCGCGCTCAGGGTGGGGGACAGCGGGTCCGTGGCGCCTGTCAGGAAGTTCTGGCCGGCGCCGCCTGGGAGGAGGGCCGCTGTCCACACGAAGGCGCGCACTGAGGCCTGTCCCAGCATCATCGGGACCACCAGAAGTAGGAGGAAGGCCACCGTCAGCGTGCCTGCGGTACTGCGGACCACCCAGGCGACCCCTGCGCTGAAGAGGCCGGCGGCCGTCGCGTAGAAGCCGACGGCGAGCAAATCGACCACCAGCTCGGTCGCGCTCCAGTCAGCCCACGAGCCGGCGGTCAGACCGCCTGCCACGGACGCGAGCGCCGCCATCACGATCCCGTAGACGAACAGGACCGGTGCGAGGACGGCAGCCTTGGCCAGCACGACGTTCCGCCGCACCGGAGTCCACTGCAGGGTCGAACGGATGCTGCCGGTCGCGTACTCCGAGGTGACTGTCAGCAGCGCGAACGCGGCAATGACCACCTGCACGATCATCATCACCGAGGCGCCGACGTGACCGATCGGCTGCTGCTCCGCGACCTCTCCCGGTCCGAGGTGCGTGTTGTCGTAGGCGAGTCCCCAGCCGTACTGCATCCCGAGCAAGGTACTCAGCACGGCAGCAGCCACGATGTTCAGCCAGCTCGACCGGACCGACCACAGCTTGGTCCACTCCGACCTGACGGCGTTCGACAGACCGCCTCCGGTCCCCACTGTGAGGATCGCGGTACTCATCGTCCACCACCCGCTTCCACGAGCTCAGGCTCTACTTGACCTTGACGCCGCTTCTTGAGCCGATGCCGGACGAGCTCGACGATCAGCGTGACCGCGAGCGCCAGCCCGATGCCGAGCACGACGCCCTTCAGCGGGTTGTCCTCGAACGCCTTCCCGCCGATGTAACCGACCAGGCTGCAGTAGATACCCCAGCTGACCGCGGCGATCGCGGCGAAGGCGGAGAACTTCCGAAGCGGGTAGCGGACCGATCCCATCGTCAGCGTGACCGCAGTACGTCCTCCGGGGACATACCTGGCGACGACCAGGACCAGTCCGCCGCGCTCGGCGAGGGCCTGCCGAGCCCAGAGCGCTGCGGCGTGCCGCTTGGTCCCCGGCTTCATCCGGTCGAGCAGCCGCCCACCGGCGCCACGTCCGAGCGCATAGGAGACGTGGTCGCCCATGAAGGCTCCGACGGCAGCGACCACCATCACGGCGAACAGGTTGGGCGCACCGTCGGCGGCGGCGAAGACCCCGGCCGTCACGACCAGCGTCTCCGACGGGATGGCCGGGAAGAACCCGTCCAGCGCGGCGAACCCCCACAACGCGAGGTAGATCCACCAGGAGGACATCAGCTCGTGCGCGAAATGCAGGATCGCGTCGCTCATGAAGCCACCGCCACGCCGTGCTCGACCCCGTACTCGAGGCTGTCCGCCGTGAGCTCCATGTAGGCCTCCTCGAGCGACGCGCGCTCGGTGACCAACTCATGCAGCCGTACGCCGAGTTCGTGGGCCAGATCGCCCACCCGTTCGGCCGGTACGCCGGTCACCACGAGCCGCTCGTCAACGGCGTCCACCCGCTCCGCCTCAGCCGCCAACCGGTCCCGCAGGACGGCGAACTGCGTCCGGTCGGGCACCCGCACCGCGACGGTCGTCCTGGACGACCCCGCGATCACGTCGGCGACCGGGGCGTCCGCGATGAGGCGCCCGCGGCCGATCACGACCAGCTGATCGGCGGTCAGTTGCATCTCGCTCATCAGATGGCTGGAGACGAAGACCGTACGGCCCTCCGCCGCGAGCGAGCGCATCAGCTGCCGGACCCAGCGGACGCCGTCCGGATCGAGGCCGTTGACCGGCTCGTCGAACATCAGCACCTCGGGGTCGCCGAGCAGCGCGCCGGCGATGCCGAGACGCTGGCCCATACCGAGCGAGAACTGCCCGGCGCGTTTCCTCGTCACCGCGTCCAGGCCGACGATCGACAGCACCTCGTCGACGCGGGAGACCGGCACGCCGTTGCTGTGGGCCATCGCGACCAGGTGATCGCGGGCGCTCCGCCGCGGGTGCAGGGCCTTGGCGTCGAGCAGAGCCCCGACCTTGGTCAGCGGGCGCGGCCACTCGGCGTACGGACGCCCGTCGACGAGCGCGGTGCCCGCGGACGGGCTGTCGAGGCCCAGGATCATCCGCATCGTGGTGGATTTGCCGGCGCCGTTCGGCCCGAGGAAGCCGGTCACCCGGCCGGGGGAGATGGTGAGGTCGAGCGAGTCCACGGCGGTGGTGCCGCCGTACCTCTTGGTGAGTCCTTCGAGCGTGATCACGCCGGGGCCCTTTCCTGGTCCTTGTAGTACCTCGAACCTAGGAAGTACGGCGGCCCGCCGCATCGGACGACCGTCTGGTCCCGACCCCTACTTTCGTCAGGTGAGTCGATACCATCTGTCGGTGACCGGCAAACGGCTGGTCGAGACCTGAGGAGTGCACGTGTCGGAAGTCAAGGTCCACCTGATCGGCGTCGAGGGCGAGGCTGAGCGGAGTGTGACCGAGACGACGACGATCGGGGAGCTGTTCGCCGGAATCTTCGGCCAGGACCGCTCCGCCATCGCCGCCCGCGTCAACGGTGAGCTGCGGGACCTGTCCCGGGTGGTCGCCGACGGTGACGAGATCGAGCCGGTCAAGGCGTCGTCGGAGGACGGCCGCGCGATCATCCGGCACTCGACCGCGCACGTCCTCGCGCAGGCGGTGCAGGAGATCTTCCCGGAGGCCAAGCTCGGCATCGGCCCGCCGGTCGAGAACGGGTTCTACTACGACTTCGACGTACCGACGCCGTTCACGCCGGAGGACCTGACCAAGCTCGAGAAGAAGATGCAGCAGATCATCAAGGAGCGGCAGCGGTTCAGCCGCCGGGTGGTCTCCGACGACGACGCGCGCGCCGAGCTCGCGAGCGAGCCGTACAAGCTCGAGCTGATCGGTATCAAGGGTTCCGCCGCGGACGCGGCCGAGGGCGCTTCGGTGGAGGTCGGCGGCGGCGAGCTGACCATCTACGACAACGTCCGGCGTGACGACAGCGTCGCCTGGAAGGACCTGTGCCGCGGGCCGCACGTGCCCGCGACGGGGTACCTCGGCAACTTCAAGCTGATGCGTACGGCGGCGGCGTACTGGCGGGGGAGCGAGAAGAACCCGCAGCTCCAGCGGATCTACGGCACCGCCTGGGAGTCACGCGACGAGCTGAAGGCGTACCTGACCCGCCTGGAGGAGGCCGCCAAGCGCGACCACCGCAAGCTCGGCACCGAGCTGGACCTGTTCAGCTTCCCGGACGAGATCGGCTCCGGGCTCGCGGTGTTCCACCCGAAGGGCGGCGTCCTGCGGAAGGTGATGGAGGACTACTCCCGCCGGCGGCACGTCGAGGACGACTACGAGTTCGTCTACTCGCCGCACATCACCAAGGGGCAGTTGTTCGAGACCTCCGGCCACCTGGACTGGTACGCCGACGGCATGTACCCGCCCATGCACCTCGACGAGGAGCGCGGGGCGGACGGGCAGATCCGCAAGCAGGGCCAGGACTACTACCTGAAGCCGATGAACTGCCCGATGCACAACCTGATCTTCGCGGCCCGCGGCCGGTCGTACCGGGAGCTGCCGTTGCGGCTGTTCGAGTTCGGCACGGTGTACCGGATGGAGAAGTCCGGTGTCGTGCACGGCATGACCCGGGCCCGCGGCTTCACGCAGGACGACGCGCACATCTACTGCACCCGTGAGCAGATGCGCGACGAGCTGCGCAACCTGCTGACGTTCGTGCTCGGTCTGCTCGCCGACTACGGCCTGGACGACTTCTACCTCGAGCTCTCGACCAAGAACCCGGACAAGTTCGTCGGCTCCGACGAGGTCTGGGAGGAGGCCACCGAGACGCTGCGGGAGGTCGCCGAGGGCTCCGGTCTCGAGCTGGTCCCGGACCCGGGCGGCGCGGCGTTCTACGGCCCGAAGATCTCCGTCCAGGCGAAGGACGCGATCGGCCGGACCTGGCAGATGTCGACGATCCAGCTGGACTTCAACCTGCCGGAGCGGTTCGAGCTGGAGTACACGGCTCCGGACGGAACACGTCAGCGGCCGGTGATGATCCACCGGGCCCTGTTCGGCTCGATCGAGCGGTTCGTCGCGGTGCTGACCGAGCACTACGCCGGCGCGTTCCCGCCCTGGCTGGCGCCGGTCCAGGTGATCGGCATCCCGGTCACCGACGGGCATGTCGACTACCTGTTCGAGGTCGCCAAGCAGCTGAAGGCGCAGGGGATCCGGGTCGAGGTCGACGCGTCCGACGACCGGATGCAGAAGAAGATCCGCAACGCCCAGAAGGCCAAGGTCCCGTACATGCTGATCGCCGGCGACGACGACATGGCCGGCGGCTCGGTCTCGTTCCGGTACCGCGACGGCTCGCAGAAGAACGGCGTACCGATCGCCGACGCGGTCGCCGAGATCGTCGAGGCCGTCGAGAAGCGCACGCAGGTATGACGGAACGCCCCGATCACCCGTCCGCTGCCGACGTACCGGAGTCGCCGTACGTCCCGGAGGAACTGTCGCAGCAGGACGGGGTCGGGGTGCCCGACCCGTTCCTGCGGCTGTGGACGCCGCACCGGATGGCCTACATCGAGGGCGAGAACAAGCCGACCAGCTCCGAGGCCGGCTCGGGCTGCCCGTTCTGCCGGCTGCCCAGCCTGCCGGACACCGACGCGCTGATCGTGCACCGGGGCGAGGCGGCGTACGCCGTCCTGAACCTCTACCCGTACAACCCGGGCCACCTGATGGTCGTGCCCTACCGGCACGTCGCCGACTACACCGAACTGACCGACGCCGAGGTCGCCGACGTCGCAACCCTGACCAGGCAGGCGATGCAGGCGATCCGCGCGGTGTCGGCCGCCCACGGCTTCAACATCGGCATGAACCAGGGCGAGATCGCCGGCGCCGGCATCGCGGCCCACCTGCACCAGCACGTCGTACCCCGCTGGAGCGGCGACATGAACTTCATGCCCACCATCGCCCACACCAAGGTCCTGCCCCAACTCCTCTCCGACACCCGAGCCCTCCTCGCGAAGTCCTGGCCGTAGGCAACGAACCGCCCCACCCCGTGGCGAAACGGGACGGGGCGATGATCGCTACTCGCCGAAGAGCTTCGGGTCGGAGTAGTTGTGCCAGGCGAAGTTCACCGGATCGGGGAACGTGCCGGGCACCTTGCCGAGCCCTTGAATGACGGTCGCCCCGTGGCCGACGGCGTACAGATAGCCGGCCCCGGTGTCCTTGTCGATGCCGAGGAGCAAGGTGCCGTAATTGCCGCAGCGGGCGCCCATCATCGACTCGAAGACCTGCCAGGTCGACGTCCGGACCCTCTTGACGATCGGCTTCATCGGTGAGGTGGTCGGGATGTGAACGGTCAGCAGCGCGCCGTCCCGGGCGTTCATCAGGAAGGTGTCGTAGGTCTTCGTCTGGCTGATCAGCGCCATGCTCTTCACACCTGCGTAGCCACTGGCGATGCCGCTTGCCCTCCAGATCTGCCGACCGCCGTTGGGGATCAGGTTCCAGCGGTGCAGCGTGCCGTCCGGCGCCAGGCCGTACGCGGTCTGCCGCTCGGTCGTGGACGTCAGCAACACCTGCGAGCGTTCCACGGCCCGGTAGCCGCCCCAACCGCCGCCGATCCGCTCCCAATGCGCGGCGATGCCGTCGCTGACGACCGCGTACTGGCCGTCGTACAGCGTGTTCTCCGTGTCGACGACCAGTCCGTTGTGGCCGATCTCGGGATTCTCCTCGCCCGGGCCTTTGAACCAGGTACTGCTGAGCCGGACGAGGTTGGCCGGCCACACCACCCCCAATGATGATGATCGATGCTGGTTGGATGCCGGACTGGACCAGAAAGTTCGGCGATGGAGTTCACCGCAGGAAGAGGGGCAGCATCGGGTCGACGAGGTGTGTCAGGGTGGCGAGCGTGACCTCGCGCGGTGGGTTGGTCAGGGCGGTCACGCGGACCACCCGGCGGCCCTGGCGGAAGACGAGCTCGCCTGATTCCGGAAGGTAGTAGCCGGGCTGACCGATCGGTGCGAGCCGCGGCGGCGGGACCCGCTGCGCTTCTGGGATCGACGCCTGGTCGAAGGCCTCGACGATCGCCACCGTCGCGTCGAACGTCCCCCAGATGCAGGTCAGCGCGCCCTTCACCCGGTAGTCCCTCCGCAGCTGGACGTGCAACCGGACGAACCGCTCCGCCACCGAGTTCGACAGCTGGCACGTCTCGTCCGTCTGCCGCGCAGGGCGCAGATTCCTCGGTACGGCGTCCCGCGCGGCCACCGCGACCGCTACGGCCTTCGCCCGGTCGATCCCGCTCGCCGTACCGCGGCCGAGCCCGCCCAGCGGTGTGACCCGGACCGCGCGATCGCCGGCGTGGAACACGAGCCGGGAGTCGGCGATCAGTGCGTCGGGCCCGAGTTCCGGTACCGATCCGACGGCTCCGGCGCCGCGCATGAGCCGGCTGAGCGAGTCCGGCTGGCTCGGCAGCGCGCTCACGCCGATCGTGACCGCCCGGCCGCCGACGAGGAGTGTGCACAGGTCCAGCGCCGGCAGGCCGCCGTCGTTCCAGGAGTTGGGTTTCGCGGTGACGGGGACCCGGAGTTCGGCGGTCAGCCGGCGCGTGATCGCCGTACACACCTGCGGTCCGGGTGCTCCCGCCGTACCGTCGAGGCCTTCGGCCTGTGGGGGAGCGACCGCGGTGGGGACGATCGTGGAGGGCCGCACGGGGTCCGGCGCAGTGCCGTTCGCGCGCTGGGCGACTGTGCACCCGCTGGCACCCAGGAGGAGGACGAGCGTGCCCACCAGCGTCCTCCGCTGCATGCAAGCCACCTCCTCACTGGCTCCAGCATGGCGCGCAACCGGGCCCGGCGCAGGACGGAAGGAGCGCCTTGTCACCGGATGGTGATCCCTCTGGACTACGATCGCGTCGCCATGCTTAACAGATTCCGGCAGTTCTGGACCAAGGTGATCACGCCGATCGCCACCCTCCTGCTCAAGCTCGGCGTGAGCGCCGACGTGGTCACACTGGTGGGCACCATTGGTGTGTCCGCCGGAGCGCTGATCTTCTTCCCGCGCGGCCACCTGTGGCTGGGCGTGGTCGTCATCACCTGTTTCGTGTTCTCCGACCTGATCGACGGCCACATGGCCCGGACCTCGGGCACGTCGTCGAAGTGGGGCTCGTTCCTCGACTCGACGCTGGACCGGATCGCCGACGGCGCGGTCTACGGCGGCCTGGTGATGTACTACGCGAACTCGCAGGCCGGCGACTCGACCCTGATGGCCGCGGTGACCCTGTGGGCCCTGGTGATGGGCGCGGTGACGTCGTACGCGCGGGCGAAGGCCGAGAGCCTCGGCCTGAAGGCGAGCGGCGGTCTGGCCGAGCGCGCCGACCGGCTGGTGTTCACGCTGGTCCTCGCGTTCTTCTCCGACGTGCTGAACCTCCCGATCCTGCTGCAGATCGTGATCTGGTACGTCGCCGCGGCGAGCACGATCACCGTGGTTCAGCGCTCGCTCAATGTGCGCAAGCAGGTCCTGGCCGACCCGGGCAACGCCGGCCTCGACACGCCACCCGCCACACCGCCAACCCCACCGACAACCCCACCGGCGGAGCCGAAGAACGACTGACGATGGACGGTCTCCGGCACCGGGCGGTCGACCTGGCCTTCGCACTCGCCTGGACTCTCGTACGACGCCTGCCCGAGCGGACGGTCACGTGGCTGTTCCAGTTGGCCGCCGACCGTACCTACCGCCGCAACGGCCGCGGCGTACGGCGCCTGCGCGGAAACCTGGCCGCAGTACGCCCGGAAGCCGGCGAGACCGAGCTGGACGCGCTCACCCTCGCCGGACTGCGCTCGTACCTGCGCTACTGGCAGGAGGCGTTCCGGCTGCCGGAGTGGTCGGACGCCGAGATCGTCAGCCGGGTGCGGACCGTCAACGAGAAGCTGCTGCGGGACGCGTACGCCGCCGGAAACGGTGTCATCTGCGCGCTGCCGCACCTGGCGAACTACGACCACGCGGGCGCCTGGGCGGGCCTGACCGGGATGCCGGTGTCGACGGTGGCCGAGAGGCTGCAACCGGAGTCGCTGTTCGATCGCTTCATCGCCTACCGCAAGAAGCTCGGCATGGAGGTCCTCCCGCTCACAGGTGGTGACGGCGACGTCACCGCCGTCCTGGCGGACCGTCTGCGGGACGGCGGATTCGTCTGCCTCGTGGCCGACCGGGACCTGTCCGAGCGCGGTGTCCCCGTGACGTTCTTCGGCCGGCCGTCCCGGATGCCGGCCGGGCCCGCTGCCCTGAGTCTCAAGACCGGCGCGCCCTTGATCCCGGCGACGCTGCACTACGAAGGCCGGCACCTGGTGATCACGTTCCACGACGCGGTCGACTCCGACGGCGGGGCGGCGGTGATGACCCAGCGCTGCGCGGACGCGTTCGCCGCCGGGATCGCCGAGCACCCGCAGGACTGGCACATGCTGCAGAGGATCTTCCTGGACGAGTGACAATCGTCCCGTGAGGATCGGTGTCGTGTGCCCGTACTCGCTGGGCACGCCCGGCGGGGTGCAGAACCACGTCCGCGACCTCGCCGAGGCCCTGCTGTCGCTCGGCCACGAGGTCTCGGTGCTCGCGCCGGTCGACGACTCCGGCACCGTCCCGCCGTACGTCGTCTCGTCCGGCCGGGCCGTGGGGGTGCCGTACAACGGCTCGGTCGCGCGGGTGACGTTCGGTCCGCGGACGGCGGGCCGGGTGAAGAGCTGGCTCGCCGAGGGGGACTTCGACGTCGTCCACGTGCACGAGCCGACCACACCGAGCGCGTCGATCATCGCGCTCTGGGCCGCCGACGGGCCGTTCGTCGCGACGTTCCACACCTGGCAGGTGCGGTCCCGGGCGATGAGCGTGGCGTCGAGTCTGCTGCGCCCGGCGCTGGAGAAGATCGACGCCCGGATCGCGGTGTCCGAGAACGCCCGCTCGATGATGGTGCAGCACATCGGCGGTGAGGCGGTGGTGATCCCGAACGGCCTCTACACCGCCCGCTTCAAGGGCAGTCCTCGCCCGGAGTGGATGGGTGCGGACGGGACGATCAGTTTCCTCGGACGGTTGGACGAGCCGCGCAAGGGCCTCGGCGTACTGCTGGACGCCGTACCCGCGGTGCTGGCCGAGCGTCCGCGGCTGAAGGTGCTGGTGGCCGGATCAGGGCAGGCCGAGGAGGCGCGGCAGTCGCTACCGGCCCGGTACCACGACAACGTCCTCTTCCTCGGCGCGGTCGACGACGAGGCCCGCGCCGACATGCTCGCCGGGTCGGATCTGTACGTCGCTCCGCACCTCGGCGGGGAGAGTTTCGGCATCGTCCTGCTGGAGGCGATGGCCGCGGGCGCACCGGTGCTCGCGAGCGACCTGCCCGCGTTCCGGCAGGTGCTGGAAGGTGGACAGCTGGGGGAGTTGTTCCCGCGGGGCGACGCCGGTGAGCTCGCGGCGCGTGCCCTGCGGCTGTTGCGCCGTCCCGACGAGCGCGAGCGCCTCCGGTCCGCCGGGCTGGCCGCCGTACCGAAGTATGACTGGTCGGTCCTGCTACCTGAGATCCTGTCCGTCTACGAACTCGTCGCCCGCCGATAACGCTCGGCCAGCCGCTCGAGGTACGCCGTCAGCTCCGGGGGACCCTCCCGTACGACGAAATCCGCGTCGAGCAGGCTGAGATGCACCGCGAGGCTCTGCACGCTGTCGGATCCCGTCCGCAGCAGACACCGCTTCTCGTCGATCAGCTCGACCACTCCGACAGCAGGCGTCAATCGCTCCGCAAGAACAGCTGCGGGTACCGCGACCTCCACCGACGCCTCGTACCGCCAGGCAGCAGCCGACACCCGGCGGGACACGTACGCGGCGACATCGCCGTCCGCCGGCAAGGCTCGCGGCGGGAACCGCGGACCGGTCGGTATCCGCGGCCGCATCCGATCCGCCCGGAACGTCCGCCAGTCGTCCCTGTCCAGGTCGAAGGCGACCAGGTACCAGCGGCGACCCCAGTTCACCAGCCGGTGCGGCTCCACTCGCCGCAGCGTCTCCGAGCCGCCGTGGGCCAGGTAATCGAACCGCAGCTGCTCCCGGTCGCGACAGAGCCCGGCCAGTTGCGTCAGCAACTCTGGGTCGACCTGCGGACCCTGCTCGTCCGGCGGGACCTGCACGGTGTAACTGGCCAACGTGTTGACGCGCCGGCGCAGCCGCGACGGCAGCACCTGCTCCAGTTTGCTCAGCGCTCGCAACGACATTTCCTCTACACCGGCGATACCGGCGACCTTCCGCAGCCCGATCACGACGGCCACGGCCTCGTCGTCGTCCAGCAGCAGTGGTGGCAGCGCAGCACCCGCACCCAGCCGGTAGCCGCCCACGGAGCCGCGGGTCGCGTCCACCGGATAGCCGAGCGACCGCAGCCGCTCGACGTCACTTCGCACGGTGCGCGGGCTGACCTGCAACTTCTCGGCCAGCTCGGCACCGGTCCAGTCGCGTGGCGACTGCAGCAACGTCAGCAGCTTCAGCAGCCGCGCCGAGGTCTCGATCATGGTGGAAAGTCTGGCAGACCATTAGGAAGCTAATTCGCCTAATGACCTTCTAGCGTGAAGACATGACGAACAGCACGGAGATCCGACCCTTCCGCATCGACGTACCGCAGGCCGACCTCGACGACCTGCGGGACCGCCTCGCCCGCACCCGGTGGGCGAACGAGCTCGAGATCGACTACGCCGGCGCTGTCCAGACCGGGCCGCTGCCGCCGGAGTGGGAGTACGGCGTGCCGCTGTCCTACGTGCGGCGCCTGACGAAGCAGTGGCTGACCTCGTACGACTGGCGGAGGTGGGAGGAGCGCCTGAACTCCTACCCGCAGTTCGTGACCGAGATCGACGGCCAGAACGTGCACTTCTTCCACGTCCGGTCGGCCGACCCGGACGCGATCCCGCTGATTCTCACGCACGGCTGGCCGAACACGTCGCTCGAGTACGTCGACCTGATCGAGCCGCTCACGAACCCGAAGGACGGCGAGCAGGCGTTCCACCTGGTGATCCCGACCGTCCCGGGCTTCGGCTTCTCGGGTCACACCAGGGACCGCGGCTGGAACAGGTACCGGGTCGCGGCGGCCTGGGCCGAGCTGATGCGCCGCCTCGGTTACGAGCGGTACGGCGCTCACGGCAACGACGGCGGGTCCTACGTGTCTCCGGAGGTCGGCCGGGTCGACCCGGAGCACGTGATCGGCGTCCACGTGACCCAGCTGTTCTCGTTCCCGAGCGGAGATCCGGCGGAGCTGGAGAATCTCACCGAGGAGGAGCAGGGATACCTGCAGTTCCTGCAGTTCTTCAACGAGAACCTGGGTGCGTACGCGAAGCTGCAGGAGCAGGCGCCGCAGAACATCGCGCATGCACTGGCCGACTCACCGACCGGTCAGCTCGCCTGGGTGGCGCAGTTGCTCAGTGGCTGCAGCGACGAGCACGTGCTGACCAACGCGACGATCTACTGGCTGACGAACACCGGTGCGTCCTCTGCGCGGTTCTACTACGAGGACAAGCACGCAGATCACCCGAAGGAGCCGACCACCGTGCCGACCGGGCTGGCGAGCTTCGCGTTCGACTTCCGTCCGCTCCGCCGCTTCGCCGAGCGGGATCACGCCAACATCGTCTCCTGGCACGAGTTCGACCGCGGCAGCCACTGGGCCACCCAGGACGCCCCGGACCTCCTGGCGGGTGACCTCCGCGAGTTCTTCGCCGGCCTCACGTGAGTTCCGCGACGGCGCGGACAGTGGTCAGGGTCGCGTAGCCGTCGGTGAGGAGAGCCAGGTCCGTGCCTTCGTCGGCCCGGGCCCGGTTCTCCTCGACCGACGTACGGACGAAGTCCTGACCGGCCTCAGCCACCGCCATCTGCACCTGACCAAACGTGGCGAGTACGGCGGTCTGCAGCCCTTTGACCTCGTCCGCCGGTCGATCCGGCACGTTCAGATTGAGCACGAATCCGGCTTGCAGTTCTTGAAGCCTCGGTAGCAGTTCCCGGACGTACTGTGCTGCCGACGACCAGTGATGAGCCTCGTCGCCGGCGGCGTCGAGCACCTGCAACGCGTTGCCGCCACGCTCAGCGCTCAGCGGTGACAGCACATCCAGCGACGCAGCCAGCGCAGGCATGCCGTACGCCGCCGCGGTGAAGGCAGCCCCGCAGGTCCCGGAGTGCAGGATCGCCCGCCCGGCGTTCGCGCCTCGGTTGATCCCTGACAGCACGAGATCCGGCGCGGGACCGAAGGTGTCGAGGGTGGCCAGCACCACGATGTACGCCGGCGAGGCGGCGACGCCGTACGCTCGGATGCCGTCGAAGTCCTTGCGGGTGATCGCCACCCGGCCGTCGTCGGTGTAGGCGCTCAGGGCCGCGCTCACACCGCTGGCTTCCTCGGACGGCGCCGCCACGACGACGTCGAGACCCTGCTCGACCGCGGCGCGGGCGAGCGCGCGGATGCCGGGGGAGTCGATGCCGTCGTCGTTGGTGATCAGGACGCGTTGATTCACGACGACTCCAAGGGTTCGAGCTCGACGAGCTTGACCAGTTCCGCGATCGCGTCCGCCCGCCCGGCGCCCAGTCCGTGCTGGGTGACGTTCAGGGTGCCGGCCGCGGCACCGGTACGGATGGCGTCCTTCAGATCTCCGCCCTGGGCGAGTACGGCGACCACGCCGGCCGTCATCGAGTCGCCGGCTCCGTGCTCGTCCCGCACGGTGAGTTTGGGGATGCGGACCTGGTACGCGCCGTCGTCCATCAGCGCGATCGCGGGCTTCTCCGCCCGGCTGACCACCACCGTCGCGGCTCCACGGTCCCGTAGCAGCTGGGCCGCCTTGACGATCGACGCCTCGTCGTTCTTGTCGGCCAGCTCGTCGTCAGCCAGTTCCTCGTCGCTGACCTTGATGAAGGCGGGCTTCGCTTCCAGTAAGGCGTTCAGGTGCTCGCCGGCGAGGTCGGCGGCGATCGCCGTACCGTTGCGCTGCAGGTCACCGCCGAGACGGGAGTAGAAGTCCGGCGGGACCAGGGACGGATCCGCCGCACCGCTCAGCAGGCAGATGCTTGCCTTGAGCCCCTCGGCCAGCGCCAGCGCGTACAACTCGTCGCCGTCGTGGCGGCCGAGCGGGGACCCCGGGTTCTCGGCGACCACGTGGCGCTCGTCGTCGCGGCGCTCCTGGACGTACCAACCACTGTCGGCGTGGCGGCGGACCGCCTTGAGCTCCAGCCCTTCGTCGTCGAACAGGGAGATCAGGACGCGCCCGACCTCACCTTTGCCGAGCAAGGCGCAGAACGTCACCGGCACGTTCAGGGCGGTGATCATCCGGGCCTGCCAGAGGCCCTGGCCACCGGCGTGCAGGTGCAGCTCGGGCTCGTCGCTCACCTGTTCGACCATCACGGTCAGCTGCGGCAGCGGCGCGAACACCATCACACCCTTGCCCATCAGCACTCCTTTCCGGGGATCTCCCGGTACCCAGAGTGAGGGGAGTCAGCCGCGGCGGGACCGGAAGGCGTCGAGCAGGGCGCTCCGGGCGTCGGTCGCGATGGAGTCTCCGGGGAGCTCGGCCAGCGATTCGCTCGTCCGGCGCATCTGGTCGAGGTAGCGCTCGCAGCCGTCGCACAGCGCGAGATGGTCGACGAAGTCCTGCTCGGCTTGGGCGTCCATCGAGCCCTCGAGGTACGACGTGACCAGTTCGACGAATTCCCGGCAGTCAAGATCGCTCACGGTAGTACTCCTCCAGTTTGCCGCGTAGGAACGCCCGCGCCCGGTGCAGCAGCACCCGTTGGTTCGCGGCCGTGATCCCGAGCAGTTCGCACACTTCGTCGTACGGGCGTCCCTCGACATCACGCAGTACGACGACCAACCGCTGGCGCTCGGGCAGTTCGGCCAAGGCCTTGGCGAGCCGGTCCCGGACTTCACCGCTCAGCAGGCCCTGCTCCGGCGACGGCCAAGCCGGCGGGAAGTCCCACCAGTGGCCGGGGAACGGATCGCCGGCCGGGCGGAAGCGGCTCGGGTCGACGGTCGGGCCGGAGTCGTCGACGCTGCTCATCGGGACGACTTTGTGTTCGCGGGTCCCGCGCCGCTTGGCAGTGTTGGTGAGGATCCGGTACACCCAGGTCTTCAGCGACGACCGCCCCTCGAACCGCTCGATGCCCTCGATCACCGCGAGCCAGGTCTCCTGCACCACCTCCGCGGCCGACTCCTCGGTCGACACGAACGATCGCGCCACCCGCAGCATCCCGCCCGACCACCCGTCCAGCAGCAGCGCGAACGTGTCGTCGTCCCCGCTCCGCAACCGCTCGGCGAGTACGTCGTCAGCCGGCAACCCAGCCATTGGCTCAGCGTAGTGGAGCACGATGCCGGGCCCAGACGAGTGCGGCGCCGGCGAGTGCGACCGCGCCGGTGAGCATCCACCCGGACACGTACACGCCGTACTGCTTGCTCACGGCACCGAACACCAGCGCGAACGGCGTGAACACCAGCCACGACACCGCACCGACCCCGGACACCACCCCGGTCCGGATCGTCGACGGAACGGCGTCGTGCATCAGCCGGCCGACGTGGATCCCGATCACCACGAGCAGGAACGTGAGCGCGACCATCGCGACCGTCAACGCACCCAGGTCGCGGCTGCTCGTCAGCGTCAGGCAGGACGCGAGCATCACCAGCACGACGACCGCCACCGGGATCGGCCGATCGAGGCGGAGCCGGCCCGCCAGCAACCCGCCGACACCGAGAGTCGCGACCAGCAATGCCCAGAACGGTCCGTAGAACACCGCCGACGCCTCGAGCGTGATCAGCCACAACGGCCCGAACTCGAACATCGCCTGCAGGATCATCGCCGCCATGATCGACGCCGCAGCGATCGGGACGAGCCGCCCGCGATGCGTGATCGCGCGGTAGGTGACCGACAGGTGCACCCGCAACGAGGTCCGCTCACTGGCCTGGTGCAGCCGTGGCTCGCAGAAGCGGCTCAGCGCGACCAGGTAGAACACGACGAACGGCAGCGTCAGGAAGTACGTCGCCCGCGTCGACAACAGCGAGGCGAGCCATCCGCCGGCCAACGCGCTCGCCACCAGTGCCACGCTCTCGACGAACCGGACCCGGCCGATCTCGCGTTCGTACGCTTCGCTGTCCCCGGTCTCCTCGAGCACCACGTCGTACACGACCGCCTCGATCGTGCCGGAGTACATCGCGAAGTAGAGGCCGAAGAGCAGCGCGGCGACGATGTACGTCGGGACGTTCCAGCTCACCGCGCCGACGAACACGCTCAGCATCATTGCCACGCCCGCGAGCATCAGAACGCCACGCCGCGACCACCGGTCCGCGAGGATGCCCGAGGCCACCTCGGCCGGCGGGATGAGCGCGGCGTACGCGGCGACCATCAGCCCGACCGTCGCCGCGTCGAACCCGATCTCGCTCATGAACAACTTCTCCACCGGCACCCACAGCGCGAACCCCTGGAGAAACGTCCCGACCCACAACGGCACCAATCGCCGACCGAGCGCCGACCGCCGAGCGAGAGCCGACCGCCGACCGGGGGCTGCTCGACGCACCGGCGCCGCCGCCCCCTCATTCACCCTCGAGCGCAGCGCGGGGCACTCGTGAGGCTCAACTGCGGTGGTGGTGTTCGACATGACGACCTCTGCAGGGCTCGGGTGATCCGTTCAGCCCTGCAGTGTCATGAGCCGCGAGAGTGTTACATGAGCTTGGCGGCCGTCGCGTTGATCTGCTCCAGGTCGCCCGGCGTCGGATGCCAGGGGAGCTGGAGCGGGTCGTCCTGGTAGCGCGGGATAACGTGCAGATGGGTATGGAACACCGACTGCCAGGCAGCAGCGCCGATGCAGCTGAGCAGGTTCGCACCGTCCGCGTCGAGGCGCTCGATCACGCGGCCGACGAGTGACTGGGCGAGCAGGGTCGCGGCGGTGAGGTCGTCGGCGGACGCCTCGCGCAGGTCCGTGGAGTGGGTGCGGGGAATCACCAGCAGGTGGCCCGTGGTCGCCGGGTTGATGTCCATGAAGGCGATCGCCCCGTCGGTCTCCGCGACCCGGGTGGAGGGGATGTCGCCGGCCACGATTCCGCAGAAGATGCAGTTCTCGCTCATCGGGACAGGCTATACACTGCGCGAGCCGATTCCTGCCCGATCCTTGCCGCCACTAGGAGCCCGATGCCGGACGAACTCCTGCGCCCGACCGTGGGCGCCGGCGTGAACATGTCGGTGCGCCCCTGGCGCCTGATGTCCCAGACGTACGTCGCGTTCTTCGGCGGCGTCCTGGCCGCCACGACGGTCGCCTACCTGAACGCGGGCCGCCTCGGCGTCGACGCCGCCAAGCGCCGGCTGATCCTGCTCGCCGGGCTCGCCGGCCTGCTCGTGGTGATCGGCGTGTTCGTCCTGCTGTACGACGGGTCCGGCGACACGTCGGCGCTGCGGGTCGCCATCCGCGTGGTGGCGGTGCTGTGCTGCCTGGTGCAGCTCCGGCTGCAGCGTCCGATGGACCGTGCGTTCCAGTTGCGCGGCGCGGACTACGGATCCCTGTGGGGCGTGGGGATCGCGGTGACGATCGGCGGCGCGATCGCCGAGGTCCTGATCCTCCTCCTGGTGACGGTGGTGCTGTGAGCGAACCAAGTGAGGCCCGGCTGCAAATGGCCGCGCACTGGCTACAGATCGGCCGTCCGGAGCGGGTTCTCGACGAACTCCAG
This sequence comes from Kribbella shirazensis, assembly GCF_011761605.1. Classification (GTDB taxonomy): domain Bacteria; phylum Actinomycetota; class Actinomycetes; order Propionibacteriales; family Kribbellaceae; genus Kribbella; species Kribbella shirazensis. Next base: position 5,794,746 of record NZ_JAASRO010000001.1, on the reverse strand, counting down.
GGCTTGTCCGGGGACGCGGCGGTCGACTACCGCGCGTACCTGTTCCGCGGCGCCGCTCTGCACACGCTGGACCGCAACGCCGAGGCGGTCGACGTACTGCGGGACGGTCTGGCGCTCCACGGCCCGTTCCCGGCGATGCTGCACGTTCTGGGTGCGTCACTGCGCTCCGAAGGCCGGCTGCCGGAGGCCGAGGCGGCCTTCCTGCAGGGGCTGAGCCTCGACCCGAACGATCCGGACCTGCTGATCGGCTACGCGCACGTCTGCCTGGCCGCTGGACAGGCCGAGAAGGCAAGTGCCCTGGTCGAGCGCGCCGCGTCCCAGGCGCCGGAGAGCGCTGCCGTCTCGGCGGCCCGGGCGCAGGTGGCGTTTGCGCTCGGCAAGGACCGGGACATGCACCGTCACAGCACCGAGGCGCTGGCCCACGACCCCGAGGACCCGCACGCGCGGGCGTTGCACGGTACGGCGTCGATGCTCACCGGCGACGCGCGCGGCGGGTACGACTCGCTCCGCTCCGCCGCCGCGTCGCAACCGGGCGACGAGGACCTGCGCGCGGCCGCCCGCGAGGCGAAGCTCTACAACCATCCGCTGATGGTGCCGCTGCGCCCGTTCGCCCGGGTCAACCCGTTGGTGGTGTGGATCGGCGCGGTCGCGGTCATCTACGGCCTCCGCGCAGCCGGCCTGGGACCGCTGTCGTTCGCGTTCGCGATGTTCTGGCTCGGGTACTGCGTGTACTCCTGGGTGATCCCACCACTCGTACGCCGCTGGACCAACCGGAAATGGGGCTCATGAGTAACGACCGGATCGAGGCCCTGCGCAAGGCGGTCGACGCGAACCCGGACGACGTACTGCTGCGGCTCGTGCTCGCGGAGTCGCTGATCTCGGCCGGCCAGACCGAGGAGGCGCTCGACCAGTACGTCGTCCTGCTGGATCAGCAGGGACTACCGGACGACCAGTTCGTGCCGGTGGGGGAGCTGGCCGCGGCCAACGGGCGGCTCGCGCTCCTGCGGAACCTGCTCGAAGCGGCTCGCCTGCGGGGCGTGGTCGAGGGGACCGGCCGGCTGCAGCAGCTCGTCGACGGCATGATCGCCGAGCGCAGCGGCGTCCGGATCAAGGTCGGTCCGGAGGCGGAGTCGGAGTACGACGTCGCGGACGCCGTCAAGGAGACGACGACGTTCGACCAGGTCGGCGGGATGGAGGAGATCAAGCGGGTCATCCACCGGATGGTGATCCTCCCGCAGAGCAGGCCGGAGCTGTACGAGAAGTACGGGCGGAAGTCCGGCGGCGGCGTGATGCTCTACGGACCGCCCGGGTGCGGCAAGACGCTGCTCGCGCGGGCGACCGCGGGGGAGTGCGGGCTGCCGTTCATCAACGTCCGGATCGAGGACGTGATGGACCCGTACCTCGGGGTGTCGGAGCGCAATCTCCACACCGCGTTCGAGCGCGCCCGCGCCAACGGCCCGTGCGTGCTGTTCCTGGACGAGCTGGACGCACTGGCGTTCGCGCGGCACAAGCACGGCGGGTCCGAGGCGCGGCGGCTGGTCGACGTACTGCTGCAGGAGCTCGACGCGATCGGCTCAGAGAACGACGGCCTGCTCGTGCTGGCAGCGACCAACGCGCCGTGGGACGTGGACGAGGCGATGCTTCGCCCGGGCCGCTTCGACCGGGTGATCTTCGTGCCGCCGCCGGACGAGCCGGCCCGCGCCGACATCCTCACCGTGCTGACGAGGGACGTCCCGGCCGACGGTCTGGACCTGAAGGCACTCGCGGGGCAGACGGCGATGTTCAGCGGCGCGGACCTGCGGGCGCTGATCGAGCGCGGCGTGGACAAGGTGATCGACGAGGCGCTGTCCAGTGGCGGCGAGCCCCCGCTCGCGATGCGGCACCTCACCGACGCCCTCGCCGCGGTGAAGCCGTCGACCCTCGACTGGCTCCACCGCGTCCGCTCGTACATCGAGTTCGCCAACCAGAGCGAGCGCTACGACGACGTGGCGGCGTACCTGAAGTCCCGCGACGTCCGCCGCCGCCTCAACAAGCCCTAGGGCATGTCTCAATCCCACGCCTACTGCGCGGCACTCGGCGGGCACCTGCTCGCTACGGCGTGGGATTGAGAGACATACCCTAGGCCAGTTTCGCCGCGACGGAGTCCGGCATCGGTTCGTAGCGGGAGAACTCGCGGCTGAACGTCGCCGCGCCGTGGCTCAGTGAGCGCAGGTCGATGGTGTAGCGGGTGATCTCCACCTGCGGTACTTCGGCCTTGACCAGCGTCCTGTTCTCGCCGACCTTGTCCGTACCGAGCAGTCGCCCGCGGCGCCCGGACAGATCGCTCATCACCGCGCCGACCAGCTCGTCGGGGATCAGGACCGAGACCAGGTCCACGGGTTCGAGCATCGAGACCCGGGCCGCGGCCGCGGCCTCCCGCAGCGCGAGGCCGCCGGCCATCTGGAACGCCATGTCGGACGAGTCGACGCTGTGCGCCTTCCCGTCCAGGAGCGTGACCCGGATGTCGACCATCGGGTACCCGGCCGCGACGCCCTTCTCCATCTGCGCCCGGACGCCCTTCTCCACGCTCGGGATGAACTGCCGCGGCACCGCCCCACCGACCACCTTGTCGACGAACTCGAACCCCGACCCCTCCGGCAGCGGCTCGACCTCGATATCGCACACGGCGTACTGCCCGTGCCCACCGGACTGCTTCACGTGCCGCCCGTGGCCCTTGGCCGACCCGCCGAACGTCTCCCGCAGCGGCACCCGCAGCTCGACGGTGTCCACGGTCACGCCGTACCTGTTCGCCAGAGCATCCAGTACGACGTCCGAGTGCGCCTCGCCCATGCACCACAGCACGATCTGGTGGGTCTCCGGGTTCTGCTCGATCCGCAGCGTCGGGTCCTCCGCCGCGAGCCGCTGCAGGCCGACGCCGAGCTTGTCCTCGTCGGTCTTCGCATGCGCCTGGACGGCGATCGGCAGCAGCGGTTCCGGCATGTTCCACGGTTTGAGCAGCAGCGGATCCGCCTTGCCGGACAGCGTGTCACCGGTCTCCGCCCGGGTCAGCCGGCCGATCGCGCACAGGTCGCCGGCGACCACCTGGCCGGCCGGCCGCTGCGTCTTGCCGAGCGGGAACGACAGCGTGCCGATCCGCTCGTCCTCGTCGTGGTCCTCGTGCCCGTGCGACGTGCCGTTGTGATCACCGAAGAACGACGTGAAATGGCCCGACACGTGAACCGTCGCGTCGGGCCTGATGGTGCCGGAGAACACCCGGACCAGGCTGACCCTGCCGACGTACGGGTCCGACGTCGTCTTCACCACCTCGGCGAGCAGCGGTCCGCCGGGGTCGCAGACCAGGCCCTTGCGGGCGACCCCGTGCGGGGTGAACACGTCCGGGATGGTGTGCTCGGGCGGCGACGGGAAGCCGCTGCTGATCACCTCGAGCAGTTCGAGCGTGCCGACCCCCGAGGCGCTGCAGACCGGGATCACCGGGAAGAACGAGCCGCGGGCGACGGCGCGTTCGAGGTCCTCGATCAGCACCTTCTGGTCGATGTCCTCGCCGCCGAGATAGCGGTCCATCAGCGACTCGTCCTCGGACTCCTCGATGATGCCCTCGATCAGCGTGCCGCGCAGTTCCTCGATCTGGTCGCCGTACGACGGGTCGGGCGCGGACGTGGAACGCTTGCCGCCGGCGTACTCGTAGTACGACTGGGACAGCAGCCCGATCAGCCCGTCACCGGCGGGCAGGTAGAGCGGCAGCACCTTGTCGCCGAAGGCGGCCTGCGCGGTGGCGAGCGCGTTCTGGTAGTTCGCCCGGGCGTGGTCGAGCTTGGTGATCACGACGGCCCGCGGCATCCCGACCTCGTCGCACTCCTGCCAGAGGGTCCGGGTCGGTTCGTCGACGCCCTCGCTCGCCGAGATCACGAACAGCGCGCAGTCCGCGGCGCGCAGGCCGGCCCGCAGCTCACCGACGAAGTCGGCGTACCCCGGGGTGTCGATCAGGTTCACCTTGACCTTGCCGTCGACGCCTTCGTGGGGCAGCGAGGCGAGGGACAGGCCCACCGAGCGCTGCTGCCGGATCTCGGCGTCGTCGTAGTCGCACACCGTGGTTCCGTCGACGACGGTGCCGGGTCTGTTCAGGACTCCGGAGGCCACCAGCAGGGCCTCGACGAGGGTGGTCTTGCCGGCGCCCGACGGACCGACCAGGACCACGTTGCGGATGGCGGCCGGGCTGTCCACAGCTGGCGCGGCTCCGGTGCCTTGGGAAGTGTTCGTCTTGTCTGCCATGACGTTCCTCCTGGTCCACCCACCATTCCGCTAACCGACACTTCGCACAAGAGTCTTCACCGCGCGGATTCGTGTCGGGCCCGCCCGGGCCGGACCCCGGCGATGGATAAGGTCGCGAGCATGCGTAGGGCACTCGGGGTCGTCGTCAGCACGCTGGTCGCCGTTCTGGCGCTGGCCGGTTTCGCGGTACCGGCGAGCGCCGGTCCGGTGGAGGCCGGTGACGAGATCAGGAACTTCACGATCGAGTACACGGTGTCCGAGGACGGCGTGCTGCACGTGGTGGAGACGATCGACTACCACTTCGGGAGCACCGGGCGGCACGGGATCTACCGGGACCTGGTGACCCGCGAGCCGTACAAGGACGACGACTCGAAGGACCAGGAGTACCAGGTCTCGAACATCGAGGTGTCATCACCGTCGGGCGCTCCGGACGAGTTCACCGAGAAGACCTACGAGGGCAACAACGGCCGGTACGGCGAGCTGCAGATCAGGATCGGATCGGCCAGCGAGACGGTCTCCGGTACCGAGGCGACGTACAAGATCTCGTACGACGTCCGCGGCGCGCTGCGGCACTTCGACGACCACAGTGAGCTGTACTGGGACGCGACCGGCAGCGCCTGGAGCGCGGAGATCAAGCGGGTCGATATCCGCGTCAGCGTGCCCGGCGGGGTCCAGAAGACCGAGTGCTTCCAGGGGCGGACCGGATCGACGGAGCAGTGCACGAGCAGGGTCAGCGGTGAGCAGGGCGTGTTCGGCGGCACCAACCTCGCGGCCGGCGAAGGGATGACGATCGTCGCCGGGATCCCCGCGGGCGCCGTACAGAACGACACGCCGATCGTCGTCGACCCGCCGAGCTGGCTGAAGCGCAACGGGCTGTCCTGGCTGCAGCTGATCGGGTCCGGGCTCGTCACCGCGGCCGCGATCGTGATCGCCGCGCTGTACGCGAAGCTCGGCAACAAGGACCAGCGGTACGCCGGGATGCCGCCGGGCACTTTCCCGCCGGACGGGGTCGCCGCCCCGCCGGTGAAGGACGAGCTCGCCGAGGACCAGATCCCGGTCGCGTTCGCGCCGCCGCGGATCCCGGTCGGCGAGGGCGGTCTGCTGATCGACGCGAAGGCCACCACGGTGGAGACCGCGGCCACGCTGATCGAGTTGGCGGTCCGCGGTGCTGTCCGGATCGACAACACGGGCGAGCACCAGGAGGTCGTGCTGCTGAACCCGGCGGCGGCGACCGCACCACACGAGCAGGCCCTGTTGTCCGGGATCTTCCCGAACCTCCTCGTGGGGCTGCACGTGCGGCTCAAGCGCGGCGAGGTGGGCGAGCGCAAACTGCGCAACGCCCACGACGCGATGCTCAAGGCGCTCCGCGAGCAGGTGAAGCAGCGCCAGTGGTACCTGCGGATGCCGCGGGCCGGCGGCGGCTCGGCGTTCAAGAACGGCTTCGGCTGCGCGTGTATGGCGATGATCGGGATCTGGGTGGTCGGCGCCGGGCTGATGGGGACCGTGATCAGCGCCGCGACCGGCGGGCTCGGCCGGGCGGTCGTCGTGGCAGTGCCGGTGATCGCCGTGATCGTTGCCATCGGCATCTGGATCGGGATCCGTGGCCGCGGGCAACGGAACCCGGCCGGCCGGGCGGTGGCCGACCAGCTGATCGGGTTCCGGAAGTACCTGGCCACCGCCGAGGCGGACCAGTTGCGCTTCGAGGAGGGCGAGGACATCTTCTCGAAGTACCTGCCCTGGGCGATCGCCTTCGGCCTCGCCGACCGCTGGCAGAAGGTGTGCGAGCAGCTCGTCGCCGCCGGCCGGCTGACCCCCGACCCGGTCTGGTACTACGGCCCGTCGTACTACACCTCCGGCTGGACGGCGGGCGCCGTCAGTTCGACGGTCGCGAGCAGCTTCGACCCGCCGCCGACGCCGTCCAGCTCCGGCGGGGGCGGCGGCAGCTCGTCCGGCTTCAGCGGCGGATCCTCCGGCGGTGGAGGCGGTGGCGGGGGCGGTGGCAGCTGGTAGTGGCCTCCGGCCCCAGTACTGTCCCGCTATGCCGCGGGGGATCAGGATCGTCGTCAGCACGTTGTTCGCCGTCGTCGCGCTGGCCGGTGCCGCAGTGCCGACCACGGCAGCGGACGGTGACGAGATCACGGACTTCGCGATCGAGTACACGGTGTCCGAGGACGGCGTACTGCACGTCGAGGAGACCATCGACTACACGTTCGGCAGCAGTGGCCGGCACGGCATCTACCGCGACCTGGTCGTCCGCGAGCCGTACAAGGACGACATCTCGAAGGACCAGAAGTACGAGGTGTCCAACATCTCGGTGTGGAGCCCGGACGCGTCGGACGCCTGGACGAGCGAGACGACCAAGCGCAACGACGGCCGGGACGCGGTGCTGCGGATCAAGATCGGCTCCGAGAACCGGACGATCTACTCCGAGGACGCGAAGTACGTCATCAAGTACGACGTCCGCGGGGCGCTGCGCCACTTCGGGGACCACACTGAGCTCTACTGGGACGCGACAGGCTCGGACTGGGACGCCACGATCAAGAAGGTGACCGTGCAGGTCACGGTGCCGCAGGGCGTGCAACGGGTCGACTGCTACAGCGGCCTGGCCGGCTCGACCACCCCCTGTGAGAGCAAGTCGCTGACGGCCGGCCAGGCGCATTTCGGCGCGTCGAGGCTGCTTCGTCAGGAGCAGTTGACGGTCGTCGCCGGGATCAAGGCCGGCGCCGTGCGGAACGACACTCCGATCGTGGTCGACCCGCCGGGCGCGATCGAGCGCGCCGGGCTGTCCTGGCTCGGGATCGCTGTCTCGGTCCTGGTGACCGCGGGCGCGGCCGGACTCGGCGTCCTCCACCACCGGAAGGCCGGTCGCGACCAGCGGTACGCCGACCTGCCGCCGGGGACCGCACCGCCTGAGGGAGCTACGGCCCGGATCGGCAAGGACGGGCTGACCACCGACCAGATCCCGGTCGTCTTCGCGCCGCCCAGGATCCCGGTCGCCGAGGGCGGTCTGCTGATCGACGGACGGGCGACGAACCGTGAGGTCGCGGCCACCATGATCGATCTGGCGGTTCGGGGCGCGCTGCGGATCGAGAACAGCGGCGACGGCCCGCGGAAGGCGGTCCTGGTGGCCCCCGCGGTCGCGACCGAGCCGCACGAGGAGGCGCTGCTCAAAGGCCTGTTCCCGGAGTTGCAGCCCGGCGACGAGCGGCTGCTGCAGGCAGCCGCGATTGGCGACTACTCGCTGGTCCGCGGTGCGGAGGCGACGATCGCCGCCGTGCAGAAGCAGGTCCGGGCGCGCAACTGGTACGTCAGGATGCCGCACGCGGCGGGTGGTACCGAGGGGGACATGTCGTTCGCCTTCGGCTGGCTGATCGCGATCGCGATCGTCGTCGTCGGCATCGGTGTGGCACAGATCGGCTCGGGCCCGTTCACGTCGGGCCGGTTCCTGGTCATCGCCGGGCCTGTGGTCGCCCTTCTGGTCCTGGTGTGGAGCTGGGTGTCCAAGCAGCGGCAGGGGCGGCGGACAGCGGCCGGACGGGCCGTGACGGACCAGGTCGCCGGTTTCCGGACGTATCTCGCCACGGCCGAGGCGGAGCAGTTGCGCTTCGAGGAGGGCGAGGACATCTTCAGCAAGTACCTGCCCTGGGCGATCGTCTTCGGGCTCGCGGAGCGCTGGCAGCGGGTCTGCGGAGAACTGGTCCGCGCGGGTCGCCTGACCGCGGAGCCCGACTGGTACGCCGGGCCGTCGTACTACACGTCCGAATGGACGGCGGCGTCGTTCAGCTCGACCGTCGCCAGTACGTTCGCGGAGCCGCCCCCACCACCCCGGGATCCGTCCAGTGGTGACGGTGGCGGCAGCTCGTCAGGCTTCTCCTCCAGCTCGTCGTACTCCTCGTCCGACTCCGGCTCCTCGGGCGGTGGAGGAGGCGGCGGAGGCGGGGGCAGCTGGTAAGCCGACCGTCAGACGGTGCCGCCGGCGGCGGTGGGTTGGGTCGGGTCGGTGCCGGCGTCGCCGACGGTTTCGCGGGCGAGGAAGTCCTCGAGGTGGAAGAGGTTGTCGCCGGCGCGCTTGGCGACGTTCACCAGCGTCTTCATCGCGGCGACCTCCTCGACCTGCTCCTTGAGGAACCACTGCATGAACTGCTCACCGATGTAGTCGCTCTCGTCGCGCGCCGTGCGGGCGAGCGTCTCGATCTGCTTGGTGACGGTGATCTCCTGCGCCAGCGCGAGTTCGAGCGGCTCCAGTGCGGTCTTGAAGTCCGACTCGACCTCACCGACGGACGGGATGTGCGGACGGACGTCGTTGTCCAGCAGGTACTGCACCATCATCATCGCGTGGTTGCGCTCTTCGAGTGCCTGCTTGTAGAAGTGCGCGGCCAGCTGCGGCAGATCCTGCTCGTCGAACCAGACAGCGACCGCCACGTACTGCTGCGAGGCCGTGAATTCGTTACGGATCTGTTCCTGCAGGAGTTTCTCGTACGTGCTCATGCCGTCAATCTAACGGCCATTCGCCGGATACACACCCTTGGAGAGCCTGACCTAACCGGCTCGGTTCCGTCCCAGTTCGACCACCTCGGACCCGCCGCCGGGCAGCCCGATCCGCACCGTCGTACCGTCCACGGCCACATCGATGCCCTCGGCAAGCGCTTCCGGCCGCAACGCGTCGCGCGTCAGCAGGACCGCGTTCACCAGTACCAACGGCGCGCCGTTGTGCGGAGCGGTCAGGTACGGCGTCGCGGAGTGCGCACCGAACGCGTTCACCCCGAGGCCGCGATGCACACCCGCCTCGTCGTACCCGTACAGGCCGACGACCGCCGACACCAGACCGTCGTCGTTGCGCGCCGAGGCTGCCAGCTCGCTGACCGTTGCCTCCGGCAAAGACTCGCCCGCGACCGCGAACCCGCCGCTGCGCACGAGGGCGCCTGCCGGTCCGTCGACGAGCGCGCAGCGGATCTCCCACCCGGAGTGCACGACGGACGTGATCTCGATCGCCCACGGACCCTCGGATCCGAGCCAGGCGTTGTGCCACGAGGACGCCGTCCGGCCGTCGACACCCAGCCGCCGGATCCGGCCGCGTCCGCTCGCCGAGCCGTCGGGGGAGACGAGCGAGATCAGGTTGTCGACGTGCGGCTCGTGATCCGACAGGTCCGGCCCCGCGTGGTTGGCGTAGGCGAGCCGGTTGTAGTGCGCGTCGCCGGCCGGCTCCGGGCCCTGCGCCTCGGTCACCCGTGCGTGGTCGGCGCCGTGGTTGACCAGCTGCACAACCTGGTCGTGCCGGCTCGCGTGCACGATCCAGCCCGGCTCCGGCATCGGCCGGACCTGGTCGGCGTCGTCGAGCGGGATCGAGTCCTCGGGATCCGACCACACCGGGTGCTCCGGCGGCAGGATCAGCCCGACGAACCCCTTCGAGGCCCAGTACGGCGAACCGGGTCCGGAGTACTGCTGCGTCGCCGGCAGGAACGTGTCGTACCACCCGAGCGTCAGCACACCACGCTCGTCCGGTACGCCGTGCTGCACGAAGTGGCGTGCGATCCCGGAGCACAGCCGCCGCGTCTCGCCGGGCGTCAGCGGCGTCGAGTCGAGGAGCGCTCCCATCCAGTACGGCGCCGCGGACGCCATCCGGTAGGTGAGCGACCGGCCCTGGTAGATCGGCGCGCCGTCGTTCCCGACCAGATGCACCGCATCCGCCAGGAACAGCTTGATCCGCTCCTTGTACAGCTTCAGCCGGTCCTCGTACTGCGCTCCCGGAGTCGCGGCGGCCATGCGTGCCCACAGGCCCGGGTACAGGTGCATTGCCCAGCCGATGTAGTTGTCGAAGTTCTGCCCGTCACCGTCGGAGTACCACCCGTTGCCGACGTACCAGTCCTCGATCCGGTCGAGGCCGCCGTCGATGTCGTCCTGTGAGTACGGCGCTCCGACGGACGCGAGGAACTGCTCGCTGACGACCTGGAACAGCCGCCAGTTGTTGTCGTGCGTCGTGGAGCCGTTGAAGCCGCCGAGCCACTCCGCGACGTGCTCCTGCGCCCGCGGGTCGAGCCGGTCCCAGATCCACTCGCGGGTCTCGTGCAGGGAGACCGCGATCGCGGCGGCCTCGACCATCTGCTGCGACTTCGGGGTGAGCCGCAGCCACGCTTCGGGGTGGTCCGGGTTCGCGCCGTTCGCGACGCCGCGCGCGTACCGCTCGATCAGCTGTTCACAGCCCTTGCCCTGGACGCCGGCGATCCGGAACGCGGCGAGCATGAACGACCGCGCGAACCCTTCCAGCGCGTCGGACGCCGTACCCGACCGGCTCGGCCGGCCCGGCAGTTCGACCAGGGAGGCGCCGGGGGAGAAGTGCGGAACGAGCGAGTCGAGCAGATGATCCGCCAGCGCCTCCCAGTGCGCGCGCACCCATCCGGTCTGGCGGGACAGTTCACGGTCCGTGTCGGGCAGGATGAGGCGGTTCATGCGAGCCTTCCGAGTTCTGCTGGGCTGATGGCGTGTTCGAGGGGTTTGCCGGCGGCGAGGCGTTCGAGTTCGCTGACGGCGAGTTCGCCGAGGCGGGCGATCTCGTTGCCGACGGCGCCGGCGACGTGCGGGGTGACGAAGACGTTCGGCAGGTCGAGCAGCGGCGAGTCCGGCGGCAGCGGTTCGGGCTCGGTGACGTCGAGGATCGCGTCGATCCGGCCGGACACGCACTCGCGGAGGAGCGCGTCGGGGTCGACGATCTTGCCGCGGGCGGTGTTGATCAGCGCCGAGCCGTCCTTGAGCAGGCCGAGCAGCCGCGCGTCGACCAAGCCGACCGTCTCCGGCAGGAGCGGCGCGTGCACGCTCACGATGTCGCTGCGGCGGAAGAGCGTGTCGTTGTCGACCAGTTCCGCACCGAGCCCGGCCGCCTCGGCCGGCGTCAGGAACGGGTCGCTGATCAGGACGTCGAGGTCGAAGCCGCGCAGCCGCTCCGCGACCATCCGCCCGATTCGGGACGCTCCGAGCAGGCCGACCGTCGTACCGTAGCTCCCCGGCATCCCGTGCGGATCGGCCTTCCGGCGCTCCAGCCGGTACTGCGCCGCGAGCCGGAACGCCCGCTTCCCGGCCAGCACGATCGCCGCGACGGTGAATTCGGCCACCGGCTGCGCGTTCGCGGTCGCCGCCGACGACACCCGGATGCCGCGGTCGAACGCGCTCGGGTCCACGATCGCCTTCACCGAGCCGGCCGCGTGCAGGATCGCCTGCAGCTTCGGCGCCGCGTCCAGCACCTCCGGCCCGATCCGCGGGCAGCCCCAGCCGGTGAGCAGTACGTCGACGTCCGGCAGCGCGGCCCGGACGGCGGCGTCGGCGAGGAAACTGGTGCCGGGACCGACGGGCAGGACGGTGGCGACGGACTCCAGGCGCTGCCGGACCTGCGGTACCAGGACGCGGTCCCGGCTGCCGTCGTTCATCGCCAGCATGACCGTCAAGGCGGAATTCGGTTCAAGGCTCACGACGCCCAACTTAGCAAGCGCTTTCCATACCTGTCTCGCCAACCGCCGAGTCGTGGAACATCCTGAAATTTCCGTGTGTCCGGAATTTGTCCGCCGATGCCGGACGTTGGCTTGGAAGAGGGCAGGATAGAGGGGCCTACCCGCCCTGTCGGCCACGTGAGAAGGAGAACGACGATGCTGCGACCGGACGACCTCTACGAGATCGTCGACCAGTCGGTGGCGACCGGCCCGGCGGCGGCGCCGAAGGTCATGGTGCACTCCCTGGACGGGTTCATGGACGCGGGCCAGGCCGGCCGGGTGACCGCCGACCACCTGCTCGAGGTGCTCGACCACCGGTTGCTGGCGCGGTTCGACGTCGACCTTCTGCACGACTACCGGGCCAGGCGGCCCGAGGTGACATTCGCCGAGGACCGGTTCACCGACTACAACCCGCCGCACCTGAGCCTGCACCTGCTGACCGACGACGCGGGTGTCGAGTTCCTGCTGCTCGAAGGCGTCGAGCCGGACAACCACTGGGACCGGTTCGCCGGAGCGATCCGGCAGCTCGTCGAGTTGTACAACGTCACGCTCACGGTCGGTGTCCACGGCATCCCGATGGGTGTGCCGCACACCCGGCCGCTCGGCCTGACCGCGCACGCGACCCGGCCCGAGCTGGTCACCCGGTCGAACATCTGGGACGGCGAGATGCGGCTGCCCGCGAGCGCGGGGACCATGCTCCAGGTCCGCCTCGGTGAGGCCGGCAAGGACGCGATGGGGTTCGCGGTGCACGTCCCGCACTACCTCGCCGAGAATCGCTTCCCGAGCGCGGCGCTGGCGCTGGTCCACGCGATCTCCGCGGCGACGGGGCTGCTCCTCCCTAGCAAGGCGCTGCTCGACGAGGCCGCCGTCACCGGCCGGCTGGTCGACGAGCAGGTCGAGGCCTCCGAGGACGCCAGCGCGGTCGTGAAGGCGCTCGAGACGCAGTACGACGCCGCAGCCGGCTCCCTGAGCCGCAAGAGCCTGCTCGCGGACTCGACTCCCTCCGCGGACGAGCTGGGGGCGGAAGTGGAGCAGTTCCTCGCCGAGCTGAACCGCGAGGACGACAAGTAACCGCGGACCGTTTGCGGTGCGCGGCTGTGGGCCTGTCAGGATGAGGCATGCCTGAGTCGCTGGAGGATCTGGTCGAGCTGCTCGACCTGGAGATGATCGACGTCGACCTGTTCCGCGGACGTCAGCCGCAGACCTCGATGCAACGGGTGTTCGGCGGTCAGGTGCTCGGTCAGGCGCTCGTCGCCGCCAGCCGGACCGTCGACGCCGAGCGCGTCGTGCACTCGCTGCACGGGTACTTCCTGCGCGCGGGGGACACGTCGGTGCCGATCGTGTACCGCGCGGAGCCGACCCGCGACGGCGGCACGTTCAGCAGCCGGCGCGTGGTGGCGTCGCAGCACGGGAAGCCGATCTTCTACATGTCGTCGTCGTTCCAGCGGCCCGAGCGCGGCCTGGATCACCAGGATCCGATGCCGGACGACGTCGTACCGCCGGAAGAGGCGCCGCGGCTCGCCACCGTCCTGGAGGCGCGGTCCGGACGGCCCGCCGCGGACTGGGATCGCGAATGGGCGTCGCTCGACGTACGCCTGGCAGGTGTCACCGGCCGCCAGTTCTGGATCCGGGCCGCCGGCAAGCTTCCCGACGAACCGGCGCTGCACGCGTGCGTGCTGGCGTACGCGAGCGACCTGACGCTGCTCGGCGCCAGCCTCCTGCCGCACGGCATCGTGATCGGCGATCGCCGGATCCAGCCCGCGTCGCTGGACCACGCACTGTGGTTCCACCGCCCCTTCCGCGCCGACGAGTGGCTGTTGTACGACCAGGCGTCGCCGTCGGCGTCCGGAGCCCGCGGTTTCGCCACCGGCCGCCTCTACAACCAGTCCGGGCATCTGGTCGCATCCGTCGCCCAGGAGGGGCTGATCCGTCCCGTCGGACTGGACGAGGATCTGCTAGCGTAGAAGTGTGTTGAAGCGCGCTGTAGTCACGACGACGCCGGAGTATGTCCCGGCGCGCTGACACCTGACTGTCGAACCAAGCCCCGGGGCGAGTGCCCCGGGGCTTCGTCGTTCCTGTGGGTCTCTCGCCCCGTCCAGACGAGGAGACCACCATGTACGACCACCGCAAGATCGGCCGTGAACTCGGCCTGTTCGACTCCGACCCGCTCATCGGCGCCGGCCTGCCCTACTGGCTGCCCGCCGGTGCCGCGGTACGACGTGCACTCGAGAGCTACATCGCCGAAGTCGAACGCAGAGCCGGCTACCAGCAGGTGTACTCGCCCGTGCTCGCCAAGAAGGAGCTCTACGAGATCTCCGGCCACTGGGCGAAGTACCACGACGACATGTATCCGCCGATGGACATGGGCGGCGAGCAGCTCGTCCTCCGCCCGAGCATCTGCCCGCACCACGCGCTCATGTACCGCTCCCGCTCGCACAGTTACCGCGAACTCCCGCTGCGCATCTCCGAACTCGGCGGCCAGTACCGCGCCGAACTCTCCGGTGCCATCGGCGGACTCAGCCGCGTCCGCGCCATGCAACTCAACGACGCGCACATCTTCTGCCGCCTCGACCAGGTCGCCGACGAGGCCGCCGGAGCGTTGCGGCTGATCAACCAGGCGTACGCCGACATGGGTATCGCGGCGTCCCGCTATGTGCTCGCGCTTCCTGCTGCCGATGCGGAGTTCGACAGCCCGGCGAGCAAGTACGTCGGTGACGCGGCGAGCTGGGCGCAGGCCGCGGACCTGCTCCGCGAGGTGCTGAAGGACGTGGGCGTGGACTACGAGGACGCGCCGGGGGACGCGGCGTTCTACGGGCCGAAGATCGACATCCAGATGATGGATTCGGCCGGCCGGGAGTTCAGCCTGTCGACCGTACAGCTCGACTTCCACCAGCCGGAGCGGTTCGGTCTCGAGTACGTCGGTGCCGACGGCAACAAGCACCGGCCGGTGATGGTGCACCGGGCGATCGTCGGCAGTATCGAGCGGGCGATGGCGCAGCTGATCGAGGTACACGGCGGCGCGTTCCCGGCGTGGCTCGCGCCGGTGCAGGTCGTCGTACTGCCGATCTCGGACGACGAGGAGAAGCTCGCCGCCGAGGTCGCGCGACGCGCGTCGGACCGGGGCCTGCGGGTCGAGATCGCGCACGCCGACGAGGGCAGCCTCGGCGCCCGCATCCGCGAGAACCGGCTCGCGCCGTACCAGGCCGTCATCGGCGCCCGCGAGGCCGAGGCGGGCGAACTCGCCGTCCGCGAGCGTGGCGGCCGCCGCCACGACCCGGCACCGATCGGCGAGGTGCTCGACCGGATCCGCCGCGAGGCGGACCTCCACGCACGCAGAACCCACGATTCCGGGTGGTTTTGATCGTGTTCGAGGGGGTTCTGCCTGCGTGGCGGTTCAGCTCTCCTGCAGCTGCCCGATCAAGTGCGTCACGTCATGGCCCTCGTCGTACAGCGCGAAGTCGATCGTCTTGCCGGACTGCTGGAACCCGAAGCCGACGCGGGACGGGAGCAGCAACGGTTTGCGGAAGTCCACGCGGACCGTGAAGGCGTCCGGCAGGTGTCCGGCGCGCTGGACGGACGCGAGCGCGGCAGCCTTGGCCCACATCCCGTGAGCGATCTGGCGCGGGAACCCGAACGCCTGAGCGGTCAGCTTGAACAGGTGGATCGGGTTCCGGTCGCCGGACGCCGCGGCGTACCGGCGGCCGAGGTTGCCGCGCAGGTCCCACCACGCGGTCGGGCTCAGCACCGGGTCGGTCAGCAGGTCCGCACGCGCGTCCGGCGTCCCGGCGGACCGGCTGAGCAGCGTCGTGAGGTCGCTCCACACCAGTTCGTGGTCGACGAACACCTCGCTGATCACGTCGAAGACGGTGCCCTTCGGGTGCGGCCGTTCCGGCGTACTGTGCACACGGATCGACGGCTCGGCGTGCAGCGGGATCGGCTGCTTCTGCGTGATCGTGTTGGACAGGTGCACGATCCCCATCGGCTTGTAGGGGAACGACGGGTCGGACATCAGGTCTAGGTGCAGCGGGAACGCCAGGACGTGCGGGTACGTCGGCGGCAGCGCCGGACCGGCCTGGAACCCGGTGACCTCCCGATAGGTGTGCAGGTGGTCCTGGTCGATCGCGGAGCGGGGGAGCTCGAGCGTCAGGCCGTCCTCGTCCGGCTCGTAGTCGGCCCGGCGCAGGGTGGCGCGCACGGTCCGCGCGTAGAGCGATCCGAGGCCCGGCGAGTCGTCGTACCGTCGCGTCGGCATGTCAGGCGCCCAGCATGCTCTGGCCGCAGACGCGGACCACGTTGCCGGTCACCCCGGCCGACGCCGGATCCGCGAACCAGGCGATCGTCTCGGCCACGTCGATCGGCAGCCCGCCCTGTTGCAGCGAGTTGATCCGCCGGCCGACCTCGCGGATCGTGAACGGGACCTTCGCGGTCATCTCGGTCTCGATGAACCCGGGCGCGACCGCGTTGATCCGGATGTGCCGCTCGGCCAGCACTGGGGCGAGCGCCTGGACCATGCCGATCACGCCGGCCTTCGAGGTGGCGTAGTTCGTCTGGCCGTTGTTGCCCGCGATCCCGGCCATCGACGAGACGCCGATGATCGAGCCGCCGTCGCGGAGCGCGCCGGACTCGACCAGGTGCTTCGTGATCCGCTCGGGGGCGCGGAGGTTGACGTCGAGGACGGCGTCCCAGGCGTCGGTGCGCATGTTCACCAGGCGGCGGTCGCGGGTGATGCCGGCGTTGTGGACGACGATGTCGAGCCCGCCGTGCCGCTCCTGCGCGTGCGCGGCGATCCGCTGCGCCGCGTCGACCGCGGTCACGTCGAGGAGGAGCTCGGTCCCGCCGATCCTGGAGATCACCTTGCGCAACGCGTCCGCGTTCTGCGGTACGTCGACGCCGACGACGGTCGCGCCGTCGCGGGCGAGCGTGTCGGCGATCGCCGCGCCGATACCCCGGGCGGCTCCGGTCACCAGCGCGGTCCGCCCGGCGAGCGGCCGGCTCGGGTCGTTGCTGACCAGGGGCCCGGTCCCGACGCGGGCGACCTGGCCGTCGACGTACGCCGACTTGGGGGAGAGGAAGAAGCGCAGCGTGGAGTCGAGCTGCTCGTGCGCGTCCGGGGCGACGTACACGAGGTTGACGGTGGCGCCGCGCTTCACCTCCTTGCCGAGGCTTCGCGTGAAGCCCTCGAGGGCGCGCTGTGCGACGTGCTGGTCGGTGGAGCTCGAGAGTTCCGGCGTACGGCCGACGACGATCACGCGGCCCGCCGGGGCGAGCTGGCGGATGACGGGGGAGAAGAAGCGCTGCAGGCTGCTCAGGTCGACCGTCGAGGAGGCGCCGGTGGCGTCGAAGACGAGCGCCTTCGGGCGGATCTCGCTCGACGCGACGCCTTCGGCCGCCGTACTGAACGAGGCGCCGATGTCGTGCAGCAGGGCCTGGATCGCCTTGCCGGTGTCGGTCTCGCCGATGGCGCCGAAGACGACCGGCCCGTCGATCACCGGTGCGCCCTCGGTCCAGCGGGGCAGCGGCGCCGGGTCGGGCAGACCCAGGTTCTTCACCAGGGTCTGGCCGAGCGGCGTCCGGGTGAAGGTCTGGTAGCGATCCGTCATCTCAGCTCCTACTTCTCGAGGATGGCGACGACACCCTGGCCACCCGCGGCGCAGATCGAGATCAGCCCGCGGCCGCCACCGTTCTCGTCGAGTTGCTTGG
Organism: Kribbella shirazensis; assembly: GCF_011761605.1. Lineage (GTDB taxonomy): Bacteria > Actinomycetota > Actinomycetes > Propionibacteriales > Kribbellaceae > Kribbella > Kribbella shirazensis. Next base: position 5,777,299 of record NZ_JAASRO010000001.1, on the reverse strand, counting down.
CCAGCGCGGCGACGATCCGCCCGCCGGTCGCGGCGAACGGGTGCCCCGCCGCGAGCGACCCGCCGTTCACGTTCAGCTTGTCCCGGTCGATCTCGCCGAGCGGCGCGTCCAGACCGAGCCGCTCCTTGCAGAAGATCGGGTCCTCCCACGCCTTCAGCGTGGCCAGCACCTGGGACGCGAACGCCTCGTGGATCTCGTAGTAGTCGAAGTCCTGGAGGCTGAGGCCGGCCCGGGCCAGCATGCGCGGAACGGCGTACGCGGGGGCCATCAGCAGCCCCTCGGCCCCCTTCACGTAGTCGACCGCGGCCGTCTGCGAGTGGGTGAGGTACGCGAGCGGCCGCAGGCCGTGCTCCTCGGCCCACGCGTCGGTCGACAGCAGGACGGTCGACGCGCCGTCGGTGAGCGGCGTCGAGTTGCCGGCCGTCATCGTCGCGGTCTCGCCCTTGCCGAAGACGGGCTTCAGCTTGGCCAGCTTCTCGAGCGTCGTGTCGGCGCGCAGGTTCTGGTCCTTCTCGAGGCCGAGGTACGGCGTGATCAGGTCGTTCTGGAAGCCGCGGTCGTACGCGGCGGCGAGGTTGAGATGGGAGCGCAGCGCGAGCTCGTCCTGGGCCTCGCGGGTGATGCCCCACTCCAGCGCGGTCAGCGCGGCGTGCTCGCCCATCGACTTGCGGGTCCGCGGCTCGGCGTTGCGGGGGATCTCGGGGACGACGTCCTTCGGGCGGACGCGGGCGAGGACCTTCAGGCGGTCCGGGTACGTCTTGGCGCGGTTGAGGTCGAGCAGGATGTTGCGCAGCCGGTCGTTGACCGCGATCGGGGCGTCGGACGCGGTGTCGACACCGCCGGCGATGCCCGCGTCGATCTGGCCGAGGGCGATCTTGTTGCCGACCAGGATCGCCGCCTCGAGCCCGGTCCCGCAGGCCTGCTGGATGTCGTACGCCGGCGTACTCGCCGCGAGCTTGGAGCCGAGGACCACCTCACGCACCATGTTCCAGTCGCGGGCGTGCTTGAGGACCGCACCGGCGACCACCTCGCCCACCTCCTGCCCGCCGAGGCCGGTACGGTCGACGAGACCGTTCAGCGCTGCGGTGAGCATGTCGGAGTTGGAGGCGTGCCGGTAGGTCTTGTCCTGCCGGGCGAACGGGATGCGGTTGCCGGCGACCACAGCCACCTTGCGCGGTTCGGTCACGATATCTCTCCTGCTCTAGCGGAGCGGGTCTTCTTGGTTGTCAGGGCCTTACGTCCCACCGCGGTGGCGAGCGTGGCAGTGATGGCGGTCGACCGGACGGTGCCGACATCGGCATGATGCACCACCGGGTGTCCGGGTTGGCGGCCCGACACGATCAGACCGACCCTTGCCATGTGCAACGATCCGAGGGTCTGCGTGTACAGGTGGTTGGCCAGGTAGGCGGTGTCGACCTCGTCGAAGACGCCGGTACGCTGGCCGGCCTCGAGGATGGCCGCGATACGGTCCAGCGGCGCCGCCATCGCCGTACCGAGCTTGACCATCACCGGCTCGGTGATCTCGCCGAACAGCTCGTCACCGGTCCTCCGCAGCAGGCTCATCGCGCAGTCGGTGAAGGCCGGGTACTGCAGGCAGAAGTCGACGAACGCCTCGCTCAGTGCCTTGAGCCGGTTGAGCGGTGCGCGGCGGGGATTGTCCGTTCCCTGCAGGCGGTCCTCGAGCTCGGTCAGGTAGTCGACGAGGGTGAGCGCGAACAGCTCTTCCTTGCCGGCGAAGTGCCGGTAGATCAGGGCCTTGTTGATCCCGACCCGTTTGGCGATATCGTCGATCTGGGCGTCGATCGTGCCGCGCTCGTCGAACAGCTCGCGGGTGGCCCGGATGATGTCCCGCTCCCGGTCGCGACGACGCTCCGCCGTGGTGCGGCGGCGTCCGATCGCGAGCAGCGCGGAGCTCATGACATCGATCTTAGCCACAGTGGTACCTCTTGGTGCAAACGACAGTTACACTCGTCGGTAACATCCCCGCTCTTGTGAGGACCTGATGAGTGACCCTGTGGTGTCCGCAGACGTGATGAAGCTCGCCGGCGAACTCGGCGCGGAGCGCTCGAAGCCGGACTGGAGCACGTTCTCGCTCGCGATCAACGACGAGCAGCGCGAGATCCGGGACTGGGCGCACACCTTCGCCGCCGAGGTCATCCGCCCCGCCGCGTCCGAGTGGGACGAGCGCGAGGCGACGCCCTGGCCGATCATCCAGGAAGCGGCCAAGGTCGGCATCTACGGCCTCGACATGAACGTCAACCTCTTCGTCGACCCGACCGGCCTGCTGATGCCGCTGGTCCACGAGGAGCTGTTCTGGGGCGACGCGGGGATCGCGATGTCGCTCAAGGGCACCGGGCTGGCGTCGTCGGCGATCTTCTCGAACGGTACTCCGGAGCAGTGGAGCCAGTGGATGGGACGCTGCTACGGCACGCCGGACGACGTACGCGTGGCCGCGTTCTGCTCGTCGGAGCCTGGCGCCGGATCGGACGTTTCGGGGATCCGTACGAGGGCTGTGTACGACGAGCGCACTTCTGAGTGGGTGATCAACGGGCAGAAGGCGTGGGCGACGAACGGCGGGATCGCGGACATCCATGTGGTCGTCGCGACAGTTGATCCTTCGCTCGGTACGAAGGGTCAGGCCGCGTTCGTCGTACCCAAGTCGGAGGTGCGCGGGCTGGAGCAGGGGACGAAGCTGCGCAAGCACGGTCTGCGCGCGTCGCACACCGCGGACGTCTTCTTCGACAACGTCCGCATCCCCGCCGGGAACGTCCTCGGCGGCAAGGAGAAACTCGACGAACGCATCGCCCGCGCCCACGAGGCCCGCTCCAGCGGCTCAGGCTCGTCCGGACGCAACGCCTCGATGGCGACCTTCGAGATGACCCGCCACATCGTCGGCGCCCAGGCCATCGGCATCGCCCGCGCGGCGTACGAGGTGGCTCTGGAGTACGCCAAGAGCCGCGAACAGTTCGGCCGCCCGATCATCGACAACCAGGGCATCGCCTTCAAACTCGCCGACATGGCCCTCGAGATCGACGCCGCAAGGCTGCTGGTCTGGCGAGCCGCCAACATGTCCGCCGCCCTGATGCGCGGCGAAGCCCCCGACTACCGCCACGGCGAAGGCTCCATGGCCAAACTCAAGGCCGGCGAGGTAGCCGTCAAGGTCACCGAAGAAGCCATCCAAATCCTCGGCGGCAACGGCTACACCCGCGAATACCCCGTAGAACGCATGCACCGCGACGCCAAGATCTACACCATCTTCGAAGGCACCTCGGAGATTCAGCGTTTGGTGATCGCCCGAGCCATCTCAGGAATGCGTATCAGGTAGGTGCTGACGTGGGGGAGTGGAGTGGACCCACGCGTGCTACGCAGGCGCTCCGTCGCTTTGCTCGTCCTGCGCCTGCTGCGCGCGCTCCGGCCCGCCCCCGGGCTTGGCGCCCGGTCTTAGTTGCCGGCCATCGAAACATGAGCTTTACGGTCCGCGGTTCACCATCCGCGTAGCAGGGCCCGATGTCGGCGAGAGTGTTTAGGCCACGAGGTAGTGAGCGGCCTGGGAGCGTGGTGCTTGGCAGGTGGGGGATGGCTAGGTGGTGTGGCGCTGCCGGGCTCGCTCGATCCATTCCTGGGTGCGGTCGCGGGAGCGGCCGGACCAGGTGGTGAGTTCGCCGATCACCGTACGCGCGCCCAGCCGGAGGGTCTCGTCCGTGCCGAAATGGGCCTTGAAGGGATGAGTCTCGATCCGGTAATCGGCGCATGCCCGGAGGATGCGGCGCTCGGCGTCGCTCACCTTGTCGTGGCGTGCCTCTACGACCTGCACGACGCGGGCGCCGAGGCCGAGCCACTGGGCGAGCCGGTCCTGCGTAGTCAGGCTGCGTCCGACCTTGAGAAACCGGAGGCCTGGCGCCGTGAACCTCACCAGGTACAGCAGATCGCGCGCGCCCGGAGGGATGGCGGAGGACGACCGCCAGGGCTCGCCGCCGCAGTGCCGGCAGTACGGTGGTGCGACCTCGCCGGTCTTGCGATCGAGGAAGGGGCGCTGCCAGCGCGGACCGATCCGACCGCAGGCTTGGTGACGGAGCCACTGATCGGAAACCTGCTTGCTGCGGCCGCCGGTGCTGAGCAGGTTGCAGCGGGCGTCCGCTATGTGCTCGAACCCGGCCGCAAGTTCGGCGGCGCGCCGCTCGGCCAGGAGCTTCTGGGTCGACTTCCACAGCGGCGGCTCGCCGCAGGTGGTGCACGGCAGCCGCTGCCCACGATGGACTGCCCTGCGGACGCGACAGACGCTGCAGGTCAAGATGTCCACCGGGTCGTCGGGCAGTTGGCGTGCACGAATGCCTTTGGTGCAGCTGTGGCAAAACGTCACGCACGGGTAGAACGACCCGCCGCACTCGATGGCCGGCACCGGCCGCCGACAGTTCGAGTTCCAGCAGGCAGTCACACCGCGCTCATCGGCTGAGGACTACGCAGTGTTACAAGAGCTGGCTTGGGTAAACGGATTGCTTCCCTAGGCTCTGCGCGGTCGCCTGATCAGAGGGTGGTGACCAGGTCGCGGGCGGTGCGGGCGGCGCCTACGAGCGTGGCGGAGGCCGGTCCGGTCCAGTCGCCGTACCCGATGAGGTGCAGGCGTGGTTCCTTGATGGCCTGCGTGCCGTGCGTGGGGATGAGGCCGTCCGGCGAGCGCAGGCCGAGGGGCGACAGGTGACCGAGTGCCGGGCGGAAGCCGGTGCACCAGATGATCGCGTCGTACGGCGATTCTGTGCCGTCACGCCACCGGACGCCGTGCTCGACCAGCCGGACAAACGGTCTGCGGGCGTGCAGGACGTCGCGGTCTCGGGCCTCGCGGACGCTGTGCACCATCACGATGTCACCGAGGCCGGCGACGCCGGGGTCCGGTTCGCCGAGCTCGCGGGCCCGCTGCCTTCGGGTGGCGATCTCGAACAGCGCTCGGCCGTCGACGTCGTCCGGCAGGAAGCGCGGCGGGCGCAGCGTCACCCAGGTGGTCTCGGCGACCGTCGACACCTCGGCCAGGATCTGTGCGGCGGAGTTGCCGCCGCCGACGATCAAGACCCGCTGTCCGGTGAACTCCGATGCCTGCCGGTAGCCCGCCGTGTGCAGCTGCCGGCCGGCGAACGTGCCGGCAGAGGCGGGGATGAACGGGCGTGACCAGGTTCCCGTCGCCGAGATGACCCGCTCGGCGGACCAGTCCCCGCCGTCAGTGTGGACGATCAGGCGTTGACGATCTCCGCGGCTGACGGCCGTGACCGCGGTGGATCGCCGTACGTCGAGTTCGTAGCGCTGCTCGTACCGGGTCAGGTAGTCGACGACGTGTGCCGCGAGTGGATAGCCGCCGTCGCCGGTCCACGGCGGCATCATCCAGCCGGGCAGCGAGGAGTACTGCGTCGGCGAGAAGGTCCGGAGCGTCGGCCACATCTGTGCCCAGGCGCCACCGGGTCGGTCCGCGGCGTCGAGGATCACGAAGTCCTTCCCGGGAACCAGGCCCGAGCGGCGCAGGTAGAACCCGGTGGCCAGGCCGGCCTGGCCACCGCCGATCACGACAAGCTGCGTGTCGTGTGTCTGCCTCGTCACGTCGGCCGGGATCAGGCGGTGGCGGGAGTGCGGACGGACAGCAGGGTCGACAGCCAAGTGAGGCGCTCGGGAATCGGCCAGTAGTAGACCCAGGTGCCGCGGCGCTCGCAGTCCACGAGGCCCGCCTCCCGGAGGACCTTCAGGTGGTGCGAGATCGTCGGGCCGCTGACATCGAAGTGGGGTGTGACGTCGCAGACGCACACCTCTTCGCCCGCGGAGGCGATGATCGACATGAGTCGCAGCCGAATCGGATCTGCCAGCGCCTTGAACACGGCGGCGCCGTCCACGGCCTGAGCGGGCTCGAGCGCAGCCTCGGAGATCGGCGCGCAGCAGCCGGTGAGGACGGGAAGTTCCTGTTTCGACATACGTCTATCTTGACTTATGTCGAAGCAGGAGGCAAGGTAGGCCGTGTTGATTAGACGATCATCAACTTAGGGAGGGTCTGGAGATGATGAAGCTCGTCCGGCGGATGGTCCGCCTCGGGAGAGTCGAGTTCTGCGACGGGTGCGGTCAGGTCTGCACCGCGCAGTGCCGCGCGGAAGCACACCGCGACCGGCTTCGCGCCCGCCAGGCGCAGTTCCGGCTCCCGCTCTGACCACACAAGCCTGTAGGACTGGAGAACAATCGTGAGTGTCGCATCCTCTGAACTGCCCGTCGTCGTCATCGGAGCAGGGCCGGTGGGGCTCGCCGCGGCGGCGCACCTGGCCGAACGTGACATCGAGTTCCTGGTGCTTGAATCAGGTCCGAGTGTGGCAGCGGCGATCGACGAGTGGCGGCACGTGAAGCTGTTCAGCCCGTGGCGCTACGACATCGACGGCGCGGCTCGCCGGCTGCTGGAGAAGGCCGGTTGGGAAGAGCCGGACCTGGACGTGTTGCCGACGGGCGGGGACTTGATCGACGCGTACCTCGCGCCGCTTGCCAAGACGCCGCAGCTCAATGACCGCATCCGCTACAACGCGACCGTGACCGCGGTGACCCGGGTCGGCTTCGACCGGATCCGCACGGCGGGCCGCGAGAACGCGCCGTTCCTGGTACGGCTCGGCGACGGCGCGGAGCTTCAGGCGAGTGCGGTGATCGACGCGGCCGGGACCTGGCGGCGGCCGAACGTGCTCGGCGGTTCGGGCATTCCGGCTCGTGGTGAGGCCGGCCTCGCCGACCAGCTGGCGCACGCGTTGCCTGATGTGCTGGGGCGCGACCGTGAGCGCTTCGCGGGTCGTCGTACGGCGGTTGTCGGCGCCGGTCATTCCGCGGCCACGACGCTGCTGGAGCTGGGTCAGCTGGCCGAGCAGGTGCCGGGGACCGAGGTCCTGTGGGTCGTCCGCGGTACCGACCAGGCGCGTACCTACGGTGGTGGTGAGGCCGATGAGTTGCCGGCTCGTGGCGCGCTCGGTTCGCGGCTGAAGGCGCTGGTGCAGTCGGGGCGTGTCGAGCTCGTGAGCAGCTTCCGGATCGAGGCGATCTCGCGTACGGCGGACGGCCGGGTCGAGCTCGCCGCGGGGGAGCGGCGGGTGGTCGCGGACACGGTGGTGAACTCGACCGGCTTCCGTCCCGACCACCAGATGGTCGGCGAGCTGCGGCTGGACCTGGACCCGATCCTGGGGGCCACGCGGGCGCTGGCGCCGTTGATCGACCCGAACCAGCACTCGTGCGGGACCGTTCCGCCGCACGGTGTCGACGAGCTGACTCACCCGGAGCCGGGGTACTACGCCGTCGGTGCGAAGTCGTACGGCCGGGCGCCGACGTTCCTGCTGGCCACCGGCTACGAGCAGGCACGTTCGGTGGTCGCGGCGCTGGCGGGGGACTGGGACGCCGCGCGTGACGTCCAGCTGAACCTGCCGGAGACCGGGGTGTGCTCGTCGAACCTCGCGTACGGCGACTCGGCCGACGAGGCCGCGGGCGGCTGCTGCGGACCGGCACCGCAGGCCGTTGAGGTTACGGCTGGTCGCGGTCTGGCCACCGGCATCAGCGGCGGCCTGCTGACCGTGATCGACGCCTCGCCGAAGGCCCAGGCGAGCACGCAGGCGAGCACGCAGTCGGGTTGCTGCGGCTGATGACGTCCGGTCCGGGGCTGGCCGCGCGCGCAGGCGCGGCGTCGGCCAGTCCCGGATCGCGCCGGCTGGTCGGCGCTCTCGCCGTCACCCAGACGGTTGGGTACGGCGTTCTGTACTACGCGTTCAGCGTGATCCTGGGTCCGATGAGTCGCGACCTGGGTATGTCGACCGCGACCGCGGCGGGCGCCTTCACAGTGTCGGTGCTGGTCACGGGCCTCCTGTCGATCCCGGTCGGGCGCTGGTTGGATGCTCGCGGTGGGCATGGGTTGATGACCGTCGGATCGGTTCTTGGTGCGGTGGCGGTGCTGGGCTGGTCGCAGGTCCAGAGTCCGGCGCAGTTGTACGTCGTGTTCGTGCTGGTCGGGGTGGCGTCCGCGATGGTGTTGTACGAGCCGGCGTTCGCTGTCGTTGTGGCGGTGACGGATCCGGCACGGCGCGGGAAGGCGCTGCTCGGGATCACCTTGGTGGCCGGTTTCGCCAGCTCGATCTTCATCCCGCTCACCGGACAGTTGGCCGCACGACTGGGCTGGCGCCCGACACTCGTCGTACTCGCCGTCCTTCTTGCGGTGGTGACGATCCCGCTCCACGGGGTGGCGTTGAGACACACGGCGTCGGCAGGCCGGCGCGACCCGCGAGACACCAGGGACAGACGGGGGTGGGGTAGATCGTCGGCCCGGGTGTTGCGGGACCCCGGCTTCTGGTTGCTGGCGGCTACGTTTGTGCTGCATGGTGCGGCGCTTGCGGTGGTCGCCGTACACCTGGTGCTGTACCTGATCAGCCTCGGTCATCCGGCGCCGCTCGCCGCGACGCTCGCCGGGCTGCTCGGTTTGTTGTCGGTCACCGGCCGGATCGTGAGCACCCTGTCGACGCGATGGTTGCCGATGGCCACCATCGCCGGGCTGATCTTCGTCGTTCAGGGAGCGGCGCTGTCGCTGCTGCCTGTGCTCGGCCGCACCGTCGGCGGCGCGGTCGGGTGCCTGGTGTTGTTCGGGCTGGGGTTCGGCATCGCGTCGATCGCGACACCTGCGATCCTGCTCGACCGGTACGGCGCGACCGGCTACGGCACGATCGCGGGCACCCTGGCCGCGCCCGTGCTCGTTGCCAAGGCGTCGGCCCCACTCGGCGGCGCGGTGCTGGCAGCTACGGCGGGGTATCGGTCGCTGGTCACGCTGGTTGCCGCGGCCTGCGCGCTGGCCGGCGTACTGCTTCTGCTCGTGCGGAGGCTGCCCAGTGACCGGCCGGCAGTTGGCCGGTCACGAGGAAGATGACGCGGCCCTGCTGCCCGGACCTACCTTCTTGCAGAACGACCGCTGGTCAGCGCGTGGACGACGTACCTGGCGTCGCGAGAGACGCCACGCAGGGTGTTCGACGAGAAGGACCGCTGGAACTCGACGCCGAGGTAGGCCAGTCCGGGGTGGGTTGTCGAGATGCCGCGGTTGTGCAGGGGCATTCCGGTGCTGTCGAGTGCGCCGAGGCCTTGCAGGTACGGGAGGTTTGGGCGGTACCCGGTTGCGAAGACGACCGTGTCGACCTGCTCCTGGGTGCCGTCCGCCCAGGTCAGGCGGTCGCCGTCGAAGCGGGTGAACACCGGTCGCTGATCGAGTCGGCCGTCCTTCAGTGCCTCGGCGTAAAGGCCGGTGTCGAAGACGGGGGTGCCGTGGATGAGCCGGCTGAGGACGGATGGTGGCAGGAGGTCGATGCGCAGGGTGTGGAGCCAGTAGTGCATGTCGCGGCCGCCGCGGAGCTGCGGTACGAACTGCACGGGGCGTCGTACGGCCATGGTCACGGTGGCGACTTCGGCCAGTTCGTAGGCGATCTGGACTGCGGAGTTTCCGGCGCCGACCACGACGACGCGTTGGCCGGCATACGGCTTGGGGCCGCGGTAATCGGCCACATGCAGGAGGTGTCCGGTGAAGCTGCCGGGGATCGTGGGGATGTGCGGGTTGGTGAATGAGCCGCTGGAGCAGATGACGGCGGGGGTGTGGAACTCGTCGCCGGTGTCGGTGTGTACGAGGTAGCCGGCGCCGTCGCGCTCGACTGCTGTGGCGCGTGTGTTCGTGTGGAGTTCGGCGTCGAGGCCTAGGGAGAGCCGTTCGAGGTAGGCGACCACTTCGTCCCTGGTGGGGTAGCGATCCGGGTTGCCGGGGAACGGCGCGCCCGGGAAGCCGCTGTAGCGGGCGGGGGAGAAGAGCGCGAGGCTGTCGTAGTACTGCGGCCAGGACCCGACTGCTCGTTCGCCGGCCTCCAGTAGTACCGGGCGCAGTCCGGCGTCGCGCGCCGCGAACGCTCCGGCCAGTCCTGACTGGCCGCCGCCGATGATCACGACATCTGTGTCTGTCATGGCATCAACATATCCTAGTATCGCAATATGACGAAATGACGATATTGATTAGGCTGGGGTCATGGCGGATCAGCGAGACTCCCAGGCGGCCGGCGCTGTCGAGGATCTCGTCGAGCTGCGCGCTGCCACGCACGACTTCCTCAAGGCGCTGTCCAGCCCGACCCGGCAGCGGATCATGCTGCTGTTCGCGCGCGGCGCCGAGCTCTCGGTGAACGAAGTCGCCGAACAGGCCGGCATCGGCCAGTCGACGGCCTCCCAGCAGCTCGACCTGCTGCGCCGTGGAGGCATCGTGACTGCCCGTCGCGAGGGTAAGAGCGTCCTGTATCGCGCCGATCGCGAGGGCGCTGCGGCTGCCCTCGCCGACCTGCAGGCCTACCTGAAGACCTGCTGCTGACTCAGTCGCGCAGGGTGAGCTGACGACGGTGGAAGTCGTAGTGCTGCGTCGAAAAGTGGTAGACGTCGGCCAAGGTCATGTAGTCGTTGAAGAAGGGATCCCAGCGGGTCGGGTAGTGCATGCCGCGGGCGAGGTCGGTGTCGGATTCGGCGTCGAGCCGCTGGTGGAGCTTTGAGATCACGTGGTCGAACATGATCACCATGCGCTCGGGGCTCACCGTGTGGCCAGCGGCGTACGAGCCAAGAAAGTTGACCTGGTCGAACGGGCGGGTGCCCGCGTTCAGCAGCCGGGCATAGGCCCGGCTGGCGCCCTTGGGCAGGCGACCGAAGATGCGTACCAGCCGTAGCAGGGCGCGGATGATCAGATAGCCGAGCAGCATGTGGAACAGCAGTTGACGGTTGTTCCACCGCGTCCCGTTCGACGGTCTCCGCAGTCCCTCCTCGTCAGCCGACTCGACCAGCTGCCGGAAGTCCGCACGGGCACGCTCGAGCTCATCATGCACCGACTGCCTGTCCATACCTCCATCATGCGCGGCGCCGCCATCGACGCGAGGGATGACGGCGACAGATCATTGGTCTGGGTGCGTACTCGGTACTACGGACCTTGCCCGTGGGACAGTTGCCCGACGATGACGATCTTCACGTTCCACCTCGCGGAGCCCCGGCCCTCGACGACGGCGGGGGCACTGTGGAAGGCGCCGAGTGTGTCGTCCACTCCTGGGTTGCGGTATGCCGAGTGCCTGGCGCTGATGCGACTTGGTGCCCCGACTGTGTCGCCGGATCGGTTGCAGTTGCGTCGGATCGCGATGTTCGCGCGGTGGGAGGACGAGGCGGCGGTCGAGAGGTTCCTGGCGGAGCACCGGTTGGGCAGGGAGTTGGCGGCGGGGTGGCATGTGCGCATGCAGTTCCTTCGGCGCTGGTCGCGGCTGGCGGCGCTGCCCGATCTGCCGGCAAAGGCGGGGGAGTGGGATCCTGCCGAACCTGTCGTGGCGGTCACGCTGGCTCGGATGCGCCTCTTGGAGGTGCCGAGGTTCCTCAAGTGGGGCAAGCCTGTGGAGCGGCTGGTTCGTGACCATCCGGGGGCCACGCTGGCGCTCGCCGCGATGCGCCCGCCCCGGACGATCTCTACGTTCTCGGTCTGGCGGACGGTGCGGGAGATGGAGGAGATGGTGCGCGGCCACAGCGGTGTCCCTGAGCCCGACCGTCATGCTGCTGCGATGGTCGAGCGCCGACGCAGGGACTTCCACCACGAGTTCGCCACGCTTCGGTTCCGGCCGCTGTCGGAGCACGGCTCGTGGCAGGGGCGAAGCGGCATCGTCCCGACGCTCCACGGGTGAACTGCAGATCCGTAGCGAGGCCTCAGGGGCCATCGTGTGTGATGTGGTGACGTAACGTAACGTCAATGTATGTCGCTCTGACGTTCTTGGTCGAGCTCGGACCACTATGACCCGTCGGTGCCTGGTCAGGCGTCGGTCAGGGTGGTTGCCGAGTCGCGGACGACGAGCTCGGGGTCGGGGCCGGCGATGATGCCGCTGGTGCAGGGGTGTCCTGCCATCAGCTCGTACAGCGCGTCGACGCCGGCCCGGCCGAGCTCGTACATGGGCATCCGGACGGCGGTCACGGCTGGGCGGAGGTGTTCCATCAGGCCGACGTCGTGGATCCCGACGACGGACAGCTGGTCGGGTACGGCGATGCCGAGGTCCCGGGCGGCGGCCAGCACCCCGACGGCGCTCATGATGTTGTTCACCACGACCGCGGTCGGCGCGACCGGCAGTTGCAGCGACTGTCGCAGTCCGTCGGCACCTGCCTGCTCACCGAACCCGGTCGCCAGGTGCGGCGCCGGTTCCAGCCCGGCCTGCCGCATCTCCTGCTGATACCCGAGGTAGCGCTGCTGGAACGCGTGCCCGGGCGCCCCGCCGATGAAGACGACCCGCCGATGGCGCAGGTTGAGCAGGAACCGGGTCGCCATCTCGCCCGCGCGGTGGTCGTCGATGCCGACCCAAGGGTGGTCCTGGTCGTAGTCCAGGCTGAGGATCGGCTTGGGATGGGAGCGCAGCTCGGCCATCACGTCGTCGTCGTACAACTGGTCGTCCCGGATCAGAATGCCGTCGACGGTGCCGTGGCTGAGCAGCCGGGTGACGAACTGGCTGCTCGACCGCATCGTCTCGGCGTCGCCGAGCAGGACCGTCCCGCCGCGCTCGGACGCGGCCCCGTAGACGCCGCGCAGCAGGTCGGCGTAGACGGGATTGTCGAGCTTGTGGAGGATCAGCGCGATCATGCCGGTGCGGTTGAGCCGCAGCGACCGGGCCGCTTGGTTGGGCTGGTAGTCGAGGTTCTCCATCGCCTGGATGACCCGCGCGCGGGTGGCCTCGCTCATCCGGGTGTGGGTCGTGCCGTTGATCACGGCCGACACCACCGCGACCGATACCCCCGCTGTGCGGGCGATGTCCCGTTGCGTTGTCACGCGTGCGCAGCTCCCTCGAACCGTTGACGTAACGTCTCAACCAAGTCTACGGTGAATTAACGATACGTCACCTAGGGAGCGCGGATGCCATCAGCATGCCGCCCTGTGCTCCCAACGAACTTTCTCGACGACGGCGTTCGCGTTCGACCGCGCGGACGTCGGCGCGGCTACCCGCCTGCTGGACAGTCCCGACCTGGCGTCGAACGACTTCAGCGAACGCTCTCACATGTCATGAGGAGATGGGATGCAACGAAGACTTCTTCGGCGGAGCACTCGCCGCCGTACCCGTGCGTGGACAGCGACGACAGTCGCGCTGGCGCTGATGGTGACGGGTCTGTCGCCGGCCAGGGCTGCCACGTCCGACATGGCGGAGCTCGGTGAGCTGCTCGACCTGACGCGTCCGGGGCTCGCCCAGGTGGCGGCGGAGCTTGCTGCCGGCGACGAGGCGGGCGCCGCGGCCGAGCTCAAGGTCTACTACGCGGGCCGCTCGGGCATCGAGTACCCGGGTGTGGGCGGGGCAGGAGGCGGCGACGCGACCGCCGACGAATTGGCAGCGGGGATCTTCCGGTTCGGCACCGTCACCCGTGACTTCCACAACGACGCCGAGCAGCGGATCGACGTGGACTGGCAGGATCTCTGGGGTGGAACGGAGACCACTCCGGGCGGCGCGCAGGTTCTGATGAGTGACTTCGCGTTCATGTCGACGCTGACGGGCGCTTATGTGAAGGAGAGCGACCCGCAGAAGCGTGCGGCGTACGCGTCGGCGTGGATGGACATCTCACTGGACTTCTTCGCCGACAATCCGAGCTGGCCGCAGAACCGCAACCTCTCAGGCGGCAAGCGGCTGGCCCAGCTCGTCAGCGCGTTCTCCGTGTTTCGCACGGAGCCGAGCATCGACGCGGATGACCTCGTGGCGTACCTGTCCGGCGTGCACGCGACGACGGATCAGCTCGCGCGTGTGCTGCAGATCCACGTCGGAAACAACTGGTACGTCTCGATGGCCCGCGCGATCTACGTCGCGGCCGTCTATCTGCCCGAGTTCTCGGGTTCCTTCACCTGGGAGCCGTTCGCGGTGCGCTCGGTCGAGCGGTTCCTGCGCGCCTGGGTGAAGGGCGACGGCGTGTATCGCGAGCCGACGTTCAACTATCAGGCCTACGTGGCGGATCTGATCAACACGATGATCGACGTAGCCGATGCCAACGGGCGAACCCTTCCCGACGGGATTGGTCAGTCAGCGGATTGGATCGCGGATGCGCTGTTCGCGACCCGTCAGCCGAATCTCGAGCCCGCGCTCGTCGGCGACTCTCCGAACACGGACGCTGGCACGAGCGCGATTCGGAAGGCCGGTGAGCGTAACTCCTGGTCCGACTTCACCTGGGTCGCCTCCGGGCGCACCGAGGGGACCGTCCCGACGCTGTCGTCCACGGTATTTCCGATCAGCTATGCGGTCCAGCGGTCCGGGTGGGACGCCGATGCCCGGTACATGCTGATCAACAACCAGAACTCCAGCTATACGGCCTCGCATCGGCATCCCGACGACCTCAGCCTGGTGATGGCGGCGTACGGGCGTCCGCTGATCGTCGACCCCGGAGCGGGGGACTACAGCGCGACCCCGACGAACGACTGGATGCGCCGCACGACCGAGGCGCACAACACCGTCGAGGTCGACCGACAACCGCAGCCCGCCGGCCTGCCCCGCTCGACGTCGCTGTGGCGCTCGAACGCGGGCCTCGATATCTACCGCGGTAAGACGCAGGCCTACCGGCCGATCGCGCACGATCGCGTCGTCTACTTCGTCAAGCCCGGCTTCTGGGTCGTCTCCGACGACCTCACGGGTGCCACCGGCGCGCACGACTACCGGCAGCTCTGGCACTTCCCTGGCGATCCGGTCACCGTCGACCCGAACACGAACGTCGCAACGGTCGGGTTCGACACCGTGCCCGGTGCCACACCGGTTGCCGGCGTGCAGCTCGTCCCCGTGGCCCAACCCGGCGCCGATCTCACGTCGAGCGTCCACAAGAACGGCGCCGTGCGCGTGGGCGAGCAGGTTCTCACCGACGTCGACTACCTGTCGTACGACTGGTCCGCCACCGGCGCCACAGGAGTGGACACGGTCGTAGTTCCCGGCAAGGCTGGCGCCGCGCCCTCGGTGAAGGCGTCACGCATCGATCTACCCCAGGTGGATCACTCCGTGGCCAGCGCGATGGAGATCGACCTGCCGAAAGCGACCGGCCGCTTCTACCTGTCGCGCGAGGCGATTCCCTCGTCGAGGAACTTCGGGGACGCCGCGACCGACGCCGAGACCGCCTACCTCGAGCGTGCCAACAAGGGCGGCGGACTGACGCGGTACGCGCTGACCCAGGGATCGTCGCTGGTCGACGACGGCGACACCATCATCAAAGCCTCCGGAGTTGTGTCCGACGTCAGTGTTGAACTGCAGGGCGCTACCGCCCAGATCTCGCTCGGGGACCCCTTCACCGGCACCCTCACGATCAACGCGCCGAAGGCACGCGCCGTGAAGATCAACGGCACCCCGACCGCGTTCACCCGCACCGGCGACCTCGTCACCGTCTCGGCCAAGGCGGTCTTCGCCCTGAACCCGTTGCTCAATGAGGAGTTCACCGACGCGAGCCTGGACAGCACCGCCTACGGCTTCAATGACTCCCTTGACGGCTGGACGCCAGTGCAGGGCAGCTGGACGCTGGGCGGCGCGCAGTCTGACAAGCAGCTGGTGCAGAACTCGAGTACTGACACGCAGTCGTTGGCGGTGCAGCAGGACGTACCGGATGACGTGGTCGTGACTGCCGACATCGTTCCAGGGACACGAAACCAGACGACGGCAACGACCGGTCTCGCGTTCCGCTACCACGATTCCCGCAACTACTACCGGGCCGATGTTGCCAATACATCGGGCGGCGCGAAGCTGCAGCTCGTGAAGGTTTACAACGCGACGTCTACGCTTCTCGCGGAGACAGAGCTGCCGATCAACGCAGACAGCGCGCACACACTGACGGTCTCCGCTGTCGGGAAGCATCTGATCGCCACAGTGGGCACTACGTCGATCTCCGCAGACGACACGCAATTGCCGACGGGTGGTGCGGCCGCCTCGACGAACGGCCGGGCTGCGGCCTTTGACAACATCACGATCAAGGAAGGGCTCGACCAGGCCAATTGGCGGGGTATCGCAGGAAAGGCGTCCGTCAACTCGGGTCAGTTGAAGCTCACGCCTACCGATGGCAGGGCGCACGTACTGGCCGACTCGACGCTGCCGTCACGCTTCTCCGAGGAGTGTGACTATGTCGCGCAGGCCACGGTCACGATCAATGGATCCGTCGGCACCGCGGGCATCTCGCTGCGAGACACCTCGGACTCCTATGGGTACCGGATCCACCTCGGCAAGACGAGCAATGGAACTCAGTACGCGAGTATCGTGCGCGAGGCTCACGCGTCGGGTCCGGTCACGGTGGGCACGGTATCGCTCAGCAACCCGTTGACAGGTCCCGTCGAACTTGGTGCAGCGATTCACGGTGACCGGATCACCGTCACGTTGAACGGCGTTCAGATCCTGGAGGGTCGCGACACCGTTGTCCGGAGCGGCGGCGTTGGGCTTTACGCATCCACGGAGAGCACGTTCGAGAACGTCACTGTCGCACGCTCGTGTGAGGGACAGCGCGCCCGTCCAAGTGTTCCTGGCGCAGGTCCACGGTGAACCTTGCCGGTTGAGCCGGTTGAGCCGGTCGTGACGATGCGACCACGTGAGGCCTCGGGACACGGAGCTTGATCTCCGGCAGAGATCTTGTTCATCCCGGGCCTCACCGCTCTCCGGTCACCCTGACGTCTGTCCGTGACGGAACTTCGCGCCGGGCCGGCTGGGGTGGACTTCGTTACGCTGGCGGCATGACCACGATCAAGGACGTTGCGAAGCGGGCCGGGGTGTCCACGGCCGTGGTTTCCGCGGTGATCTCCGGGGCTCGCGGCAACATTCGGATGAGCGAGGCGACCCGGCTGCGCGTCGAGCAGGCGATCCAGGACACGGGCTATCGCGTCAACCACGCCGCGCAGTCGCTGAGACTGTCCAGATCGGGAGTGATCGCAGCGGTGGTGCCGAAGATCGCGAACCCGGTCTTCGAGCTGGCGATTCGTGGCATGCATGCGGCCGCCGAGGAACAGGGGGACGTGCTGTTGTTGGCCGACGCACTGTGGATCGAGCCGGGCAGCCACCTGATGAGCCGGATCGTCGGCACCGGCATGGTCGACGGGGTGTTGTTGCGGTCCACCCATTGGGGGAACGAGACCGCCGAGGAACTCACCAAGCGGTCCATCCCGTACGTGATCCTGCAGAACCCGCGACCTGATGACTCCGTGTCGGTGTGGATCGACGACGCGGCCGGGATCGGTCTGGCCGCGACACATCTGCTGAGTCTCGGGCACCGCCGCATCGCATTGGTCGGCGGCCCACTCGTCCCGATCGCCAGTACCGCCCGGGTCGACGGCTATCGCTCGGCGTTGCGCGCAGCGGGTGTGCGCTTCGACCGGTCGCTGATCAAGCAGGTCGGCTACGAGCCACCGGATCTGGCGACCGCGACGCGCGAGCTCCTCGGCTCGGCCCGGCCGCCGTCCGCGCTGATCATCGACAACATCGTGGCGGCGTCGGGAGCGATCGCGGCGATTCTCGATCTCGGCCTGCGGATCCCCGACGATCTGTCGATTGTCGTGTACCAGGACCTGCCCGCGGCGGACACGATGCGGCCGGCACCGAGCACGGTCCGGATGCCTGTGCAGCAAGCCGGAATGCGCGCCTACACAACACTGCGCCGGATGATCGATGGCCGCCGCGTCCAGTCGGCTCTGGTGACGCGGCCGGCGCCGAAACTGATCGATCGAGGATCGACAGCACCGTACGTCGGCTGAGCGCCGATCTGCCGAGAGCTCGCCGTCGAGGTCTCACGGGCCTTGATTAACCGATGAATCATCGGCATGATGCTCGCAGTAGCCCCGAATCGACCGTAGGCCCACTGTTGTTCTGGATGGGCTGGACAGGAAATTCCGCATGGTTCACGTCGTTCTCGTCTCCGGCTGGCAAACCGTCAACATCGGCGACGTCGCCCATACGCCAGGGGCACTCCGAGCCTTTGAGCGCTACGCGCCGGAGGTGAAGCTGACGCTGTGGGCCCTCAGCATCGACGAGAGCGTACGGCGGATGCTGGCCCGCTACTTCCCGGATGTCGAGATCATCGAGGACCGGGTGGTGCCCGGCGAGCAGCTCAGCCCCGGGCTGGAACGGATGTTTGCCGAGGGCGACCTTCTTGTCCACGGGTCGGGACCCTCGCTGGTCGGCCAGGCGGAAGTCGCCGAGTGGCGGCGGCTGACCGGAAAGCCGCACGGCTTCTTCGGGGTGACGGTGGACCCGCTCCGCCCGTACTTCTCGACGCTCGACCGGGCGGCGAGCATGGTCAACGCGATCGACGGTGACCTGCTCACCGAGCGCGAGCGCGAGGTGCTCGACACGGCCGCGTTCGTCTACTGCCGGGACTCGCTGACCGAGCGGTTCCTGGCCGGCCAGGAACTAGCGGCGCCCAAGATCGCGTTCGGTCCGGACGCCACCGTGATGTTCGACGTGGTCGACGACGGCGACGGCCAGGCGGTCCTCGCGGAGTACGGGTTGAAGCCCGGACGCTTCCTGTGCGTCGTACCGCGGCTGCGTTTCACGCCGTACCACCAGATCCGGAACTACCCACCCGCGGCCGAGGATCTTCGCCGGACGGCCTACAACGCGGGCTATCTGAAGTCCGACCTGGACGTTCTGCGGCAGACCGTGATCGGTTGGGTGCGAGCCACGGGCGAGCCGGCGCTCGTCGTGCCGGAGATGAGCTACGCGATGGAAGTCGCCGAGGCCGAGTTCGCGGGGACATTCCCTGCCGACGTGGCCGACCTGGTCCACATCCTGCCGCGGTTCTGGGACCTGACCGAGGCGGCTGCGGTCTACCGGCGGGCCGGCGCGGTCGTGAGCATGGAGTGCCACTCACCTCTGATCGCGCTGGCGGAAGGTGTTCCGTCGATCTACGTGCGTCAGCCGACCGACACGATCAAGGGCCAGATGTACAACGATCTCGGCCTGCCGTTTGTCGAGCTGGGACCGGGGGCCGGCGCTGCGGCCGGGCAACTCCTGCAGAAGATCGCCGACGACCGGCCGGCCGCGGCCGAAGTCGCGCGGCAGGCGCGGGAGAGCGCGCAGGAGCACGTGCGGGAGATGGTCGAGACCGCCGTCGCAGCGGTCGGCAGCAGGATCTCCTGATGTCGTCGGGGATCAAGGTGCGGCCGGGGACCGTCGCAGATCCCGGTACCCCTGCCGCCCGCCGGACTCGCCTCCGCGGGGATCTCGCGGCCCGATGGCACCGGGACCGGGTGTTGCTCGTGCTCGCAGTACCGGGCGTGATCGTCCTGGTGATGTTCCACTACCTGCCGCTGCTGGGCAACGTGATCGCCTTCCAGGACTACCAGCCGTTCCTCGGCATCAGCGGGTCAGATTTCGTTGGCCTGAGCAACTTTTCCGTCATCTTCGACGGTGACCCGGAGTTCCTGAACGCCCTCGTGAACACGTTGATCATCACGATGGTCCAGGTGCTGTTCGTGTTCCCGTTGCCGATCGCGCTGGCCCTGGTCCTCAACTCCATGCTGAACGAACGAGCCAAGCGGCTGACGCAGTCGATCCTCTACCTGCCGCATTTCCTGTCCTGGGTCATCGTCGTGGCATTGTTCCAGCAGATGTTCGGCAACGGCGGAATGCTGAACGAGTGGCTGCGTTCCGCGGACCTGGGAACGTTCCAGATCATCGGCGTACCGGAACTGTTCAAACTGCTGATCACGTCACAGGTGATCTGGAAGGACACCGGATGGTCGACCATCATCTTCCTGGCCGCGCTGTCCAAGGTCGACCTGAACCTGTACGAGGCGGCGGCGATCGACCGGGCCGGCCCGGTCCGGCAGCTGTGGCACGTCACGCTGCCTGCGATCCGGCCCGTCATCGTACTGCTGCTGATCCTGCGGCTGGGTGATTCGCTCACGGTCGGTTTCGAGCAGATCCTCCTGCAGCAGGGTCCGGTCGGCGCGCAGGCTTCCGAAGTGCTCGACACCTACGTCTACAACAACGGGATCATCGGCGGGAACTGGGGTGTCTCGGCCGCGGTCGGCTTGGTGAAGGGCGTCGTCGGTGTCGTTCTCGTGCTCGGAGCGAATCGGCTCGCCCATGCGATGGGGGAGCGAGGGGTGTACTCGAAATGACGGGACTGCTGGAAACCCCCGCTGAACGCCGTGCTCGACGCAACCATCGGTCGGCGTCGGACGAGCGGCCTGCCTGGATGGGACGGCAGCCGCGCTGGGCGACCGCGGCGCGCGGTGTACTGCTGACCGTCGCCTGCCTCGCGGTGATCGTCCCGTTCGTCGCCGTCGTGATGACGAGTCTGGCGCCGCAGCGCGACATCAGCGCGCGCGGCGGACTTGTCCTCTTCACCAGCGAGCCGTCGCTCGCGGCGTACCGGGCCGTTCTGTCGGGAGGAGTGGTGACGCGGGCCCTCAGCGTGTCGGTCGCGGTCACCGCTGTGGGCACTGTCCTGTCGCTGGCCTGCACCATCATGCTCGCGTACGCCCTGTCGCGGCCGGGATCGCTGTTGCACAAGCCCATCCTGCTGATGACACTGTTCACGCTCTTGTTCAATCCGGGCATGATCCCGATGTACCTGATCGTCAAGCAGCTCGGCCTGATCGACAACCTGGCGGCGTTGATTCTGCCGGTGGTGGTCAACGCCTTCAACGTCATCGTGATGCGGTCCTTCTTCCTCGAGCTGCCCAGTGAGCTGACCGAGTCGGCGAAGATCGACGGGGCCGGCGAACTCCGGATCCTCACCCTCATCGTCCTGCCGCTCTCGAAGGCCGTCGTCGCGGTGGTCGGCTTGTTCTACGCCGTCGCCTACTGGAATGCGTTCTTCTCTGCCCTGCTCTACCTGCCTTCGCCGGAGAAGTGGCCGCTGCAGCTGGTCCTGCGAACGTTCGTCGTGAACCAGACGCCTCTCGGTACGGACGAGCTCTCGGCGTCGACCGAGTCGCTGCCACCCCAGGCATCGATCCAGATGGCGATTCTGGTCATGTCCGTCATCCCGATCCTGATCATCTACCCGTTCATCCAGAAGCACTTCAGCAAGGGACTTCTGATCGGCGCCGTCAAAGGCTGATCGACCGGACGCCCGCCATGAGGAGGGAACCGTAACCATGGATGCGCTTTCGCGCCGCACGTTGCTCAAAGGGCTGTCCGCGGCAGCCGTCGCCGGTGCCGCCGGATCAGCTCTCGGCTGCTCCGCCAAGACGACGACGGGAACCTCTGGCCGAATCGGAGCGGACATTCTTCCGACGTTCGCCCAGGCCGGGGACGCCGAACCCGCGCTGAAGAGCGCACACCCGCTCGGCATGAGCGGGTACTTCGAGTACCCGCCGAATCCTGTCGCGGCGGTCAGTACGCCACCGCTGTCGGGTGGCCAGATCTCCGCACTCACCTACACCTTCGACCCGGTGGCGCCCGGCAAGTCCGATAATCCACTGTGGCAGGAGGTCGACAAGCGACTTGGCGGAAGGCTCGACATCACGTACGCACCGGCGGCTGACTACGCTCAACGGTTCGCGACCACCGTGGCCGGCGGAGATCTGCCCGACCTGGTGTCGATCTACGGCTCGGTGCAGCAGCTGCCCGCGTTGCTGAAGGCAAAGTTCACCGACTTGACCGAGTACTTGTCGGGCGATGCCATCAAGGACTATCCGAACCTGGCGGGTCTCTCGACCGACTCGTGGCGCAAGACGGTGTACGGCAACGCTCTGTGGGGAGTGCCGATCGCCCGGGTACCGATCCCGGGGGTCGCCTGGATCCGCGCCGACCTCGTTGCCGGCAGCGGCCTGCCCGCGCAGCCCAAGGACATCGGCGAGTTCAAGGCACTGCTGAAGGGGCTGACCAACGAGCGCAAGTCACGATGGGCCTGTGGAGATCCGGGCGGCACCCTGACCATGATCACCGGTGCCCTCGGAATACCTGGCAACTGGATCGAGGACGGCGGGAAGTTCACCTCGAACATCGAGCTGGAGGCGTACGAGACGGCGCTGGCCGACGCCCGCGAGCTGGCCGACGCCGGCGTCTTCCACCCGGACGGCCTGGTGGCGTCCAACAACCAACGCAATGACTGGTTCACCAACGGGACCACCCCGATCGTCTTCGGCGGGTACGCCGGCTGGAGCAAGTACGAGATGTGGGGCGCCGAGGTGCCAGGCTTCAAGCTCGGGTCTCTTGCGATGTTCGGATACGACGCGTCCAGCAAGCCCCTGCATCCGCGAGGAAGCGCAGCACAGGCGTTCACCGCAGTCACCCAGGCCGAACCGGACCGGATTCGCGAGGTGCTCCGGGCGCTCGACTGGCTCGCCGCGCCGTTCGGATCTTCCGAGTACCTCCTGCGCAGCTTCGGGATCGAGGGCCAGACGTTCAAGTTCGAGGGCAGGGATCCGATCGTGAACTCGCGCGGGCAGAATCTGCGGCTGGTGCCGTTCGGGTACGTCTGCGGACCGACCCAGGCCATCTACGACCCGGGCCGGCGCGACGTCGCTCAGGCCCGCTTCGACTATCAGGAAGCCGCTCTGCCGATTCTCGCCCCTGATCCGACCCAGGGCCTGTACTCCCAGACCGATGCGGCCAAAGGTCTGCAGTTGGGCAAGGACCTGACCGATGCGCGGAACGGCATCTTGGCCGGACGCGCACCCGTTTCGAGCTGGAAGGCGGCCGTGACCAAGTGGCGCAACGGCGGCGGCGACCAGATCCGGGCCGAGTATGAGAAGGCCTTCTCGGAGGCGGGACCCAAGTGAGCCGTCAACTGACGACCCAGGCCGACGAGTTCCTGGCCGGGCGGCCGTATTCCATCATCGACCGCGAGCCGTCGGATTGGGCCGGAGACGCCCACGACTACTACTCGGTCGGCAACTACTCCTGGCCGAATCCGCAGACAGCCGACGGTCTCCCGTACATCAGGATCGACGGCCGGCGGAACCCGGACGCGTGGAGCGATCGCTACGACAAACGGCGGTTCCGGCAGACGGTCGCGGCCGTCAACACCCTGGTGCAAGCCCACCTCCGAACCGGCGAGGCACGTTACGCCGACGCCGCGGAGGCACGTCTCGAACGCTGGTTCCTAGACCCGGCGACCGCGATGCGCCCCAACTTCGCTCACGCTGCCGCGCTGCCCGGTCAGCACGACGGTGCGGCGATCGGGCAGATCGAGGCGACGCTCCTAACCGACCTCCTGGATCACGTCGACCTGCTGGTGGGGGCCGGACGGTTCACCGAACGGCTCCCGCTCCTGCAGGACTGGTTCGCCGAGTTGACCCACTGGATGCGGTCGAGCGAACTCGGCCGGCAGGAAGAACGGATGACCAACAACCACGGAGTCTGGTGGGACGCGCAGGTACTGCGCTATCTGCAGTTCGTCGATGATCGGACCGCGCTCACCGAGATCCTCGATCGGTTCGGCATCCGGCTCCGCCACATCGCTGCCGGCGGCGCGCTCCCGAGAGAACTGGCCCGTCCCGACTCGTTGCTTTACACCATCTACTGTCTACGAGCCTTCGCAGTCTGCTGCCGAGTCGCAGCTGCTGAAGGCCGCGACCTCTGGAACGCGCCCGCCGAACCGGGCTTCGGCAGTCTCCGCGACGCGTTCCACTTCTGGGCCCGCCACGCCACCGACGACCGCCGATGGATCTGGCCCCGGCAGCCCTCGGACCTCGACCGAACCGCTCTCTGGCTCGCCGACGAAGCCGCCACCGTCTACCAGACCCCGAGCCTCAAAGCCTTCGCAGAAACCCTGCGAAGGCAAGATCTACCCGCCCCCGAGATCCCGTCGACCGCAGCCATGGAACACATCCCGACCTGAGCATCAGCGAACGAAGCATTTCCCCTCTAAGGAAGGAATGACACAGATGCAGATCTCCGCCCATGGTCGACTTGCTCGAAAGACGATGGCTCTCACCGTTGCGTTGACGCTGAGCGCCTCGGTGGGTTTCGCCGCAGTGACGAGCTCACCTGCCAGCGCGGCAGCAGCCGCCGTACCCAGTTACTCGGCGGGTATCGCAGGTGAGAGCTGGACGATCGAGAACGCCAGTGCGTGCAGTGCGACGTTGGGCGCCGGCGGCAACCTCCGGGAGGGTGCCGGCTGGTTTCCAGGCAAGTGTCAGGGAGCGGGGCAGGCACCCCAGATCACCGGGACCGCGGACGCGCGGGCGTTGACGTTCCGCACGGACAAGGACTTCAGGTACGAAGGCGCCATCGTTGAGGACCCGGCCAAGAACACCTGGAAGGACGCTGCCGGAAACACCCTCCGGGATCGCACGGAGCTGGCGACGGGCTGGGACCTGCCGTTCCACACCGACGTGTGGGTCGGGTTCGACGTTCGCATCCCCGAGGGCGTCGATGACGTGACGGGCAGCGGGGCGTACGTGCTGCAGCTGTGGCAGTGCACCGCGAACCCGATCGGCGGCGTGCGCATCCAATCTGGTGCCGGCAACGGGCACAACCTCCAGTTCGTGCGCCGAGGCGAGGACCCCGACACGAACTACGACATCTCGATGGCGACCAAGAGCATCGGCGCCAACGAATGGCACTCCTTCGTCATCAAGTACAACGTGGAGCCCTACCACGACGGCGCGCCGAAGGGGCGTATCGCGGTGTACCACAAGAGAGTGGGAGCGACCACCGTCGAGGAGAAGCTCTTCGAGCGGGAGGAGTACTTCGGTTACGCGACGCGCTCCACGTGCAAGGATGACTCCTTCAAGAACGAGTTCAGGATCAAGTTCGGCATGTACAAGGACTACCAGCCGGGTGCGACGTTCCGTTCCGACTTCCGGAACCTGAGGATCGGCGCCAGCAAGGCGGCGGTGCAGCCCTACAACCGCGGTTGACGTCCCTGGTACGCCTTCGGTGACTAGTGGCGGCCCTTGGTGACATTTCGGAGTTTGTGCGCGACGAAGACGGTCCCGACTCGAGCAGCCGAGACCCTCTTTGGTTGTTCAGCTTTGCCTTGACTCGAACGATATGTCCCACCGCCGATGTGGCGATAGACGGGGGCTCGGGCGGGTGGGGTCATCTGGAGTGTTGCAGGTTCATGCTTCCGATGCGCTCGCCTTGAGCTGCTTCACGAGGCGCTAGGCAGGTAAGGCACCCGGCGGGTGAGGCTCCGCCGTCGTGCGCCGATGATTACCAAGGAGGCCGCGATCGGGGTGACCGCGGTCGTGGCGGCGGGCGTCGGCGATGGCGCCGTACTGCGCTGTGGGTGGCGGACGGTTGGGCCCGTTCGTCACGTCGGCCGTGCTCACCGATGTGCGCGCTGGGGCCTGAGACGATCACCGCCCTCGCGTGGCGTCGTGGCTCGGTCGGTCGCCTGGTCATCGGCGGCGACGGCACGGTCGTGCTTTGGCAAGCCACTCTTGGCCGGCCGGAGGGTGTACTGCGTGCCGCCCGCACGCTGGAACTGGGTGCCCCCGTCCTGATCTGGGCGGCCGGCCCGCACCTGTTGATCACCGCCGCTCGCGACGGTCGAGTCGGGGCCCAGCAACTACCCGACAACAACGGCTCTAGGTAAGCGCGCTGTCACCGTCCCCAAGCCCTGTCGACCGCGGGCCCGCTGAGGGTTGGGAGGGCGCGACGAGCGGCGGTCAACCTGCGCCATGCGGCTTCGGGGCCCGGTGGTCGCTTGCGGGTCGAATCCGCGGGCGTGCGTCGGTGCGTCGCCGACCACCGGCGGCGGGTTGCTGTTCGGTGGCGGGTCGAGTCAGGACCCGAGCGTGACGCCGACACACCTGGCACCCTGGGCAGCCTCGGACCGTTCGGGAAAGTTGCTATTGGCAAGTTCGTGCTCCGTCGTTGGATCGGGTGGAGCGGCGGTGGGCTGGTCGGCGGGCGCATCTCCTGGTGATGCCGCTTATAACCTGGGCGCAGCGGCGTACCGGCAAGGCTCTCGTGATCGCCCTGGTTGCTGTCCGTGCAGGCGCCGATGCGTGGCGCGGCGAGGGGTGCTGGGCACCGTTGAACGCCGTGCCAGCAGGGCATTTCGTCGTGTCGGATCGTCCGGGTGACCGCGCTGGAACGGTGGGTGCTGGTCGGCGTACGGACGTGGGTGAAGCGTTGACGCGTGGGCCGCCGGGTGCTACCACCGGAGCAGGGGGAGTCACACCATTTGGGGGTTGCCATGCGCTTCATTTCACGTGCCGTTGTGGCCGTTGCAGCGACGGCGGGGCTCGCGATCGTTCCAGCACTGCCCGCGTCCGCTACCGTGCACGAAATCGTCGGCCAATGGTGCTCAGGGCAAGATCCCCTGGGACCGCCCGGGATCTCGGGTGGTAGCCAGGCCGACAACTTCGCCAAGCCGTTGGAGGCGTCCGGGTTCATCACCGGGATCGTTCCGTTCCGGGATGGGTTCCGCATCCAGTTCAACTACGCGAACCCCAACGCCAAGGTCGTCGGGACCGGCGTGTTCGTCGTGATCGGCCAGGTCGACGGTAAGCCGCTGTACCTGGAGCTCATCCAGCCAGACCCGTCGTTCCCCGCCTTCCAGCGGTGCCCGCGGCTCGCGACCGGCTGAACAGGTTCCCGATCAGCTGACCGGCCCGCGTGGTGTCACCGGATTCCTCGATGGCGTGCACGATCGCTGTCATGATCTCCGTCGTACCGGCGTCATCGTTGTCGCACTGCACCGCGGTCGTTGGTCTGCGGGCGTTGGTGAGTCCGAAGATGACGCCGGAGCGCGCGGGCTGAGTGCTCTCAGGGGATCGCGTGGCCGTGCTGTGCCTTCGAGAATTTCGGCGCTGTTAACATCTTACCGACGGCCGACCAGTCGGCGTGGACAAGAAACGATCGCTGACCTGGAGGGTGCAGATGGCCGGACCGCTCGAGAACGTGGTGGCGGTGGTGACGGGTGCCTCGAGTGGCATCGGTGAAGCGACAGCTATGACGCTCGCGGACCTGGGAGCACGGGTGGCGTTACTGGCGCGTCGACGTGATCGACTCGAGGCGCTCTCGGCGAAGCTCGGTACGGATCGGGCCCTGGCGATCGAGGCCGACGTCACCGATCCAGGTTCTGTCAACGAGGCCGTCGCGGCGGTCGTCGCCGCGACCGGGCGCATCGACGTGTTGGTCAACAACGCCGGTACGGGAGTGACAGGCCCGATCGAGGGAGGGGATGTCGCTCAGTGGAAGGCGATGGTCGACGTCAACCTCCTCGGCGTTCTCCACTGCACACAGGCGGCGCTTCCGCATCTGCTTCAAGCCGCGGAGGGGCCGCGTGGTGTGGCGGACGTGGTGACCATCAGTTCCGTCGCCGGCCGGATGGCTGGTCCGCCGTACGGCGTCTATGCGGCGACCAAGCACGCCGTCGGCGCGTTCAGCGAAGCGTTGCGCAAGGAGGTCGCGGGACGGCGAGTCCGAGTAGGGCTTGTCGAACCCGGCATGGTGCAGACCGAACTCACGACCGACACGCCGCGCACAGACTTCGAGTGGCTCCGTCCGACCGACGTGGCCGACGCGGTGAGCTATCTCGTGACCCGCCCTCGCGGAGTCGCGGTGCACGAACTTCTGGTACGCCCCACACAGCAACTCTGAACGCGCTGGTGGTCGAAGGACCGCGACGGCCTACGTCCCTGCGAGCGCGTACGACGTACTGGGCGTCGCGGGAGACGCCGCGGAGGGTGTTCGATGAGAAGGATCGCTGGAATTCCACGCCGAGGTAGGTAAGGCCGCGGTGCGTGAGGGAGAGGCCGCGGGGGAGGCCGGTGGCGTCGAGTGCGCCGAGCTTCTTGAGGTACGGGAGGTTTGGGCGGTAGCCGGTTACGAAGGTGACCCGTTGAAGGTGTGAACGTGTGGAGCCAAGTAGTGCATGTCACGGCCGCCGCGGAGCCGGGGGGTGGCTCGGGTCGTCATGCGGATCTCGGCGTCGATGCCTAGGGCAAGCTTCTCGAGATAGGTGACGTTGTTCCGGGTGGGGTAGTGGTCCGGATCGCCGGGGCGGCCGCTGTAGCCGGCGGGGAGAACAGCGTCAGGCTGTCGTAGTACTGCGGCCAGGATCCGACAGTCAGCTCGCCGGCCTCCAGGAGTACCAGCCGTAGTCCTGGGTCGCCTGGCTGCGTGGTGCGGCAGATAGAGAGCGAGGGGCGGCCCTGTCTGACCTCCAGGACTATTTGAAGACCTGCTGCTGACTCAATCGTCGAGGGTGAG